>CAUJGS010000059.1 GCA_963170185.1 Bdellovibrionota bacterium
GGACTTTCACAGAACAAACTCTCGCACGACGAAGTCACAGAGACGGCTCGCGCCGTCGAAACCAAGTTCGGACAGTTCCTCGTTCAATTTATTTCTTCTCTCGAAGCGTGAAAAAGTCCACGTTCGCCAAACTCGTTGATCGCGAAATGCGGAAACATCCGCACACAAAGAAGCGTGCTGATTTCTTGTGGAACTACTACAAGGTGGATCTCGATCTTCTGGGACTTTCTCTTCCTGTGCAGCGCGGCCGTTTTAAGCTCGGCTACAAAGAGATCGCCGAGTTTCCACCCGAGAAGCAGGCCGAGTACTGGTTCCATGTTTGGAGCAAATCCGGTTTGATGGAGAGCCTCTCGCAGGCCGTCTTCTTTTTCGAAAAATGGGCGCTTGATCGCAAAAAACTTTTAAAGCGTGGAGACATTGAGAACGTCTTCGATCCATTGTGGCCATATCTGACTAAGATGATTGATCGCTGCAACAACTGGGTTCATTCGGATGGACTCTCCGGTTTGCTAAGTGCGGCTGTCGAAGAGCGGCCCGCACGCTACGCACTTTTAAAAAAATGGAATCGCGATAAAAACCCATGGCGCAGACGCCAATCGATCGTGGCTTTGCACTTCTATTCGCGCTTTCGCACAAAGCCTCTGCCCTCTTCCAAAACTCTGCCGCTTATCCGCAATCTTCTCCACGATGACCATTTCTATGTGCAACGCGGGGTCGGCTGGGCGCTTCGCGAATGTCACAACGTCGATCCCAAAACGGCGTTTCGCTTTATCGAAAAACACATCGCCGACATCCCACCCATTGGCTACTTCGCGGCAGTCGAGAATTTCGACGCGAAAACCAAAGCACGCCTCAAAGAAAAGCGGTTAAAGGCACGGGCCAAGAAATCGCACACAGCACGCTAGGCAAACAGGACGCTTTCTGGCTTAAGGTCTAGGCTTAAAACCCGCTCAATCGCAGACAACACTTCGTCCAGATTAACCGGAAAAACGGCCCGGCTGGACTAACCGTTTCTGTCTCAAATTCCGACATACCTATATCGGACCCATGGATTGGGTTCGGTAGGCCCTACCGACGGGCGCGACAGGAGGTCGCGGATGTCCAAAACTACACCGACTAGATTCTCTCGCATCGCCGCTTTGACAAGCCTGCTGACTACGGTGATTTTCCTTACCGGATGTTTTCAGCAAAACTCCGCACAAGTCGCCTCGTTTCCCGAGACAAAACCGGAGTGCGCGGCAACCGCTGTTCCGAACACCTTCGTCGTTCACTGGAAAGATGGTCGCGTCTCCGTCGAGCGCGGATGGACGCGCGAAGAATTTGAAAAAGAAGTTTTTGAGCCGAACAAAGACGACATCGCTTTGGCGGAGCAAGATCAGACCATTTATCTCTCACCGCAATCAATGGCGCCCGAAGCCGTTTCCGACCTCAATGCGTCGGCCACCAGCGAAGACACCTGGGGACAAAATCTTGTCGGAGCTAGTTATGCGTGGGATCGCGGTTATCGCGGACAAGGCGTGATCGTCGCGGTCATCGACTCAGGAGTCGACATTCATCACCCGCAGTTGCAATCACGCATTCACGTCAATACGGGCGAGATTCCCGGCAACGGAATCGACGACGACGGCAACGGCTACATCGACGATGTTTCGGGTTGGGATTTTTACGACGATCAACCAAACGTCGGCGACTCTTCGGGACACGGAACTCACGTCGCAGGTATTATCTCGACCGATCACTCGCTTGGCGCCATCAAGGGGCTTGCGCCTGACGCGAAAATTCTGCCGCTTGATTTCATGAGCGCCTCTGGCCAAGGCCAACTCGGCGACGCGATTCTTGCGATTCAATACGCCGTTCAACAAGGTGCACGCGTGATCAACGCCTCCTGGGGTGGGGCGCCGTGCTCGCAGTCATTGAGCCGCGCCATTAACGATCTCGAAAAACAAGGCGTGATTTTCGTCGCGGCCGCGGGAAACAGCGGCGTGAACCTCGATCAAACTCCCGAATATCCAGCGGCGTTCACGCTACCAAGCCAGATCACCGTTGGTGCGTCCACAGCACGCGACTTTTCGGCCGCGTTTTCCAACTACAGCTTCAAGCTGGTGCACTTGTTCGCGCCAGGCGCACAGATTTACTCGACATATCCGAATGGCATGACGGCGGCCTTAAGCGGAACATCGATGGCCGCACCGTTTGTCTCGGGGGCCGCAGCTCTGTTGTTATCGAAACGTCCTTCGGCGACGGCCGCGGAAGTTCGCGCATCCCTTTTCAGCTCGGTCGATCGAGGGGGATTTGCGGCAATCACGCAAGGACGCTTAAACGTTCAGCGCGCCATCGAAAGCTTTTAATCCGGATAGCCTTCCCAGGTGAGACGACGGGTTTTGTCGGCGTTAGCGGCCGCAAAGTGAATTGCTCCGCCAGTTACACGCGCGACCCCCGTAAAGGTTTCGCTTTGATTGCCACCAAGACAGTTTCGCCGAACAATGGAGAGTCGGAAAATATTTAGACCGCTTGGATGAACCGATAGTGTCCCCGAGAAGCGACAACTGAAGTTGGCACTATAGCCCGAGATAACGCCGGCCGAGGTGATATTTAGGTAAGGCGTATCGCCGTCTTGCAAATTGCCCCACCAATCTCCAGCAGCCGCGTTCAAGCTTGGGGCCACATCCGAATTCGCGAGTCGGTTGACCGAACCGAGCTTCACACCCGCTTCGTAAGAGCCAGTCACTGTGCTACCGGCACCCGTGCCCATTAAAACCTGCAATTGAAACTGCCCCGCCGATGCTTGCGTGATTTTTCCGTGGCGCATCTGAATGATGCCGTAGCCACTATAGGACCAATACTCGCCGTCAGGGAAAACCACCTGCATGCCGCCACCGGATGAATACAAACCCGCAAGTTTCGCGATCTCGGCACCTGCCGCAGGAGGAAGAGTTTCCGACGATCCACCATCTCCCGGAGCAGCGGGTAAAGATTGCTCGGCCTGTTTAGAATCCCCCTCTTGTTCGATCGGAGTCGGAATCCCGCAATTTGTGAAAAGAAGGCTTAATCCTGTGAAGGCCGCCACCCAAGTCGCTGCACGCATGTCCCTATAGTACCTAGGTACGATCTCAGTTTGAATCATGCCCATTCTGCGGGCGGTGGAACTCCACAATTTCGTCTCGATTTGAGACAGCCTCCCAAGCACCTGATCGAGCTTCCTAACGCGCCGCCGCGCCGTGTCCTGACAGACCGACGCCCACCTTGCATGCCGCACTGCGCCCTCACTAGGTTCAGAGGCCTAAAAAAGGACGTTATGCGCCACTACATCGCGGATCTCAAAAACTACGTCGGTCAAAAAGTTGAACTCAAAGGTTGGTCCTACAACACACGCTCTTCGGGCAAAGTGAAATTTCTCGAACTGCGTGACGGAACCGGAATCGTTTCGTGCGTTTACTACAAAGGTACAGAGCCTGGTCAATGCAGCGAAGAATCGTGGAACGCGTTTGATCAAGTCACTCAAGAGACCTCGGTGAAAGTCACCGGCATCGTCAAACAACATCCCAAACATCAAAACGTTTTTGAAATCGGAGCCGAAGCGCTTGAAGTCATCCACCGTGCCGAAGGCTATCCGATCACTCCGAAAGAACACGGCACCGATTTCTTGATGGAAAATCGCCATCTCTGGCTTCGTTCAAAACGTCAGACAGCGATCCTTCACGTTCGTCACGAGATCGTAAAAGCTATTCGCGATTTCTTCGACGGTCGCGGCTTCACTCTCACCGACGCTCCGATCTTCACGCCCAGCGCCTGCGAAGGCACCTCGACACTGTTTGAAACTCAGTACTTCGACGAGAAAGCATACCTCTCGCAGTCCGGCCAGCTCTACATGGAAGCAACGGCAGCTGCCCTAGGCAAAGTCTACTGCTTCGGCCCAACTTTCCGAGCAGAGAAATCAAAAACTCGCCGCCATTTGATCGAATTCTGGATGGTCGAACCAGAAGTCGCGTTCAACGACATTTACGACAACATGGAACTCGCCGAGCAGTTTGTTGAGTACATCGTTCAGCGCGTTCTTAAGAATCGCCCAGAGGAATTGAAAGTACTCGAACGCGACACTTCGAAGCTCGAAGTCATCAAGGGGCCGTTCCCGCGCGTTCACTACGATGAGGCCGCTCAGATTATTAAAAAAGAAAACCCTGAGTTCACAATCGGCGACGACTTCGGCGGGACAGATGAAACCATCATCTCGTCAAAATTCGATCGTCCGGTCTTTGTTCACCACTACCCGGCAGCCGTGAAAGCCTTTTACATGAAGGAAGACCCGACTCAGCCAGGCAAATCGATGAGCTGCGATCTCTTAGCGACAGAAGGCTACGGAGAAATCATCGGCGGTGGTCAGCGCGAAGATAACCTCGAAATTTTGAAAGCGAAGATCAAAGAACACAACCTGCAAGAAAAAGACTTCGCGTGGTTCATGGATCTTCGTCGCTACGGCACATTCCCTCATGCTGGGTTTGGCCTTGGTGTTGAACGTACGGTCGCGTGGATCTGCGGACTTCCGCACGTTCGCGAGACTATTCCGTTCCCGCGACTCTACGGTCGCTCCTACCCCTAATTGATTTAAGAAAACGAACAGAGGAGATCGCATTATGGCGACTATGGAAACCGAAAACAAAAACGGCGCTTCGAAAGCACGAACGACCGAAGAGCGCGTTGCTCAGCTTGAGATGCTAAACGCTGAAGCACTGATTGGCGGAGGCGCTGAACGTCTTGCCAAACACAAAGAAGGCGGTCGCCTCACAGCGCGCGAACGCCTGGATGTTCTCCTCGATCCCGGTAGCTTTGTTGAAATGGATCGTTTCGTCACACACCGCTCGCAAAACTTCGGAATGGGCGACAAAAAAGTCCCAGGCGACGGCGTCATCACAGGATACGGTCGTATCAACGGAAAGCTGGTTTACACGTACTCACAGGACTTCACGGTCTTCGGCGGATCGATGTCTCGCACACAAGCGAACAAGATTCTGAAGGTCATGGAGCTCGCCATGAAAAACGGCGCACCAATTATCGGGATCAACGATTCGGGTGGCGCGCGCATTCAAGAAGGTGTCGAAGCTCTTGCGGGTTATGCCGACATCTTTCTAAAAAACACGCTTGCCAGCGGCGTTGTTCCGCAAATCAGCGCGATCATGGGGCCATCGGCCGGCGGAGCTGTTTATTCGCCTTCGATCACCGACTTCATCTTCATGGTTAAAGACACCAGCTACATGTTCGTCACAGGCCCCGACGTCATCAAAGCCGTCACGCACGAAGACGTCACCAAAGAGCAGCTTGGCGGAGCGACAGCGCATTCGTCGAAGTCCGGTGTTGCCCACTTTGCGGCAAACGACGATAAACACTGCCTGCTTTTGATTCGTGAACTCTTAAACTTCCTCCCGGCAAACAATGTTGACGATCCACCCGTACTCCCTACGGCAGATCGCCCCGACCGTGTCGAAGAGGCTCTCAACACCTTCATTCCAGACAACCCGAAGAAACCATACGACATGCTTGAGCTTATCAAGATGACTGTCGACGAAGGTTACTTCCTCGAAGTTCACCAACATTACGCAAAGAACGTCCTCGTGGGCTTTGCGCGATACAATGGCCGTTCCGTCGGGATCGTCGCCAACCAGCCGGCGGTTCTTGCGGGCTGCTTGAACATCGAAGCCTCTCGTAAAGCTGCACGCTTCATCCGCTTCTGCGATGCCTTCAATATTCCAATCGTGACCTTCGTCGACGTTCCTGGCTTCTTGCCGGGCACCGACCAAGAATGGAACGGAATCATCACTCACGGCGCGAAGCTGTTGTACGCCTATGCGGAAGCGACCGTGCCAAAAGTGACGATCATCACTCGTAAAAACTACGGTGGTGCTTACTGCGTTATGAGCTCGAAGCATCTTCGTGGCGATGTGAACCTCGCCTACCCGACAGCAGAGATTGCCGTCATGGGTGCCGACGGCGCCGTGAACATCATCTTCCGGGACGCGATGAAAAAGGCCAAAGACCCAGCCGCCGAGAAGGCGCGCTTGGTTGCCGATTACGAAGAGAAGTTCGCAAATCCTTACGTGGCGGCCGAACTCGGCTACATCGACGAAGTGATCGAGCCCGCAATGACTCGACGTCGTATCATCGACGCGCTTGAAATGTTGAAAAACAAGCGCGACACGAATCCGCCCAAGAAACACGGAAACATCCCACTTTAATCGCGAGCGAATCGGAGATCACAATGGCTGAAAAACCCATGTTCAAAAAAGTCCTGATCGCCAATCGTGGAGAGATCGCTCTTCGCGTGATCCGCTCGTGCCGAGAGCTTGGCATTGATTCGGTTGCCATCTATTCGGACGCAGATCGCGACTCTCTGCACGTCGCTCTGGCGAACGAAGCGTACAATGTCGGTCCGGCGCCTTCGAAAGATTCGTATCTCAACATCGATCGCATCATGGCGGCGGTTAAAGCGTCCGGCGCAGATGCTGTTCACCCTGGATACGGTTTCCTTTCCGAGAACACCGAGTTCGCCGAGGCACTTCGCAAGGCCGGCGTGACCTTTATCGGACCCACACCGGAAAACATCATGGCGATGGGAGACAAGATCTCGGCCATTCGCCTGATGCGAGACGCGGGCGTTCCAACCGTTCCGGGATCGGGCGGCCCTGTCGACACGGTGGAAGAAGCCGTGAAGGTTGTGGAGAAAATTGGTCTCCCAGTCATGATCAAGGCCACGGCGGGCGGCGGCGGTAAAGGCATGCGCGTCGTTCACAAAATGGAAGATCTCGAAAGCTTCTACCGTGCCGCGCGTTCTGAGGGTTTGAACTATTTCAAGAACGACACGGTCTACATCGAGCGTTTCATTCAGAACCCGAAGCACGTCGAAGTTCAGGTGTTTGGCGACACACATGGCAACGTCGTTCACTTGTTCGAACGCGAATGTTCGGTTCAGCGCCGCAACCAAAAACTGATGGAAGAATGTCCATCTCCTTCGGTGCCGCCAGAAGTGCGCACTCGTCTTGGAGACGTCGCGGTTAAGGCGGCAAAGGCCATTAACTACATCGGCGCCGGGACGTTTGAGTTCATCTTCGATAACAACACGAAAGAATTTTTCTTCATGGAGATGAACACGCGTCTCCAGGTTGAACATCCTGTTACCGAAATGGTTACTGGCATCGACCTCGTACAAGAGCAAATCTTCGTGGCATTGGGGCGCCCACTGAGCTTCAAGCAGTCTGACATTGTCCAGCGCGGCCACGCCATCGAGGCGCGAATCTGCGCCGAGGACCCATTCACGTTCATCCCGTCTCCAGGTCTGATTCGTCGATGCCGTCACCCGCAAGGGCCGTTCATCCGCACCGATTCGTACGCTTATCCTGGGTACGAAGTTCCGATCTACTACGATCCCATGGTGGCAAAGCTCATCGCCTGGGGCCCCGACCGAGACACAGCGATCCGTCGCTTGGACCGCGCCTTGACCGAGTTCACACTGACTGGGATCAAAACCAACATCATTCTGCACAAGTCGATTTTGCAAAGTCCAAAATTCTTGGACGGAACTTACACGACTCAATTTTGCGACAAGGATCTCGAGATTCGGCCACCAAAGCTGTTCCGCCAGGTGGACGATCACGTCTTCTTGATCGCGGCTGCGATCACGGCCTACACGGACAAAAAGGCCAAGTCGGTTTCGGATTACAATGTCGCCAGTCGCTGGAAGTCTGTTGGACGCGCTAACAGCCTCCGGGATCAATAGGAGTTTGCCATGTTTTTTGAAGCAACACTTGGAACCGATGTCGGTGATAAGAACTTTAAAATTGAAATCAACGAGACCCGTAAATCTTGGAAGTTGAACCTTCAAGAAGAGGGACACGACTGGGTTCGCTACGAGATCTCAAAAGATGACTACAAGATGGTGGAAAACATCATCAACCTCATCTGGGGTGGCGGATCGTATGTTCTCGATGTGTACGGTTCCGGCATCGACTACACAGTGTACACGCGTTCAAGCTATCGCAACGTTCGCATTTACAACGACGAGGCACTTTTGCACGAGTCCCTGAAAAAGGGCGGCCAATTGGGTGGCGGTGACAACCTCGTCGCCGGTATGCCAGGAAAGATCGTGAAGGTCATGGTTGGCGTTGGCGATGTGGTGAAAGCCGGCCAACCGATCCTCATCATGGAAGCCATGAAGATGGAAAACGAGATGCGAGCAACAGCAGAGGTGAAGATCAAAGATATCTTGGTCAAACCTGCTGACTCTGTCGAATCCGGCCAGACTCTCGTTGTCTATGAACAAGTGAAGTAAAGGGCGCTGGTTTTGAGTTCCTACGCAAATCCAGAATATTTTGTCGGCTGGGGCACGCTCGCGATGATCAACGCGGGCATCGCCCAGTCGAAAAATCGCAGCGGCTTCATCTGGTTTTTGATGTCGCTCCCACTTGGACCAATCGCGACTTTTCTTTTGGTAACCTTCTTTAGCGATCGAGCGTAATCCATGGCGAAGAACCGTAAAGACTCTTTCAAAACTTCCAGCGGAATCGAACCTAAACCCTTTTATTCAGCCTCCGACTGGCCACCAAATGGTGTAAGTGCAGAGTCTCTTCTCGGGGCACCTGGTGACTTTCCGTTTACACGAGGCGTGCAATCGACCATGTACCGCGGACGCCTTTGGACCATGCGCCAGTACGCAGGCTTTGGTTCGGCCAAAGAATCCAACACGCGCTACAAAATGCTGCTTGATCGCGGCCAGACCGGCCTCTCGGTCGCGTTCGATCTTCCCACTCAGATGGGATACGATTCAGATCACATCATGTCGACCGGCGAAGTTGGAAAGGTCGGTGTCGCCATTTCTTCGATTGAAGACATGGAAGTTCTTCTAGCCGATCTGCCGCTCGATAAAATCTCGACCTCCATGACCATCAATTCCACTGCTGGAATTCTGCTGGCGCTTTACATCGCCGTTGCAAAACGTCGCGGCATCAGCAGCGACAAGCTGACCGGCACCATCCAAAACGATCTCTTGAAAGAGTACATCGCGCGCGGCACTTACATCTTTCCGCCTCGCCCGTCGCTGCGCCTGATCACGGATATCTTCGATTACTGCGCAAAAGACGTTCCCAACTGGAACACAATTTCGATCTCGGGATATCACATTCGAGAAGCTGGTTCGACAGCGGCACAGGAGATTGCTTTCACCCTCGCCAACGGCATTACCTACGTTGAAGCCGCTATTGAAAAAGGACTCGACGTCGACACGTTTGCCGGCCGCCTGTCGTTCTTCTTCAACGTGCACAATAACTTTCTGGAAGAAGTCGCGAAGTTTCGTGCCGCTCGTCGTATGTGGGCAAAGATCATGCGCGATCGCTTCAAAGCCAAGGACGACAAAAGCTGGCGCCTACGTTTCCATTCGCAAACGGCGGGCTCGACGCTCACGGCTCAGCAGCCCGAGAACAACATCGTGCGCGTCACGATTCAGGCTCTGGCAAGTGTCCTCGGCGGAACTCAGTCGTTGCATACAAATTCCATGGATGAGGCCTTGGGGCTTCCCACAGAAAAAGCCGCGACCATTGCGCTTCGCACGCAGCAGATCATCGCGCACGAGTCCGGCGCAGCTGATGTCATCGACCCATTTGCCGGCAGCTACTACATAGAGAGCCTCACGGATGAACTCGAGGCTCGCGCGACAGACTATATCAACCGCATCGAGGGTCTCGGTGGGGTCGTCAAGTGTATCGAAACCGGCTGGATTCAACGCGAAATCCAACAAGCCGCTTACGACTACCAGCGTGCGGTCGAGTCGAAGAAAGAAATCGTGGTCGGCGTAAACGACTTCGTTCAAAAGGAAACACAATCTCCGGAAATTCTCAAAATCACGGAGGCCGTCTCGCAAGAACAAATCGCCCGCCTCAAAGCTTTCAAAGCAAAGAGAAATGCGACATCTGTTCAAGAACATCTGCGACGCCTCAAAGACACTGCCGCCGGCGATTCGAACATCATGCCCGTGATTGTTTCGGCCGTGGAGGCCGGATGCACGCTAGGTGAAATCGCCGATACACTTCGGGGCGTTTTTGGTCTTTACAAAGAAACCATCACGGTTTGAAGCTTGGTCAAATGGCTGTAGCGGGACTTCGCTTTCATCATATCGGCACCGTCACTGCGAATCTCGAATCCGAAATCGAACAGTTTAAGAAACTGGGGTTTCAAGTCGAATCGGAGTTTCAGGATTCTAACCCTGCAATAAACGCACGCGGGGCCTTTCTCACGCAAGGCGCATTTCGGATTGAAATTCTCGAACCTTTGGACGAATCCAGTCCCGCCGCCTCGTGGCTCAAGCGTGGTATTCAAATGTATCACCAAGCGTTTGCCACAGAGGCCTTCGACGAGAAAATGAAAGACCTTGAGCAAGATGGCGCCATACTTGTCGTACCGCCGACAAAGAGTCTTGCTCTCGGCGGAGCGAGAATCGCATTTTTTATGTTGCGGAATGGGATGCTAATTGAAATCCTCGATTTAGATGGAGCCCGACAAACCAGCTAACATCGAAGAAATCGTCTTAGAGATCGTGCGAATCTGTGGTGCCAAGGCTAGGAACCCAAACAGCCCGCCGCTCGGCATCGATCTCGACACTGAACTCATTGAATCCGGAGTCCTGGATTCCATTGCGGTGGTGGAGATGATGATCGCGCTGACCGATCGGTTTGGTCTCGCGGCGCGCCCTCTCAGAGATCGATTTCAGCAAAACAAATCGTCGCTCAGTACACCGAGACGAGTTGCCGAACTTATTCAGAACCTCGAGGACGGCACGTGAACTCGGCAAAAATTCTTGTACTAACCGACCTGAACCTTCAACTGTTCGAACGAGCGCTTGGATCGGACATAGCGGCCCTTGCAGTCGAATCGTTTGAAAACCTCGCCGAAATTCCAGCCTCCATCGAACTGCTCTGTGTTTGCGGCACAGATTCTCTTTTCGCCACGGATTCCGTCGTACAAAAGCTTGAGCGTCTTCTTGCAACTCGCCCTACACGCACACTCTTACTCACGCTACCGGCCGGCGTCGCGACACCTCATTCCGTACGATTTCAGTCCGCACGAAATATCGACGCTCTAGCGGGTCGATATTCAGCCACGCTAGAGGCTCTGACGGCAGATGAATTCACCAGATATGTCGAACCGGTCGACTTCTTCGATCAAAGGTCACGCTATCTCGTGGCCTCTGAACACTCCTTCGACTTCTACGACAAGGTGGCCGCTTTTGTACGTAAGTATGGCTCCTACCTGCTTGGCACGGGCTATCGTGCCATCATCTGCGATCTCGACAACACTCTCTGGGACGGAGTTTTCGTCGAAGACTATCGAAACGGCGATGACTATCTTCCGCTCCCCGATACACCGGAAGGACGGGCCTTTCTCGATTTGCAGAAAGAGCTAAAGCACGCGGCGAACAGCGGACTACTGCTCTGTATCGCCTCACGAAACGCCCACGAACAAGTCCGCGCCTTTTTCGCGAAAAACCCTTCTCTTTCTTTAAAGTTTGAAGACTTCGCCGTTTCGGCTATCGGCTTTGAGTCAAAAGACAAACTGGTTTCGTCGGTGCTCGCTGGCTTGGCGCTCTCCGAAAGACATGTCTTGTTCCTCGACGACAGCCCTCACGAGCGCAGTCTTGTTTCAGCCGCGTTTCCAGAGCTCCATGTGTTTGATTTCCCATCCGACCCCCTTTTGCTCCCCGCAAGGCTTCGGCAGGAGGTCGGGTGCATCCCTAAGTTTCACACGCGAGAAGATTCTCTTCGCAAGATGTCGATCGACTCGAATGCTGAACGCGCTCGCATCCGAAACGAAAGCGCCTTCGGAATTGAGGACTGGCTCAGTGATCTACGATCGGAAGTTTACGTGCAGCCTCTTCATCAAGAAAACCTAGCTCGCGCTTCCCAGATCTTGAACCGCACCAACCAGTTTCATCTCTCAAAACGCCGACTGAGCCAGGCCGATCTCCTAAAAATCTCAAAAGATAAACAGATCGAGATTTGCCTTTATGGGTATCGCGATCGCATTGCCGACGAAGGTCTGGTCGGAATCACGATCTCTCGGCTCGGCACCAACCATCTCGAGGTGTCCGATTTCGCTATGAGTTGCCGGGTTCTGGGAAGACGCATCGAATATGCGCTTCTACAAAGTTTGGTGAATCGCGCTGGTGATAAGCCGGTGCTCATGCCGAACACTGATACCGACAAACTTTCGGCGGGCTCTCTCTTCATGAAAGAGATTACGGACAACGTCGATGACACAGTCTCTTCGCCTTCCAGTTTTGTCTTGGTTGATTCCCGTAAAGCGGTGCTGGCGGCAACCATCAAGCTGATATACCCTAAAAGGGATGATCGTTAGAATTCCGGGTGTTGAAATTGAATGCCTCGCGACGGCGGTGCCGCGGACAGTTTGTGATTTCCGATCCGACACCAGTCGTTTCGGTTTGGACGAAACCGAGAGAATCATTCGCAGCACAGGAATCTCACGGGTTCGGAAGACCACAGACAGCGAAACTGCGGCCGACCTTTGCGTCTCCGCCGCCGAAAATCTCTTTCAGCAGAACCCGAGCCTGAGATCAGAAGTCGATGCTTTGGTTTATGTGACCATCACACCTGACTACATATGCCCGCAAACCAGTCCGGCCCTGCATCAGCGCCTAGGCTTAAGAAAAGACGCACCTTGCGTCGATCTCAGTTACGGTTGCAGCGGGTACATCTACGGCCTGTGGCAAGCCGGCATGATGATCTCCAGTCTAGGAATTAACCGTGTGCTCGTGCTAGCCGGAGAAACAATGTCAAAAGCCGTCGACCCCAATGACCGGGCCACGGCACTGATCTTCGGCGACGGCGGCTCTGCGACTCTTGTTACAAAGTCGAAAGACAAGGATATCTGCCTGGCGCTTGGCAGCGATGGACGCGGAAACCACAGCGTCCGGATTCCATCTAGCGGATTTAAAAAGTCCAACGAGCCCCGGCGTGTTTTTATGGATGGAACAGAGATCGTGAACTTTGTGATCCGCGAGATTCCCGACCATATTTCGCAGCTATTCAAATTCGCCGAGGTCTCGGCGGACGACATCGAACTCGCCGTGTTTCACCAAGCAAGTGATATGATTCTAAAATATCTCGAACGCAGCCTTAAACTGTCGGGTCGATGTCCAACTTCCGGCCTTCAGCAGTTTGGTAACACCGGTTCCGCATCGATCCCACTCACGCTTTCAACTGCTTCTCCTGGACCTTCTCGCTTGGCGAAAAACACTTTGCTTTGCGGATTCGGCGTAGGGCTTTCTTGGGGCTCTGCCCTAGTCGACCTTAGCCATACACTCATTTTACCACCGTTGGATGTCTAGATGCTCGAGAGGCGGTATTGGAAATTTGCTCTACTGATCAGTCTCTGCCTGCTGATTTTCAATCTGATCCAACTGGCAGGATCCGCCTTCTGGCTACAAATGGTAACCAAGCTTTCTTTCCAGCAGCTTTTAACCGTTGTTCCGCCGACGCTGATTTTGCGGGTCGCCTTGGCGCTGTTTATCATCACCGTCACGAACGCTCTGATCGCGACTTGTTTTCGCACGACAAGTCGGCTGTATGCGATCTCGTTTGTTTTCTATATCTTCTCATTCATTCTCACGTTTCATCCCGCGCTTCTTCAATCACAGCATCATCTCTCAAAACTGTTTACCAGCCTTACTCCCTTCGGCGGCCCGGTTTTATTCGTTTGTTCCGCTACGCTGTTGTTCTTGCATCCACTGTATCGCTTCATAAAGAACTGTCGGCGGGCGGAGAAAAAGCATCGCCTCGCCCTTCAAGGGCTAACCCTGGCCGCTATGGGCTGGTTTCTTTTCGTGTTCAACAACCCGCTTTTGCCCTATCAACCATCTGATCGATCTCCCACAAATCAAGCGAGACCCTGGTCAAAACACGATATTATTTTGCTGGGTATCGACGGACTGCGTCCGGATGTTTTTCAAGAACTGATCGCGCAAGGTCGATTCCCTTCGATTTCAAAATTCCTGGCGCAATCACATCAGTTTTCAAAAGCCGTAAGCCCGATCGCGAGAACTCATCCCGCCTTTCACTCCATCTTTCACGGCAAGCCACCTTCTCGGCTGTCCATTCGTACAAACAATTCGTTTCATTCGCTAGATTCCGATGCGTCTTTAAAGGGTTCGTATCTAGAAAAACTGAAAACCGACGGCTACTTCGTCGAAATCGGACTCACGGATACAAGCCACTCCTCGTACCGAAAAGGCCTGCTCATCGATTCCGTGCTAACCCCGCCGGCCGGCGCCTATAACATCGCGCTACCGCACTTCTTTAAGGATCTTTCGATCTGGGCGCTATTCAACAATCCACTTGGTTCAAAGGTCATCCCTGAGCTCGTCGGAAACTCGGCATTTTCGGATACCTATCGACACGAACATTTTTTACGAACCGTCATAGACGCCGTGGATAAAATCGAAGCTCGAACGAATCCGAGTCTGTCGATCTATCACAACGTCGCCCTTCACTGGCCCGGTTCGACCCACTACCCGGATTTTTCATGTCATGACTCTATCCGGGACAACTCGAACGTGTGTTTGCGCTACGGCACACACCGAGAACTCGGATCCGCATCGGCGTTTTCTCTTGAAACCACGCGCCGACATAATATCGAAATCTATCGCAAAAATCTAAACCACTTGCTTGAGAGCTACCTTGAGCCACTTTTTAGGAATCTCGATCAACGTGGGATTCTTGCTCATGACAGCCAGGCCGTTGTGATTCTGATGTCCGACCATGGAGAAACCTTTTACTCGGATAAATTCCTTCCGATGGGAAAGGTTCCCAACCATGGAGCTCTCGCGTCTCTTGATGACGACTCTCACAATTCGGTTCTCGCGATTCGTCTACCTTCTTCCGCACGGACGATTTCAAAAAACATCACGGAACAGCCCTTCCCTCTTTATGACATTTTCCCGCTGATCGATTGGGCTTTAGAAAAACGCGATGGCAAGGACCTTGCGAAGTTTCAGCCCCGCCACCCCTTGCTTGAATCCGACCGATGGCTAACGCCGCTGTTCCCTTACCAAGGGCTCCAACTACCTTTCGGCAACGGGTTTTCCGCTTACGACTTCGACGTCCATGGCGATGTGGTGCTTCGTGAAGATCTCGAAGACCTTGTGAACTTCAGTAAGAATATCGGCTATGTCGACATCGACGGAACACATGTATCGGTTCTTGCCGAATATGGCTTTTTCGGTGACGACTTAAAATCATCGCATCAGATATTTGAAAAGGATCACCTCTACGAACTACGACGGCGTTCTCAATCACTTTCCCACGCCGCTATCGTAAAGCTCCTAGAAGAAGACGCCACAAAGAACTCTGATCTCGCCTATGTGCACGCTCTCGAACTGCTTTACCGATATATCCAGCCGGGCAAGGCATTCTTCGTATTGAAAAACATTTTCGAATCACCAAGAACTCCTCAACCTCTCGTCGAGATGGCGCTCATCCATATCGCTCGCCTGTGCACCCTGTCGTCGGGGTCCGTCGGAAAGTCCGCTCTGCAATACATGCAAGCCACCGATCTGATCAATACGAAGAAGGATTTCACTTTTCATTACGAAGCAATCCGCAGCCAGTTTCTCTGTTTCATGGCTCATGGACAGTTCGACGATGCACACGGCGCCATGCATGTCATAGTGAGAAACTACTTCGATGACCTATTACGCCGCCCCATAAGTCGATACTTCTGGAGATTCGCCGGTTCGCGCAACAGAGCAATTCGGAACCTCAACGAGGAAGTCGCGGAGTTAACTGGCGATCTACACGAACTAAGCAAAAAGAGTCGGCACCTAACGACGGCCGAATTCGACCAGCTGGTGAAAGCCCTCCGACTTATACGCGATCCCGAATCCTCCGAACTCGAGATCGCCGACGAGACGAAGCGGGTTTTAGGTTTTATCCGGAGCCCACCTTACAATCAGATGTACGGCGCGCTCGACCCCTGGTTTTTTGCCGCATTCGACACCCAGACCGAGAGCCCAAAGAAACTGCGGATTTTATTGGTGGAGACCCTCAAGGGTTATCCAACGATCTCCATGCACCTCATGGCAGTTATCGGGAATCTCGCCTCGTACTGGAAATTGGTCAAACCCGAAACCGTCGCCGACTTTTGGCAACGCCGGGAGACCGAAACAGGAGATCGGATTGCCAACGCCCGAGAGGACTTTGCTAAAGTTCTCTTACGAGAATTAGAAGCTAACCAGCGGAAATGAAATTTCTATGAATGAGAGTCATACTACATTTATTCGTCATTTTCTTGAAGCCGCCAGTCTCAAGCTGGAGGCCGACGCGATCCAACTCGAGACAGAGTTTGCGAAACTGCCAGGATGGGACTCGCTTGCTCTCGTCAGTCTCATGATCATGGCCGATTTAGAGTACGGAAAGAAAATCACTGTCGGCCAAGTTAGCTCCTGCAAAACCATTGCGGAGCTCTACGAGCTGTGCGCGGGGCAATAGAGCCCACGGGCTCTATTCATTCGCTTTCGCGTTCAAAGACTTCACTCCGTCACGATACCAAACGACGTTGGTGATACCAAACTGACCAAGTTCTTTCATGGCCCAAATCGGGCGGCCATCCAAACTATCTGAGCCAACGACCACGAGATGCAGTTTCGCGCCGGGTCCTCTGGCAAAACTGACCAACGACACGAAATCCGGAGTCGCGTTGAAACGGTCAGATTCAATCTGTCCAACGGTCCTCTCCCATGAGAAACTCGCGGCTCCGCTGAGTTTATATGGAACCCGTTTTATCGCGGCCGGCAGCTTAATCGTCTCCGCCGCCATTTCAGATTCCGAGCGAACATCGATGAGAATCGTCTCTTTCCCTCGCTGTTTAAACCACGCTCGCAATCCTTCTGATCCAACGACAGCGTACTTCGGCGGCGAACCCGGTGGCTTGGCACCCGATCGATCACTCGGTTTCGATATGTTGACCAGCACCACTCTGTTCGACTTGCTAAACACTGGCGCATTTGTCACCAGTGATCGATTTTCATTTGAAACACCTATCGACTGAGCCAATGCTTCGTTGAATTCAGCAAAAGGAATTTCGAAAATTTCAACGACCCGTGAGGTACCCAGGTCTTTGAAGTACGGCTCCTCCGACTTAACCCCAACCTTGTACACAACCCACTGCGCATTTTTTGTCAGACAGCCCGTACCACCTTCTAAGAGTAATGAGTTCGCTTTTCCACTCACATGCGCAGCGACTTCAGCCGAGTAGATTGGGTAGGCTTCGATCGGAGCAAACAGCGTTTCCTGACAAGCCGAAGTCTTCTCGACTCGGTATTTCTCTAAAGACGGGCTTGTTTTCATACTGAGCGTGAGAGCTTGGACAGATCCATGTTTGCGACCCGGAATATCTCCGATCGTATCCTGAAGATTGTTTGTTCCCGGGACAACCACTAAAGGCTTCGGGCTATTTGCGGGAACGAATGTCGTCTTTTGTCCGCCCAAGAAACGGTACCCAATGAAGGCCGCCGCCAAGACAATCACCGCTACCAAGATCTTATCTATCAACTTCATTTCTCACCCCTACTCCAGAAGGAACAAGCGTCGCAGCATAAGATACGCTTGTTCCCGATCCGAGACGGTGTAATTGCGATAAGCCAGCGCCAGTGCAGAGAAGAGACAGAAAAACACTATCAATTCGATCCTCTTCCAGGCTGGCGTCTTAAGTTTAACACCAATCCAAATCGAAAGACCAACTAATGTTCCTATGGCAACGTAGTAAAACCCTATCTGAGTTTCGCGACTGATAAAATCCAGAGGTACTTCAGATAGCAGGTGCGGCCAACGGAATATATGGAACAAGGTCGTGGCCAACATGACGCCAAGAGCAAATCCAATCGGCTGCACATAGGTAGGTGGCACCTTCCAGCGCTTGAGACGTTTCATCAGGGGCACGATGAAGATATCCAAAGCGAACTGTGCGTAATAGTAGTTGAACCTATAAAAGAACTCGTGGAACGACTTCGATTGATGGACCTTGTAAACTCCTCGCAAAAGCGGCAAACCGCACATCCTCGCGATCGTTACACCGATTCCAAATTGGAGGGCGAAGTTCGCTGTGACGTAGACGACTCCGAAAATCGCCGAGGTCCATAGCTCAACCCACGTCAAATGCCCTTCGACGATGCCAAGAGGGATTGGTTGAAACTGAATATACGATCGACTTATCGAGTAGAGCAGCGGATGAATGGGCGCGATCGATTTAAAGGTCTCGATGAAAATGTAGGTCGGGATCACGGTTAAAATCAAAAGCCGAAGTCCTGATTTTTGTGTCTCGTCGAACTCTAGGCTTTTCGCTTTTTCTAGCCAGTTAGGAAGCATACCCGGAACAGGCGTCGATATCGGCAACCAAAAACCGGGCGCACACAAGGCCGCCATTTCAAACGATCCTATTTTCTGATCGCCTTTGGGCCGCGCGAACATCGCGACATAAATGAAATACCAAATCGCGACCGCAAGAAACATGATCGCGCCTTGGCCAATATCGGAGTCCCGCACCTCACTCGACACCGTGAAGGCGAAAAAGATCGACACATAGGCAAGAACAGCTTTTCCCGGCCTCACTCGATTAGCAAAAATGCCCGATGCCAGCAGAAGAAATAAAAGCATCGCCAGATAAGAGCCCGCCATCGGCACATAAATCGATGGCCAATCGTAGTTCGAATCTCGCATCAGCAGAATATGAAGAGGCGCCAATACGATATTAAAGATCACCAACAATCTCTCGTAGTATGGCGATCTATGCGCTCGAGGCCAGAGCGAGATCAATAGGACAGGAAGGATCACGAGTGCCACGCGCCCCAATGGCAGCACCAGCGCCATCCCCACCGCATATATCAGAAGCCGAAAGGCTCGATCTCGAAAGCTCATCTCATACACAGCGAAACTCTATCGAAAGCCCTTATCAATCTCAACAAACAGGGTGACCAAATTGGTCACCGAAACTCGCTATCCCGTCATCCTTACAAGCGGCCGAGCCCGCTATGTGTCTGATTCCTCGACAATTCCTCTTAAAAACAAACCTTTCTCCTGGGCACCGGGATTGCTCCTTCTTCGGCTTTTCGAGTCGCGCATGAGCGCGACCTTGTCGACTGGAGAGTCACGTGTCACCCGTTACGAAAGACCTGATTGATCGTATACTTCGCTCGGTTGGAATCGCCGCAGGCGTGTATGCCATCACACTTTTTCTGATTTCAGGCCTTCCTCAGAATCAGAACCAACAGCCGACCGATAAACCCGCGAACACGACAAAAGATTCGGGTGACTCCACAACGGAGCTCAAACCCGAAACTGAAACAAAGTCACCTAGCGTATCGCTTCGCGCTGCTGATCATATTCGCGAACCGCTTCGCCGTCTCCCCGTTGGCAAATCAGACCTCCCGCTTCAGTCTTACGGTCTCTGGTTTGATCGAGACATGATCCTGGCGGATTCCGAACGTCGTATCTCGGAGTCCTTTATGATTCCACCGGCACTCGCGGATCGTGTTGGGTTTTGGTTTGATATCTATAGCCGCTACGATTCTCATAAGCGAGTCATTCACCACACACAATATCCGTGGGTCATTTTCAAGGTCGTGGACGTTGAACCTATCATTAGCGCCACCTATCCTCGATTCCGTTGGATGCGGAATCAGATCGCAGACGACGTCGTAAAGAAAGAAATGGCCAATGTTCGAGCGGCATTGGACTCGCTCGCGAAAAAGCGACGTGTTTCAGACTTGGATTCCGACAAACTCACGGACACCGAGCTTCAAGTGAAACGCGCGCTCGAGGCGCTTGGAAAAGATGTTCGCCGTCTCGCAAAAGCGGCCCGACGCGAAGTTCGAGTTCAGACAGGACAGCGCAATCACTTTGCCGAAGGTCTTCAGATGGCCCCGCGCTATCTCTCCGTGATGGAAGAGATCTTCGCCAAGCACAAACTTCCGATCGAACTGACACGCCTCCCACTTGTCGAATCAAGCTTCAACAAGCATGCGAAATCCAAAGTCGGCGCGGCCGGTATCTGGCAATTCATGGAGAACACGGGAAAAAAGAAAAAACTCGTGATCGACGCACATATCGACGAGCGCAAGTCGCCATTCAAAGCGACGGATGCAGCAGCAAGGCTTCTTAAAGAAAACCACATGATTCTAGGACGTTCGTGGGAACTCGCTGTAACAGCCTGGAACCATGGACCCGGCGGAGTGAAGCTCGCTTCACGAACAGCGGGTACAAAAGACCTCGCTCGCATCATCGAAGTCTATAGCTCACGTCGGTTTAGTTTTGCCTCTGAGAACTTTTACGCGGAATTCCTGGCTGCCCTCTACACAGAACGCTACTCCGACCAGATCTTCCCTGGTCTTCCACGACTTGCACCCCTTGATATTCAAGAGCTGCGCTTGACGAGAAAGATGAAACTCGAAGAGATCATGGAAGTGACCTCGATGTCTCTTGAGGACTTCATCGCGATCAATCCGGATCTCGATCGCCTGATCAAGGCCAAGCGCCCCCTGCACAAAGGCTTACGCATCATGGTTCCTTCGGAGACAAAGTCGGCAGTGGAATTGAAAATGGCTGGCGAAACCGAGAAGAAACGTCTTATCGGAGCCAATGGCTGATCATCGCGGGAACACCGTCTTGCACAAGAACGGTGACCGCGTAGACTCGACCCGAGCCTTCGGCCTCAATCAGTATCGTACGAATTCCGTCTTTTAACCCGAGGAGCATGAAGCCTCCTCCGGGTACGCCGTATTCCTGCGAAATCATTTCGCCACGATCGTCGAAGTAGACAACCTTCGCCTGCGCTGAGAGTGACTCTTCTTCGACCATCACGCGATATCTCAGGCCTTGGATGAATCCGATAACGTTGCCCGTTGCCGGCGGCGAGTTGTATCGCATTTGCGCGATCACGCCGTCATACCAACCGCGTGAGACCAACGGAATGTCGAGATAGCGCGTCTCGGGGTTTTGAATCACTCGAACGGCCAAGTACTCGGCTCCCGCTGCGACATCCAAAATCGAAGGCATACCAAGATGCGCAAGCTTCACAACCGACGGTGTCTCGGCCGCTAACTTTATACGTCTGGCCTTCACATGACCCATCACACGAAGTTCCGCAGCGATCGATTTTTCCGGGCGAAACGCCTCGTAAACTCGCCCTTCGATTTCCGATGCCTTTAAGACATCCAGCTCAAGTGCGACGACACTTTGTGCCTCCGCTTGAACATAGACCGGATCAGAAAGCCGTTTACCCAAGTGAACCTGCAAGGCATGCAAACCTTCGGACGCTGCGGGAATCGCAAACAAACCGCTTGCGCCCGTCGCGTTTAATTTGGGATCCGGAAGCATCAAGTCATTGAAGTAAACCGGCTCACCAATGCCCTCAGTTAGCACCTCGACCTTGGCCCCCGCCACCGGATTTGAGCCTCTCGTGACTCGGCCCCAAACAACACCCTTTGTCTCTTTCAACTCATCTAGAGCCCGAGGCGAAATATCCTGAGGCGCCGTCAAGGAAACGAAGGCTTCCATCATTTTCTTCGAGAATATCGGCACAACAGGTTCAACACCCGTCGTGAGGTTCGCAAGCGTCGGCCAGTGATCTTTCGCCTTCACGGATGCGATCACGCGAGACCCTTCCGCGAATTTCGAATCCTCAAACATACCGCCGCTGACCGTGCGCGTTTCCGAGGGCGTCTGCAGGAACCCAACCTTCGCCCCGGCAATCCCGCGAGATACCGAACGCGATCCCGACGATGTCCCTGTCGAAGAAGACGAGTAGGCCGACTGAACACGACCCGCGATACCTGTGGCAACAGGCTGAACTTTTAGAACAACACCTTCCAAAGTTTTACGCTGATCCGAAGTTTCAAGACCGGAAAGGGCAATCTGCCCACGACCGACAACTTCACCTTGAGGCGAGCGAACCTCCGCCACAAGGTGCCCCTCCATCGACTCGACAAATATCTCGTACCGTGCCTCGCGAATCCAAACCGATCCCGACTCAATAAACTGACCTCGCGATTCACGCACCACCGCGATGCGGTCTCTTGCGTGCGTCAGCGCCAGTCCGCCCGAAAGTTCCAACGGACCACGAATCATGACCTGGCGACCCGCTGGTGCAAGCGCCCCACTTGCGCGTGCCGCAATTTCCCGCGCCTCCGCTACAGTCATTTCACGAGGGCCTGGCTCGGTCAAAGCAGGCTCCGGTCGTACACGTTGTGCGGCGCTAGGTCTTGGAGCCGAAGCGAACTGTTTTGCAGGACTCGGCTGAAAGATATTTCGTGAAGCCGCGGCACGAGAGCCCTTGCTGTTTGGATTGCTGTCAGAGAACGGCAAAAACAAGGCCGCCAAAAACTGATCGCGAGTTACACCCGTCTTCGACAAGGAGATCGTCTTTGGCGAAGACGATTCCGTCGGCTGAACCGCAAGCTCTTCTAGTTTGCGATTTGTCTTAATATTCGAATTTTGCGCCTGAAGCGATGTCCTGTTGTAGGAAACACCTTCGCGAAGGCCGCTTGGTTTTGCCACTCGCACCGGCGGCGCAATCGGCGCGGTCTGCACATTCGGCAAAATATTCGATGAGCGCGGCGGGTACGCCAACGGAACACCGACCGGTGTCGCAGGCGATGTCGACGCCATCTGACGAATTACACCGCGATGTTTTTCGATGCGGTCCCACATTTGTTTATTGGAGGCCAAAATCCGAGAAGCCATCGCCTCCGAAGCCTGAGCGACTTGGGCGGTGCCCACTTGCAACGAGATCGCCGCGATTCCAAGAGACGGATTGCGCTCGATGGAGGTCCACGGTTGTTCACGCAGAGCTTCTTCCAAAGCCGCAACAGGCGGAGCTTCACGATTTAAACGAACGGCAATGCCGTGCTCGAAAACTCTTGGCTTCAATTCCTCTTTCGCCAAGTAACGCTCATACAAGCCATCGAGAGTGGACGATTCGGGAACAGCGATCCACGCGCTGAATAGACCAAGCGCCGAAGCCGTCATGACGACGGAGACGGAATTGCGGTTGAGAAATTTCAATGCCGCTGAAATCACAAGCTGCTCGATCCCTGAGTTTCGCTCTCGCCTCATCCCACCATCCAATTGGTTGGACAAAGCAAAGAACGGTCACAATCCGAGTGACTAATCTAGGCTATTCAAAATGCTCGAAAATCGTCAATGACGTTGATATCTGCTGGACGATTATCCAAGGCGTCTTTGATACGCTTGCGGACCGCTTTGGTGAGCGCGGCGTCCTGACCGAGTTTATCGTAGTTCTTTTTGGAACCCTTGCGACGCTTCTCACGCGTCACAACTACTTGAACTGTATAGGGTCTTCTTGAACCCAAGATTGTAACAACGGCCCGACCTCGCTCGCGCGCCGTTTCCGATGGAACATCCATCTCTTTGGCATCAAAGTACTGGCTCGTGATTTCACGACCGTTCATGCTCTCTTTGCGGACGCCGCCAGGAATGTTGTCCATCACGATTTTTCGAACGACGGCCAATGGCAGCATGACGTTTTTGATTCCGTCCGTCGTCGCGCAGCTCGAAAGCAGCGTAAAAGAAAAAAGGCTCAACCAGACCGTGAGCCTTCTAAAAAACGAGACCACTAGAGAACCGAAAATCACTTCGGAACCTTCTCCGCATCTTTGAGGAACTGCTGGATACCCGCGTCTGTCAGCGGGTGGTTAACCAGCTGCTTAATCACCTTGAGTGGGCAAGTAACGATGTCAGCTCCAATCAAACCCGCTTCCAACACGTGGATAGGGTGACGGATACTCGCGACCAGGATCTCAGTCTTGAAGTCGTAGTTGTCGAAAATGGTCTTCATGTTGCCAATGAGCTCCATGCCGGTCGACGAGATGTCGTCCAAACGGCCAACAAATGGCGAGACCAACGACGCGCCGGCTTTCGCGACCATCAACGCTTGAAGTGGCGAGAAGACCAACGTGACGTTCGTCTTGATGCCCTCAGCCGCGAAACGACGTACAGCAACTAGACCTTCTTCGCACATCGGGATTTTCACAACGACGTTGTCGGCGATCTTCGCGAGTTCGCGACCTTCCGAGTACATCTTATCAGCCGTGAGGCTGACGACTTCCGCCGAAACAGGCCCCTTCACAACGCGGCAGATTTCCGCGATGCAGTCGGCGTTTGATTTTCCAGTTTTTGCGACCAATGTCGGGTTCGTCGTAACACCGTCGACCCAACCACGTGCATTGGCTTCTTGGATTTCTTTAATGTCTGCTGTGTCGATGAAGAATTTCATCTGTATGCCTCTCTAGGAGCGTTGGCCACTCGAATGGGTGAATGACTTTGGTCTAGCACCGGAAACGGCGACCATCACGCTTTTTCAAGCAGATCCGCGAGGCTATATAGACCGGGCGGACGACCTACGATCCAACGCGCCGCGCGACAGGCTCCCCGCGCAAAAACAGCACGGTTCAAAGCCTGGTGCGAGAACGTAAGAACTTCGGATTCTGACATCGCATAAATTCGATGCTCACCCACAATCCCGCCACCGCGCAGGCTCACGATCTCGGCAGCGCGACGCCCCGTTCGCTTCTGAAGTTCATCATCCAAAAGCAAGGCCGTGCCGCTAGGACGATCACGCTTGTGCCGATGATGGAATTCCTCCATCGAAAGATCAAACCCCTCGACGCCCTTTAAGCTCTCCAGGGCTTTTGCCAGAATCTGAACTCCGAGGCTCATATTGGCCGAATACAAGATCGGGACTTTCTCGCTCGCCTTTTTCATCAACGTACGATCGCTTTCCGAAACGCCCGTCACACCCGACACCAGAGGAACTCCGGCCTGCACACAAGCCTTCAAAACGTCATCTGTCGCAACCGGCAGCGAGAAGTCGATCACCACTTCCACGCCCGGAGTTTCGGCAAGACATTTCGCCAGGCCCGTCTCACGGCCGACACCGCCGACGATGGAAAGACCGAACTCCGAAGCGACCGTCTCGATCTCTTTCCCCATTCGCCCAGCACGTCCGACGATGACCGTTTTCATAGAAGGCCGCCCTGCTTAAGAAGCGTGTCCACTTTCGCGCGATGTGCTTCGTCAAGAGCCGTGAGCGGTAAACGAAGCTCGGGACTCGCGATCACACCCATTTTCCAAAGCGCGTATTTTACCGGAATTGGATTCGCTTCGACATAAAGCGCATCGTTCAAGGCCCCATACTTCGATGCGAATTCCTGCGAAACCTTCTCGCTCTCGCCAGCCGCCGCTCGCTTCATCCAGCTCGAGAACTCCTGAGGAATCAGATGCGAGATCACCGAAATCACGCCGCGCCCGCCGGCACCGGCAAGCGCAAAACAAGTTCCGTCATCTCCACTTGAAAGCAAAAGCCCCGTCGACTGTGCGATGGATTTGCCAAACGCGATATCACCTGTCGCCTCTTTGATCGCCACGATCCCGGGTACCTCGGCAAGCTTTTGAATCGTCGATAACTCGAGCTTCGTGATCGTTCTTCCAGGTACGTTGTAGAGAATCACTGGCAATCCGCCGTCGCGCGCAACGGCCGAGTAATGCTCAAAGAGTCCACGCTGCGAAGGCTTGTTGTAGTAAGGAACCACGACAAGGGCTGCTTCGGCCCCCCAAGACTGCGCGAGCTTGGTGGTTGCGATCGTTGTCGCCGTGCTATTAGAACCGGTTCCAACCACAAGACGAAGCGCTCCGCCCGATTCGCCGCGAACGAAGTCGAAAATCTTTTTGGTTTCCTCTAAAGAGATCGTCGGACTTTCGCCTGTCGTTCCGCTGATCACAAGACCCTGCACGCCGCCATCGATCTGCATACGAACCAAAGATTTCAACGAAGCCCAATCGACATCGCCATTTTTGAAAGGCGTCACGAGCGCCGTGAGGACTCCTTCAAACTGTTTCATAACCCACTCCTCTTCAGTTCATACTTCGAAGTTAAATTTCGCCATTAAACATCAAACTCAAATTCTGTTCGGAAAACCGTGTGCGCCGGTCCGGTTAACAACAAGCTGCTGGGAAAGTTTTTTGAATCCACTCGCAAAACTCCACCAGGATTCTTCACCGTAATCTCCTGCGACCACTGTCCCGCCTGCAGAGCGCGCGAGGCCACAACCGCCGCCGCCAGCACACCCGTTCCACAGGAAAGCGTGTAGTCTTCAACTCCCCGCTCAAAGGTCACAGCTTCGATCGCCTTCGCACCTGTTCGTCGAAAGAATGTCACGTTGGCGCCCGCCGCACCCGCCTCTTTGGGCCAGCGAAATGGCGCCGCCAGCGAACGTTCAACCGAGCCTGATTTCAGTGAGAGCACATCGACCGCGGTTTCCATCACCACATGCGGCACACCCGTGTCGATCAATACCGGCGTGCCGATTGCCGCCCCGGAGTCTGACGAAGGCTTGGCAAGCGCAAGCTCTTGAAGCCGCTTTTTCGAGTAGTCGATCTCGACACGAAACTCACTTGGCACCAAGGCTTCCAGCTTAACTAAGCCAAAACCCGTCTTCAATTCGACAGGCCACTTCGCCTCTCCCAAGAAGCTCGCGGCGGCACGAGCCGCGTTGCCACACATCGCCGCAAACGAGCCGTCGCTATTGAAGAACGACCACTCGTATTTCGCGGCGGCAAGCTTCTTCATCACCACGAAGCCATCTGCACCAACTCCGAAATGGCGATCACAAATTGAACGAGCGTGATCGGCCGACGGCACCCAGTCTTCTGGAACATCACGCCCGGCCATAACAAACACGAAGTCGTTTCCTGCTGCGACGATTTTTTCGACTGGAACTTTTCGCTTAAGCACACTCACTTAGACACACCCCTTAGCGACCACGGGTTTCCGGAGTCGGAGAAGGGTTCACTCTTGGCACGTCTGAAGGTTTAGCCTCTTCGGCGGTTCGTTTGTAGCTGGGAGCCCCTCGGCCAATCGCAGGCGGCTCGAGAGGAGGAAGTGGCTTGCCCTTTACCCCACACGCAGCAAAACCAGCGGACAGTAGAACCAAGCATAGAAGGTGCGAGTGACCGATTCTCATAACCCTAGTTTCTCCCCTGATTTGAGATCGGACTCAACGGTTTCTGTCCACAAACAGAGCTCCGGATGCATCGAGAAGTTTTTTCGTCTGCGCGGGGTCAGCTCATTACAGATTCTTAGGTAGCTGCGCGCTGCGGTTCGATCTTTGACCCTGGTTCCGCGGCTTGCTGTTTTCGAGCCTTTGCTACCAGTCTCTTCCGGTTCCGCATCAGACACTTTCCATTTCCAATACCACATTTCGGGATCCCCCACGGCCTGGGTCTCCCACGCCGTCACGGCTGCCCTCGCCGCCTTCACGTCACCTCGCCGCCATAGATCACCAACAACCAGAGCGCGAACGGCGGAGTCGAACTCCCCCCATGACTCACCCGTCTCCGACAACAATTTGATATTCAAAGGCGGAGCCTGTGCCTGAGTGCGTAGCGTGCAGAGCTGCGACTGCAAACGCACCAAACGGACCTCGAGACCTGGAGCAAATATTTTCTCCGCATCCTTTGAAAACGACTCGGCCCGCACGCAATCTTGAGCGCGCAGAGCGGCGCGCGCTCCCAAAACGGCGATCTGAAGATTTCCAGGCTCTTGCTGCGAAGCCGTCTGAAGAAACTCGACGGCCTCCTTAGGTCGGCTTAGCCAAAAGGATTCTGCCAAAGAAAAATGATTCTGGGCTTTGTCGGTAAGAAAGAGATTCGCGAGCTCTTCCCAGGTTTTTAAATACTCTGCTCGCGCCTGTGACTTCGCGGAGTTTTCAAACCCGCTCTTATAGGATTTCGACAAAAGCGAAAGTGCCTCCAGCTTGTCGCCTTTCAAAACCAATTCGCGCGCCTGATCCAGCTGTGACGCCACCGAGGTTCCGGATTTCGACCTCCCTGATACGGCAGGCGTTGCACCCGAGGATATTGCCATTGTCGATGTCACGAAAAACGTAACCGACACAATGAACAACCAGGCCGCCCCGTAAACCCTCACATCTTCCTCCTGAAATACAAAATAGTTCGCCTTCGAAAGATCGAACTTTTCTAGCTATTTTTCAACTTCCTATACCGCGCGGCTCGTACTCTACAGTGCTTTTAAGCGCAATTTCCTGCGCGATTTAATATGGACAAGTGAAATCGCAAAGCCGCATCACAATGATACCCGCAGCGTCTCAATACAAACCATACTCACTTTTTCGTGAGCTTTGTCCAACAGCGTTCAACCGCCGCCTGGGTTCATCCGAACCATATTCACATGAGGCTGGGGTATACTTCCCTTATTTTAATGACTTCCATCTCCCTCTTGGGATGCGAAGCCTTCTCGGTCAGTTCGTCAGCGAGCAATTCCGCCCTCTCACCCTGCTTGGAAGACACCCCCACAACTGGGCCATGCCTAGTGGAAGACTCTGGCAAAGTCGTAAGCGGCAGTCTCGGGGCGAATATCACCTCGTGGCAGAACGCCGGGGGCTGAACAACGGTCATGACACCGATTCCCGATGGCTACTACACAAACCACTCTGTCAGTTTCGACGCTCCCACGCTTCTGGCGACCAATATCTTGTCTGGCGTCAGCATTTTCGGAGTTACGGGAAGCTTCAAGGGCCTCTTTAAATCCTCAATGGCGTCAACGATGTTCAGGGACAAAGCCGCGCCTCAGATTTTACTCGAACAAGAAACCGTCACCGATGCCGGCACCGCTTATACGAACTCCGCGGCTGGCTACCGAGCAGTCCCGGATATTTTGAACGATGATGACGGTCGAAGCGGCCTCTTGCTTGTCGATAGATCGGCGGGTTCAACCACTGGCGCGTGGGCCGCCAGAACCTGAGGAACCGCTGGCGATCTCGAGACCCGTATCGCGAACTGCGCGACGGAATTTGGTACCGACGCCACTTGGAACGGCGCCACTCGCGGGAACGCCGGTCAGGGCGAATGGAAACTGGTAAGTCGAACAGGAAACATGGCTGGCAGCAGGGGGCGCGAAGTCTGGCAAGATCAGCGAACAGGGCTTTTATGGTCCTCGAAAGTTGCTGAGAACCTAAATTGGTGCAAAGCCTCGGGCAGCAATAACATCGTCAACAATCCAGCCGCTCAAGACGATCCAAGCGACTACTGCGACAACGCCGCCTATCAGACAACTGGAACCGGCCCGGCCGACAAAGCCATCAGCGCCTGTTTCGAGGAATCTTCTTTTTTTACCACGGTGGATGATACTGGCGACATCGACTCTCTAGGCAAAGCCGGGCTTAATTTGACCTCGACACCGGTCGTCGCTTGGCGACTTCCGACTCGAGACGACTATCTCGTCGCCGATGTAAACGGCCTCCGACACGTCTTGCCTGACGCCGGAAACGATTTCGGATACTGGGAATGGACCGCCACCATAGAGTCCAACAACCGAACGAAGGCATGGCAGTTCAGCACGTGGGATGGGGCCCTATCAACCTATCTCGCCAGAGACGGGGATTCCAACGTTCGCTGTGTCGGACGTTAAAAAACCCACACCGAATACCGATGTGGGTTTTCAAAGCAGCCGCTAGGCCACCAATGACTGTTTAAATCACAGTCTCTTACGGAGCGAACGACTTCGCTGTCAGTTCTTGGTTGATTTTGCCAAGCTGGCTATCTGCGATCGCTTTTACCATTCCGGTGATTGGAACTTCTTGTGGGTTCACCCAAGCTTCTTGGATCTGTCCATTGTCGCGGTCTTTGATTTTCGCATAGATCGCGTCGAAAGTTCCCGCTGGAACCGTCACGCGGTCTTCTTTGGTCTCGACAACTTCGATGTTCGAAGTGCTAGGAAGCTGTTGCTCTTGGCCGTTCGCCAAAAGCTTCTTCACTTGGCCCGTTGCTTTGTCGAAAAGAATTTCGACTTTTTGTTTTCCAAGGAAACCCATGTCCATGTCTTGCTGAACCCAGATCTCTGTTCCGTTGTCTTCACGAACGAAGGACTTCACTGTTCCGTTGATGAAACCGCCAGCCATTTTGTAGTCAGCCTTGTCGCCAACTTTCCACTTGAGCATCGTCGCCGAAACTTGCGACTGAATAACCGCCGCCTGCATAACGGGCTGCGAGAGTACGACTGCAAGCTCAGTGGCTTTTTCCGCCATCTGGCACTCAGCCGATGCCGTTGCAGGAGCTACAGATACCGCCAAAACAAGAGCCGACATCGCGGCCATAAGAGACTTAAGCATAGGATCCTCCTTGAATCGCTTTAAGGCTTAATCGAACTATGCGTTCGATCATCCCACCGACGTCGGTCGAGTCAATCGTCGAACCAATCCGAGGAGTCTGTAGGTCCTGCGTTAGGACCTTTAGCTAGGAGCCGGACACCCTTAGGGCTCGGGCATTGGCTGAATAAGAACCTGTCGTGGCTTCGATCCGTTGGCGGGCCCAACAACCCCTTGGCTTTCGAATTGATCGATCAACCGGCTCGCACGCGGATACCCAAGACCGAACTTTCTCTGAATCAAGGACGCGCTGACCGTTTTCTGCCCGGCAACCCAAGCAAGAATCTGATCGTACATCTCGTCGCTGCTGCCTTCGTCACCGAAGTCACCGCCGCCCATTCCGGCGCCACCGCCGTTAAAGGCACCGCCCTCACCGTCGCCGCCGCCTTCAAGCGCTCGCATCGCAAGCTCATCAAATTGCGGCTCGGCCTGATCCGACCACGTTTTAACAACCTTCTCGATCTCTTCATTCGTCAACCAAGGAGCGTGATGACGCTGCGGTTTCGAAACGCCTGGCGAGAGGAACAACATATCCCCTCGGCCAAGAAGGCGCTCGGCGCCTTTTTCGTCCAAGATGATTTTCGAATCCAAGAAGCCGGGAACTTTGAAACTCACACGGCCTGGAATATTGGTTTTAATTCGACCCGTGACGATTTCTTTTCTCGGCGTCTGCATAGCAAGAATCAGATGGATGCCGGCGGCGCGCGCCATCTGAGTCAAACGAACAACGCCCTCTTCCACATGTTGTTTATCGACCATCATCAAGTCGCCGAATTCTTCGATGACATAGACAATGAACGGCTGTGGCGTGAAGTAATACATTTCGTTCTTGCGATTTTGCACCTCAAGATCGGCGTTTATCTGCGTGTGCTCTTCGATCTGCTCTTTTGTTAGCTTTGCAACCGCCTCGTTGTACTCTTCGAGCTTACGAACCTTGAAACGGTTGAACGATCGGTTTCGTTTCTCCATCTCTTTTACGCCCCAACGAAGCGCAATGACTGCCTTACGCGGTTCGCAGATAGGTGGCATCAGCAAGTGGGGAATATTGTTAAAGAGCGTCAGGTCGACTTGTTTCGGATCGATCAAAACTATGCGCAACGTTTTCGGCGAATGTCGAAAAACAAAGCCGGTGATGCTGGATACGACGAAGACTGACTTACCCGAACCGGTTTGACCGGCAACCATCATGTGCGGCATCGAACGCAAGTCCACCACACGAGGCGTACCATCGACTTCGCGCCCCAGGCAGATTGGAAGAACCGTTTCCTCTTTCCAGAATTTCGAATCCGCCAAAATGTCTTTTAGATACACAGTTTCGCGATTCGCGTTGGAGGTCTCGATACCAACGACGTCTCGTCCCGGAATCGGGGCGATGATACGCAAGGATTCCGCGCTTAGCGCCAGCGCCAAGTCATCCGCGCGATTCGTGATCGATGTCAGTTGCACATCCGCATTTGGACGAAACTCAAAAAGCGTGACCGCCGGACCCGACTTCGCCGCGACGACGTCACCGCCCACATCGAATTTCCCAAGCTTGTCGACAATGATCTGCGCCTTTTCTTCGATCTCGCGCTTATCCACTCGCACACGCGTTGCGGGAGGATCTTCAAGAACCGAAAGATCCGGCAACTTCCAGTTTTCGATAACCCGATTCACCTTGGTCTGAAGTTTCACCGCGCGACGCTTAAGCGACGTCACGACCGGCTTAACCGGAGCCGCGGTCGCGGCCTCGGTATCATACGACTCTTCGTCCGCCTCTTCATCCGCGTCGTCTTCCGACTCGTCCTCAAAATCCGTGTCCTGCTTGAGCTGCGTTTTGAAAGAGGTGACCTTTGCGAACAACGACTTTTCGGTCGATTTCTCGGCCGATTTTTCCGCCGCTCTGGCGGCCTGCTTCTCGGCCTGTTTCTCGGCGGCCTGCTCTTTTTCTTTTGCCGCCCGCGCCTTCGCCGATGCGACACTCGTCTCGAATTGTTTTTCGAACGATTTCTCGAGCGCCTTCCAGCCCGCGATCACCGCTGCCTGAACTCGACGGAATACGCCGGAAACTGTCTCAACCCAATCCTCCACCGACCTTTCCGAGTAAAAGACGGCCAAAATCAACGCGAGTGTCCAAAGCAGCACCGCCACACCGGCCGAATTCAGCACCGCCACAAGGCCCTTCACAAGGACCGCCCCAAAAAGCCCACCCACCGGAATCTGACCACCAAACACCTTCTCCATCGGAAGGTGTAGGCTCAGCAGCGACGACGTCGTCAGAAGCAACGACAGGCCCCAGGCCAGACGCGCCAGAAAGGCGCCCTGATGCTCCGAAAAAGTACGCCACGCCAACCGTGCACAGCCGTATACAAACAGCCACGCGCCCAAGCCAAACCCCTGAAACAAGATGTCCGCCAGAAAACTTCCGACAAAACCGCAAGCATTGCGAGCCACCAGACCATTGCCTGTCGAATTGAAAGAAGGATCGGAAGGGTGAAAAGTCGCCAAAGCAAGCGCCAAGAAAACCCCGGCCGCTATCCACATAATGCCGATAACATCACGGCGCAAACGACCAACAAACTTTTGAGACGACTTCGACGAACGCAAACTAACACCCATGCCCTCCAGTTTATGCGGATTCTGCTATTCCTTCCTAGCCTCGTGGCGCTCGACTTGACTTTAGTAGCGGCTCTCCGTAGCAGCCCTGTATGGCAGAACTCAAAATCAACGAAGTTTTCTACAGCATCCAGGGCGAGACCTCCTGGGTCGGCTACCCCACTGTGTTCATTCGAACATCGGGATGCAACCTCCGCTGTCGTTATTGCGATACGACCTACGCCTTTTATCAGGGCGAGGTACGCTCGGTGGACTCCCTGATCACGGAAGTCCAGTCCCACCCCGGAAAACACGTCTGCCTCACCGGAGGAGAGCCTCTGCTCCAGGCGGCCAGCCATGAGCTCATGAAGCGCCTGTGCGATCTCGGCTACAACGTCTCTCTCGAAACCAGCGGATCGCTTGATTGCACCAAAGTAGACCCCCGGGTGAAGAAGATCATCGACATAAAGACACCCGATTCCGGAGCCGCGGATTCTTTTCACCTGTCAAACTTGCCAAGCAACCCCGAATTTTCGGTTGTCAACACCGAATTCAAATTCGTCATTTGTTCCGAGAACGATTTTTTTTGGGCCCAAAATTTCGCGGAAAAAAACCAACTCTTCGAACAGACTGAGGTTTTGTTCAGTCCTGCCCACCGCCGGATCGACGCGAAATGGCTTGCGACCAAAATTCTTGCATCAAAATGCCCTGCGCGCTTGCAAACTCAACTGCACAAGTTTATCTGGTCTGCCCACACTCGCGGAGTTTGAGACTTCGAGCCGATTGAGAGGCCGACCCAGTAACCATGGTCCGGTCGCTCGCTTAAATCGCTTCGATGTTACGAGCCTCACGTGTGTGGCGGTGAGGAATGGAATCCGAGCCGAAACAAACCGATTTGAAATTTAAAAACTAACATCAACCACAAACTGAAGAATGGACCCATCAATGGCAGTTGAGACTCCGACCACTGGAATGAACGGCGTAAATCGTGAACCGAATCGTGAACTAGGCCGTGATCTTACACGTGAAGTACCCTACAAGGGGTTGGTCACTTCAGCTCAGGGTATGACAAACGAGCGCAACATGGCTCCTGGTTTGACGACTCCAAACCTCAACTCTTCGGACAACCTCTTCGTTGCAAACCTCCAGGCCGTCAGCCTCGAGAAGCTCGTTAAGAGCAAACTCGAAGTTCTTTTCCAACAACAGCGCGATGCAAACATCGAACTCTCTGGCCTCTATGACATCGTTCTCGAACAAGTCGAAAAGCCACTTATCGAGCTCGCTCTTCAGTCGCGCAACGGCAACCAGGTTAAGACCGCTCAACTGCTCGGTATCAACCGCAACACGCTGAAGAAGAAAATCGACAGCTACAAAATCCGTATCAAGCGCACATCGGCGCGCGATATCTAGACAGAGTCTTTAAAAGACGATGTCGAGTGGAAACACCAAGCCTCTTGATACTTCCTATCGAGAGGCTTGAATTCTCCACCCAGATCTCCACAGGGTAATCAACACCCCTTCGCGAGATCCTCCTTCCGAGCCACACACAGGCAGCATCAGCGGGTCAGCTTGACGTTCTCCTAGACCGCCCCCGCATCTTTCTCTAAATCTCTACGCACCAAATCTGGACAGATCCGGCCCAGCCGTGATGTTTCTGGAGTGGGAGGGGAGCCATGGCACAATACGACAGGCCGTACGAGAAACAGCCGAAAGATCGCGTTCAGCCCGTGAACAACGAGGCCGAGCAAGCCGTACTGGGCGGTCTCCTCCTCAACCCGAATTCTTGGGACGACGTTTCGTTTCTGATCACGGAAGAAGACTTCTACAAGCCTTCACACAAAAAGATCTTTGGTGTGCTTCGCGATCTCGCGATGAAAAGCGAACCTATTGATCCGATCACAGTTTCCAACGCGCTAGCGGTGCGCCACGAGCTTGAAGCCATCGGTGGTCAAGCCTACCTGGCCGAGATGATGAACACGTTCCCTGTCGCCGGGAACATCGAACACTACGCTAAAATCGTTTCGGAGAAGTCGACGGTTCGCAAGGTCATCGCCTGCGGCACCGAGATGGTCGAAAAGGCCTACACCAATGATTTCGAATCAGTCGAAGGCCTCGTCGACGAATTCGAAGGTCGCATCTTTAAACTCAACGACGAAAAACAAGTCGACGGCCCCGTCGCCGCGGCCGACCTTGTTCGTTCGGGCATGAACAAGCTCACCGAGCTTTCTGAGCGAGACAACGACGTCACGGGTGTCGCAAGCGGTTTTAAGGCGCTCGACAAAATGACGGCCGGATTCCAAAAGGGCGAGATGACGATTATCGCGGCTCGCCCTTCCATGGGAAAAACAGCGTTCTCTTTGAACATCGCAACTCATGTCGTCTTGCGTGAAAAGAAGTCGCTCTTATATTTCTCAATCGAGATGAACCGCGACCAGATGATGATGCGCGTTCTCGGCAGCGAAGCACGCGTGGGCTTAAGCGATCTTCGTACCGGTAAACTCAGCGATGCTGGCTGGCAGCGAATCATCGACAAGGCTACCAAGATCGGCGAAACCAATCTCTTTATCGACGACGCTAGCTTCGTTACCCCCATGACGATCCGCTCAAAGGCTCGCAAAATCAAAGCGCGCTACGGGCTTGATATGATCATGATCGACTACTTGCAGCTGATGAAGCTTGGCCAAAAGGCCGACAGCCGGGAACGCGAAGTCTCGGAAATCTCGCAGAGCTTAAAGGCGATCGCCAAGGACCTTCAGGTCCCCGTCATCGCTCTGGCTCAGGTTAACCGTGGCTCCGAAGGGCGCAGCGATCGCAGACCGCAGGTCTCCGATCTTCGCGAATCGGGATCTATCGAACAAGATGCCGATTTGATCATGTCGCTTTATCGTGAAGACTACTACGACCGTGAAAACCCGGACGTAAAAGGCATTTCCGAAGTCATCATCGGAAAACAGCGTAACGGGCCGGTTGGAACCGTGCGACTTCGTTGGGAATCGAATATCGGTAAATTTGCCGATCTCGAAGAAGGCGGTGCCGAGCACCCATTGCCGCCGCCACCACAACAAAATCCGCCGTATCGTCGTGGACCGGGTCCAGGTCAAAGCCCCTCGGCCTAATCGAGACATGACAGCGTGATGAGGAATTCTATATCCTTTGCGGGATGTTTGAATTCCTCTCTCGCTTTCAAGCGCCAACACCTCGTAAATCTGCACGCACGAGTCTTGCGATTCGCTTAGAAGCCATTGGCGGACAGGGCGCAAATTCCGCCGGAAAAATCCTGGCGGAGGCCGCTGTTCTCGGGATGGGGTATAGCGGAAACCACTTCTCCAGCTTCGGCTCCGAAAAGCGCGGCACTCCCGTTCGATCCTTTGTTCGGCTTTCAACAGAAGGCCACGAGATCCGCAACGCTTCTGGAATTCGACATCCGCACCTCCTCGTGATTTTCCACGAGTCGCTCATCAGCACGCACCCGGAAATTCTTGAAGGCCTGTCCGAAGATTCCGACGTCGTCGTGAACTCCACCAAGCCAGCTCGACAGCTTTCGTTTCCGACCGGAACGAAAATGAGAAGCTTGACCGTCATCGACGCCAGGGCTCTTTCCGACAGACATGGACTCCGCTCAAGCAGCCTGAATACGGCCATGCTTGGCGCCTGCGTCCCTTTACTGCCGGAGATTCCTCAAGCCGTTTTGGAATCTCACTTTCTGAATTTCTTCGCTCGGCTTCCCGAGGCACTTAAACACGCCAATCAAACCGTTTTCCGAAAAGCCGCGAAGCTTGCAAAACCCCGCCTTGTTCGTCCGCAACAGCTTTCCGCAAAAAAAACGGAACCCCTTTCGGCGATCCAGCCAAGACTTGGATACGCCGACGCCCCCATAGGCGGCGTCATCATCAATCCCGGGAATTCTGTCTTAAAAGACAATAGCGCCAGCCGCAAAGGCACTGTCCCCAAGCTTGATCGCGAACTCTGCTTTCACTGCGGCTACTGCGATATGGTGTGCCCGGATTTTTGCTTTTCATGGGAACGGTCGTCAGACGGGGCCGCAAAACTTAAAGGCATCGATTATCAGTACTGCAAAGGTTGTCAGAAGTGTGTCACAGCCTGTCCGGTCAGTGCACTAAAGCCCGTACCAGAAAACGAGATTTCGGAAGCCGACAGGAACCTGCACCTCTTCCCAGAGATTCGAGAGAAGAAAAATGAATAGCTCACCCATCGCCCAGCAAGAGATAAAGCTTCTCACCGGAAACGAAGCCGCAGCTGAAGCGGCTAAGGCCATAGACTTTCATTTTATGGGCTACTATCCCATCACGCCGTCGACCGAGATCGCTCAGATACTGGACACGATGAAATCTCGTGGCGAAATCTCAACCGTTCTTCTGCCGGCCGATGGCGAGCACGGTGCCGCCGGCGCGTGTTTTGGTGCGTCCACCGGTGGTGGACGAGTGCTTAACGCCACTAGCGCCAACGGCCTGCTCTATAGTCTTGAGCAGCTACCTGTCCAATCAGGAAGCCGCTTACCCATGGTACTCAACCTCGTCACTCGTTCCATTAGTGGGCCGCTCGACATTCGCTGCGATCACTCGGACCTTATGTTTGCGCTGCAAACAGGTTGGCTGATCCTGCTCGCCCCGAATCCTCAAGCCGTTTACGATATGAACCTCATGGCAATCCGCCTCGGGGAACACCCAGAAGTTCGCTTACCCGTGATGGTCGTAAGCGACGGCTTCTTCACGAGTCACCAACGACGCTCGGTAAAAACACTTTCTCGAACAGAAGACGCCAAAGGCTTTTTGGGCGTCAGGAAAGATCCGCACACAAGCCTTGATCCTCGGAATCCCGTTACGTTTGGTCCCTACATGAACGACCCCGACTTGATAAACAACAAGTACCAGCTACACGTCGCACACGAAACTGCGGCGCGCGTCTTTGACGAAATCGCCACCGAGTTCGAACAGCTCACCGGCCGCAAGTACCGACAACTGGAAGCCTACAACTGTGAAGACGCCGAGGTGGCGCTATTTGTGCTCAACTCCGCATCCGAAACAGCCATGGATGCCGTTGATCGACTACGAGCCGAAGGAAAAAAAGTCGGGCTTATCAAACCGCATCTTCTAAGACCTTTTCCATCCACAGAACTTCAACGTATCACCCACCGCATACCCGTTGTCGTCATTGCCGAGCGCAGTGACACGCCTGGGTCTTCCGGCGGACCACTTTCGCACGAAGTGCGTTCGGCTCTCCTGACCGATCACCACTGCGATGTCCTGGCTCTTAGCCGAGTGTTTGGACTCGGCGGACGCGACTTCCGCGAAGACGACGCAGTCGCTTTGTACGAAGAAGGGTTTCGAGCGCTTCAGAACCCCTCTGAAGTTCCAACCTTTGGCTTCGTGGGCCTACGTGAAGGCACCAGAAAACACCTTCCCCCAAAAGTGCTGCCTCCGCTTTCTAAAAGCGATGTCTCTCCCGGGCTTGTGCGAACCTCGAAACTTGAAAACGGTCAGATACAAGTCGCCATCGCGGACATCGCCGAGCTCGCAGCCAAACCAAAACGCCTCACCCCCGGACACGGTGCTTGTCCCGGCTGCGGAATCTTCTCTGGTCTGGATCAGTTTTTCAAAGGTCTCGAAGGCGACATCGTCGTGCTCTACCACACGGGATGCGCCATGGTTGTCACAACCGACTACCCGTTTAGTTCGCATCGCGTGACGTACATCCACAACCTCTTCCAAAATGGAGCGCCAACACTCTCGGGCCTCGTCGAAATGTTTCATGAACGCCGCCGACGCGGTGAGATCGAAGTCGGCGAAGACCTTACGTTTGTCATGATCACTGGCGACGGTGGAATGGATATCGGCATGGGGCCGACCATTGGAACCGCGCTACGCAATCATCGCATGATCATTCTCGAATACGACAACCAAGGGTATATGAATACCGGAGGCCAGCTTAGCTACACGACCCCCATGGGGCGCGCCACCAGCACAAGTCACAGCGGCAAGACGTTTCACCACAAGGACACGGTCGCCATCATGGCTGCAACCGGAATCCCATACGTCTTTACCGCCATCGAAGGCTACGGCACGGACCTGATCGAGAAAGCCGCCAAAGCTCAATGGTACGCACGAAACGAGGGGCTCGCATTTGGAAAGATCCTCATCACGTGTCCGTTAAATTGGGGATCCGAAGAGCGTCTCGGCCAAAACATTCTGCAAAATGCCGTCGACTGCTGTTTCTTCCCGCTCTACGAAGTCGAACACGGAATAACTAAAATCAGCTACGACCCCGAGGCCCTCGGTAAAAAAAATGGCGTCGACACATGGCTTAAGCAGCTTGGGAAATCCAAACACTTGCTTGAGGAGCGCAATCGTCCGCAGCTCAATGCTTTTCAAGCCGAAGTCGATCGGCGCTGGGCACGACTAAAGGCTCTTTCAACTCATCCTCTCCTCTAATTGCGCGGGTGCGCCAATACCTGAGTCCAGGATCAATGGACCGTGCGGTCTAAGATCTTGTCTTCAATTTTAACCGCAAGTTTGAATGACCTTGTCTTCCATGTAGACCCCACACGGATGAGGGGTTCGTAGGGATAAGGTTTATATGGAAGAGTTTGACGCAACCAAGGAGGGTGGCGTGAGGGGAACTGCTCTCATCGAGGAGCTGTCTGCGGCATCAGGACTGCCAGACGATCTCATCGGAGAAGAACTAAGTCGTATTATTTCCGGGGCCGGCAAGTCGACCGCCGATGTCACGCTCGATGACCTTCGAGAAATGCTCGCTTCTTATCTTCAAGACGTGCTTTCCGAAGCGAAAACCTCGTTCGAAGAGACACCGCCTCAAATTACTGAAATCGACACGCCGAAACTTCGACGTGTAAAGTAGACTGTCTAAAACTTCGACGGCGGGTTTTGCGGATTCGTTCCCATCTTCATCTATTTTCGATTTCATAAATTCTTGAGAAAATCTGACCGTCGGTTGCAACCATAAATGCTCCGCCGACGTTTCCTCCGCAAATCACCGAATCGGAGGAATTAAATGGCGCCCTTTTTTTCAAAAATCACCGTCGCGAGTTTTGCCACCTTCTCGTTTCTGCTTGCGATGGCACATGCCTCTCCGGCCAAGGCGCTCGACACTGTTGTCGCCTCGCAAGGCGATCTCTTCGTCAAAAACCTTCCGGCCAATTGGTCGCGCTCGATAGGTGAGTGGCAGTATTTCGACGTCGTCGATTGTTTCACCACACCAGGTTCCATTTGTTATGGCTCCAATCCGACAAGCCCCTACGCCCTACCGGTTTTTCCGAGCGACGATAACGGACTTCCTGTTAAATCTTTTCAGCTTAAACAAAACGAATCGATCGTCTTGTTTTTCCGTACACCTCCAAAGACTCGCTACTTTGCATTCACTCAGTATCTTTTTATGACCGCCGGCTCTTCTACGACGGAGTTCGCAAGCCTCAGCGATTCGCTGAACAACGCGCAAATTGGAACTTCAGATCTCGATGGCGATATGCAGCCATTTAACGAATACTCTGTCATCGTTTGGTCGCCCGATCTCGGAACACGAGACCGGATCATTGCCATGCTAAAAGCCCAAGGCCATCCTGAAACCTCAATCAACTTCATTCCAATGCCTGTTGAGATTCAGAAAAATAGCACGAATTATCGCTTCAGCTTTGGTTACGGCACGGCCTCTGATCAATTCACGATGTTGATGCGCATGGCTCTGCCAGAAAGCCAGGCCGAACTCGACAACTACATCGCAACGAATCCGTTTTATGTCGTCAAAGTCGGTCCAGAAGACGGCACGCCCATCCCCGCACCGACGGTGGGCTACAAATCTGAACTGACCGGTGTCTCCGAGAGCGCGCTATTCCCGAATGCAGAAGCTACGCTCGATCGTCTGACAACAGACATCAAACGCCAATACGGCGCACAGTTTTCGTTCGTAAGCTCCGCGGTCGAATACACCGAGAAAACCGGCTGGGATTGCATTCTCGGCGAAGAAACGTGTGCCGGCGACAACCACGACGCACTTTATTCGCGCGACACCGGCGTGATTCGCGTTAAGAGCCTTCAAGACTTCGTGCTGGTTGTTGGCGTCAATCACCGAAGAACCGGCAAAGCCACTTACTTGAATCACTCGATCTATGATTTACGAAAAATCGCGGGCATCGCGGGAGTCGCGGATCCTGAACTCACCTCGGAAAGCGCCCTGTACCACGCTGGCATCGCCCCTGGGAGCCTTAAGGCCAAAGCCTATCAAAACCTCTACGCCTACATGATCGCTTACGACTGCGCCGGCAAGTCGTACTGTCTCGAGATCCCACGCCCAACGCCCGCCAATCCCGTCGGCCTTGAGCCAGGCGCGCCATTCCTGGTGGTCGGCCGCAGCTATCTTGAGCCACGCAGCCTCGTTCGCCCGGCGCCGTCTGAGGTGGTCAAACACCGCGTCTTCCTCGCAACCAAGCGCTAACCTTCGAGAGTCAGATACAAATCGAAGGGGTTTTCTGGCACAAAAAAAGCCTCCAGATATCTGGAGGCTTTTTAGCTACTTCACGCAGCGCATTTCAAAAAAGAAGGTGGCACTTATGCGCGTTCGACCACGATCGAAACGGGTGCTTCGAGACCGTCGCCAAGTTTTACGATTGCCTTGTGGCTACCGAGAACACGGATTGGTTCTTCCAGGTGGATGTCACGACGATCAATCGAGAAACCAAGTTTTTCGAGTTCGTTCGAGATATCGTTGTTTGTAACCGAACCGAAAAGCTTGTCCGCTTCGCCAGCCGTCGCTTTGATAACAACGTTTACGCCTTTGAGTTTCGCGATGACCGCTTCGCGCTCGCCACGAACCTTCTTCAGCTTCGCTTCTGCAACGCGCTTATTGTGTTCGAACTCCGCCATACGCTTCTCAGTCGCCTCAGACGCCAAGAGACGTGGGAACAGGAAGTTACGAGCGTAGCCGGCAGCCACACTGACCAATTCGCCGACTTTTCCAAGATTCTTAACGTCTTTCTGCAAGATGACCTTCATTTTAACTCCTCGTACAAATTTTAAAATTTCAAATCGTTTCTATTTCGTTCAGTTTCGGTTCGTTCAGTTTCGGTTTGTTCAGCTTTCGCTTCTCACAGAACTCTGATTGATCAGATTTCCGTCTTGGATTTCGTCTGCACCGGAGGCCGATTCAGACGATTGCGAATATCCAACCAGTAGTCTGCCACGCCAACCACCGCGACAATCAGAGCTAGCTGAAGAGTCAGGATAAATCCCAAAAAGACTCGCCAGAAAGGTCCAACCGCGAAGTGATCGCAAGCTTTGAACACGACCGCCATTCCCTGAAAGAAATAGAGAACAACAAACACATTCAAACCATTGAGACCGAGCGCCGTTAGCCACTTCACATCGTGTTGTGTGAACGAAGCCAGCAACACCGCCATCAAACCGTAGATCGCAAAATCCGCCAGACGGAAATCCGTCCACGAACGATTTGCTTTCCAGTCGGAGGCCGTGCCAAGCACTCGCATCCAAGTTCCTTCGCTAACCACGGCAATCGCAATTGCGATCAGGCCCAAAATGATCAAAGCCGAAGGAAGTTGGGACACGATCTGCTCAGTTTCGAAAGTGATCGAAGGATTGACCTCTTTCACTTTCGTCAGCGCTGTTTCGACCCACTTCGAGAGCCACGTCGCCGGGCTGATCCGCATTTCGCGGCACCAAGCTCCGAAGCCCACTCCTACACCTGCAACTAAAGCGGCAACCGAAACACCCGCAGCCGAGCCGCGAGACACTCCGAGCTTCTCAATCTCCGTGAAGAGACCGATCACCGCCGCAACGGCCAGAAAACCAAGAGCCGCTAGCTTCGCGCTCGCCAACCATGGGGTCGCAAACCAAAAGCCAGCCGAAATGAGAAGGACCATGGGCCAAAAAACCCAAAACGGCGAAGACATACGCAGTGCCCGAATCGGGCCCGCCGCCAAGATCACTGTCGCCCAGCTAAAACCGGCCGCCAGTATCCAGAGTCCTATGTGGCGGATGATTCCGCTCACGCCTTCCTCCTCGTTATGCTCTTAATCGAAGCGCTCTTCTTAAGCGTCTTCTCCGTCTTCCATATCTACATCGCCATCGTCATCGCCACGGCCACCGCCGAAGTCTTCACGACGTCCGCGTCCACCTTCGTCATCGCGACGTGGTCCACGGTTAGCCGCTTTGCGAGCTTGGAACTTCGCTTCACGCTCACGCTCACGCGCGGCGCTCTCAGCGAGAGCTGTTTTGAAGTCTTCAACATATTTCGCGAGATCCGTGCGGTCGTCGAGCGACGTGTGCATGAAGCGCAAAACGTTGTCGTTGATACGCATTGTACGCTCAAGCTCGGTGATCGCTTTTGGATCCGCAGTGAACGTCGAGTGGAAGAACACCGCTTGTTTGTTCTTGCCGATTGGGTTTGCGAGTTTACGCTTTCCCCATGTGTCGAGGTGTTTCACTTCGCCACCGAATTGCTCTTCGATGATCGACTTGTTTTTACGGAAGAGGGCCTTTTGATCGTCCTCGGAAACGTCAGGGTTCATCAGAACAACGACTTCATAGGGACGCACGTACGGACGCTTTTCAAGCTGCATGTCCAATCCTTTCGGGTTGTGCCCACTCTCGGGCTTAAGCCCCCTCCGGACAGGGATGGGAGCAAGGTTTAAACTGGAGGAACTGGAGTAACATGCTCGGGGCCTAGAAACAAGGCAGACCCGCAATTGAGACTCCCAAGAATGGGCATAAACGTGCAGAATCTTTGTAAGCACGCGTAAATTTACGCGGTTTTGAGGTGAAACTTGACCGATCAACCCTCTGATCAGACGCCTGACGACGCGTCCGACCAGGCCCCCGACGGCCCGGCAACGGCCCCCGCCAACCAGGCGGACCAGCCCCAGCTGCTGCTTCGGATTTTAGAAGGCCCCCATCGTGGGACGCGAGCGCCCGTTCGCGAGGGGTTCACCATTGGTCGAAAAGAGGGCGACCTGATCCTCAAAGACACGAAACTTTCCGTCAAACACGCCCGAATCGAGTGGCGCGACTCCGAATGGCTTATGGTCGATCTCGGTTCGTCCAACAAAATCAAAGTCGACGGCGGCCGCTACCAGGAAGTTGTGCTCTACCCGGGCCTCAAGTTCATGGTCGGCTCAACGACAATCGAGGTTCTGGAAAAACCACAGGTCGCTCCGGCCACAAAAACGAAGGACTTTGAGTTCACGAGTTCGGTCGAGGTCGCCGTCGACACGCTCACGTGGCGCGAAATTTTATCGGCCTTGATCACGAAAGTTCAAACTCTCCCCAATCGCAGCCCTGGCGGAGCGATTCGCCCCTTTCCTACCGTTCTCAAACTCGAGTTCATATCGGGCGTGCAGACGGGAACCACCTGGCATATCGGCTACGGCCCACGGGAAATCGGTGCGCGCTCGTTTGATCTACCTCTCCTCGACGAAGCCGCCCAGGATTCCTCGTTTTTTCTCGACACCTCCGCAGGGAAAGTGACCTTTCGGCCGGCCCCCAGCTCCAACGTCCGTCTCAACGGTCAGCCCGCCCCGCAAGAGGCTATTCCGCTACACTCTGGGGATCGAATTGAAATAGGGAAAACTCGTATTCGCGTCCTTCTCGACAACTGAGATTCACGCTATATTCATGCCCTCTGCGAGGAAACGAGATCGACATGCTTAGTGAAATTCCAAAAAAGACCGGCACTTTTCAAAGTTACGATGGCACGACGATCTATTACGAAGAGCGCGGCGCAGGTCGACCGATTGTTCTTTGCTATGGCTTGGCTTGCCTCATCAATCATTGGACACATCAGATTCGCTATTTCTCGCAAAATTACCGCGTGATCGTTTTCGATTACCGCGGCCATCATAACTCTGGCGTACCCGCTGACCAAAGCGAGCTTTCTGTCGACGCTCTGGTGAAGGATATGCGAGCTCTGCTCAATCATCTCGATATTCAGCAGGCTTCGTTTTGGGGCCATAGCTACGGCGTTCAGCTCTTGCTCCGCTACTACGACCTCTATCCAGAGACCGTAAAAAACCTGGTGTTCATTAATGGCTTTGCGACAAACCCCATTCGCGGCATGTTCGGCCAGGTCATGGGGCCCGAGGCGATCACCAAAGTCTTTCGTGCCTTTCAAGAAGGCTACAAGCTCGCCCCACAACCCCTAACGGCACTGTGGCGTGCGGCCGTGCTTAACCCAATATCCATTCCGCTGGCAGCGCTTGCGGGTGGTTTCAATCTCTCGCTCACAAGCATCAAGGACATCGAAGTCTACGCGCGAGGAGTCGCGTCTCTCGATATCGAGATTTTCATGAAGCTCTTTGAAGAGATGATGGACTATGACGGCACGGCCGTTTTGGAGCAGATCAAAGTTCCAACCCTTATCGTCAGCGGAACAAAAGATGGCGTCACACCGGCTTCGCATCAGTATGCCATGCAGAAAAAAATCAAGGGGAGCGAACTGCTTCGCGTCCCCTATGGATCTCACTGCACTCAGCTTGATTTGCCGGAGTTCGTGAATTTGCGCGTCGAAAAGTTCCTCGCGCAAAACTTGTACAACTAGATCACTCTTGCTCGTCGGAGAAGATGCTTTCTTGCTCGGCTCCGAAGTCGACGTCGGGTGTGCCTTCTGAAGAAACGGCCCGCAGGCCTGAATCCGGCACGCGGCTCATCTGACGGTCGCGGAGCTTTTCAAAATAGTAAACACCTTCGATGTGAAACCAGAGCTGCGCGGCGGCTCCATGTCGACTGACGTGCGGGTGAGCTTCCGCAACCTTGGCGACGAATCTCGCATGCGCTTTTCTATATTCTTCCCAAGCTTCGCGAGCCGACGAAAGTCCTTCTTTAAATGAAGGCGACAGATCGATCTTGTCGGCTTCCTGAATCGATTGCATCGTGTCTTTTAACCGAGCCTCCAATCGCTCTAGCTCGCGCTTCAAAAACTTTTCCGTAGGAGCCTGGCGCTTAAGGGCGAAGTCCATGTTCCCGTCTTCCGCTGGCAACATCAGAAGACGACGACCCGTGACGACTTCACCGATTTGACTTTCCAAACCCATGGCATCTTCCCTGTTCAGCGTCGCGCCGAGAAGCGACATGAACTCGCTCTCAAGAGAGTAGCGAATCTCGTCTAGTTCTTTCGTCTCACGAACCGATGTGGCCTGCGCGTAGCTTTTCTCCAAAAGACGATCCGCAAACTCCATCGCCTTTTTTCTAAAGACCGTGGCCGCCGTCACCGCCTCTGGAGCCTCGTTGTACGACATGCCGGCCGCTATCAGGATGTTGTTGAAACGTGTGTCGAGGTTGATCTTTGCCTGCTTGAGATCGCGATCGCGACAGACTTTCGCCATCTGGTGTTCTTTGATGACGGAGCAAGAGCGAAAACGCTTCCATTTGCCGAGACCGTCACGGCGAATCGCCAGCTCCACAATAAGATTCTGCCTATCCGTCTCCGACCCTGACCACTTACAAGCGATCTTAAGCGCGTCTTTTAGCTGGGCCTGGCTTCCGGCATTCGCCAGTCGGTCCATACGACTAGCTTCCTTAAGTTCCGGAAACTCTTCTTCCTCTGGCTGCTCAAGCGACTGCGCTTTTAGTTTTTGATTCTTCTTAAAAGACTTCGCCGTTTTGAAGTCCGTCTTTTTCACAAACAGTGTCTCATCTGGATCGTCTTCATTCGGACAAGCGGTCTTTAAAACAGCGGCTTCCTTGAGCTGCTGAATCGCTGGGGCTTCTACCGCACGCGGTACACGCGTCGTGATCGGGAGGGTCGCCTCAAGAGGAGGCTCCTGCATCATGTTCACAACGGCCAAGCGCCCAAGATAACGTTCGCGCGAATTGAAGCTCTGCACTTGCGTCTTTGTCCAAAAGCGTTTCGCTTCTGGCTGACCGCAATTCGCCAAACCTCGCATCGTCACCTGATTTTTGTCGGTCTCCTCGGCCATCAAACCCCGCTCAGCCGACCAGAACTTCGCATCTTCGGAGCCTTTTTTTGCTAAGTCGTTTTCCCACGCCTCTAGCATTTCGGGGGCGACATCGACCGTCATCAAAGAGCGACGAGCAAGACGAACCAGATCCATCTTCGACGGATCGTGACCCATCTCCGCCGCCTTCAGCAAAAGGTTTTGACCTTGCGGCACATAGGCCCCCGCCTCACCAAAAAGCGCGTAGGCTTGCGACACCAACGCAAGCGGCTGCTTCTTTTTTTCCGCCTCTTGCCACCGCGCCTGCAAAGCCTTGTGCCACTTCTTGCCGAACAGCACGAACGGCTGATCGATCGCATGAACCGCTTTTGCCGAAACCGCATAACGGCCTCGAATCGTCTGCCTGAGACTCTGCTCAAGCTCGTCCAGCGACGTCGAAGTCGACTCCGCAACAAACAAAATGTTCACGCCACCAACCCAACCGGCAAGCGGCGTAATAAATTGTTCCGAGTAAGGATAGGCGATTACCGTCTGCGCAGCTCCATCCGCTGCCTCGGAATCCGCTCGCACCGTCGTGTGGGCTCGCACAATGGCAAAGCCCGACTCTGGCGCGACGACCTGAAAGCTATTTGCCGACGGTAGCCATCTTTGCACGAGACGATGAGGCCCTTGGCTTCCGACATCGACTGCGTAGACCGAAATCCGAGTCGCAGCTCCCGTTGAACACTTTGGTTGATTGGGTACCCACTGCGCCAAACTTAGCGGATCACGATTTATCGTATCGACAACGCGCCAGCCTTTTGGCGGCTTCACGCCGACTGTGCGCACGGCACCCGCAGAACCGTCTCCCAAACGAGAACGAAACAGCGGCTCCGAAGCCTCTGCCACGCCCGAACCATTGGGACCCACCATAAAAAACACGACTGCTGCCAAAGCGGAGACTGAATACTTCACGAGAGCTGATTCCTGTTGTGAATGATTACAGTTCTTCAGTTCTGCTCATCGTCATTTCTCGACCTCTTCTCAAGTCGAGTTCCCGCGTCTCGATCCGATACGCGCGCCTAGCGAAATACAAAAAAATAAGGGCGACTCGCGCCGCCCCAGTGTCTAACTTTTTTTATTTGTGGCTTTTACGCCGGCTTAAAACAACGGGTCACTTTGTTCCCGACCGAGTCCCTATTCGTAAAGCACGCTCTCTACTGAGAAGCCGTAAGCGTTGACCGTCTCATCCGAACGGAACTTGATCACGACCGTGTCTCCCTGAATAAGGGGCGAAGTGATGCCGTCGTCTTGTTTGCCACTGAGCGAGCCGATCAACGCCCCGTTGGCGTCATGGAAGCTCACGGTGTCATATCCCGTTTCCGTTTCAAAACGCGCAAACTTCACGGCCATCTTTTTTGCGCCGGGAATTTGAATGCGATGTTCAAAGCGCGTGTTCTCTTTGTAAGGGTGCTCGGACTCGAGGCTATACGGCTGAGCATTTGGCAGACGCGACGGATCGTTTGGATCGGCCGGTGGTGTTTGACCAGAAAGCGCATAGTACGCGTCTGCGATACCTTTTGCCGCTACGCGATTTCTCAACGTGTAAAGCGGCCTTGCTGAATCAATGATCCGCTTTTTCATATCGAGGTGAGACATCCCTGGATTCTGCGACAACAAGAGCGCTGCGATCCCCGAAACATGCGGTGTCGCCATGGACGTTCCCGAGTACGAATCGTACTTCGCGCCCGGTACTGTGCTCACGATATTAACCCCCGGCGCCGCCACATGAACCGTGCGTGCACCGTAGTTGGAAAAGCTCGCCAAACCGCCGCGATTGTCGATGGCCGCGACCGAAAGAACGTTGTCGACTTCGTAACCCGCCGGATATGTCGGGCTGATGTCGTTGTTGTTTGCTTCGTTACCAGCCGCCGCGACAAACAAAATGCCCGCGGTATTGGCGTCTTCGATCGCTTTTTTCAGAACAGCCGAGACACCGCCACCACCCCACGAGTTACTCATGATATGAGCACCCATCTGACGGGCGTAGTCGATGGACTTTACTGCGTTGGCCAATGTCCCGCTTCCCGACTTGTCGAGAAACTTCACCGCCATCAACGAAACATCCCACGCCACACCCACAAGGCCTTTGCCATCGTCGCCCTTTGCGCCGATGGTGCCCGCGCAATGTGTGCCGTGCCCTTGGTCGTCCGTCGAGTCACCTTTGTTGTTCGCAAAATTGTAGCCGTTGATGTCGTCGACAAATCCGTTGCCGTCGTCATCCACTCCGGGAAGACCATTCTTTTCGGCCTCGTTCACCCAAGCTTGAGCCTTGAGATCGGGATGACCGAAGTCGATCCCGGTGTCGATCACCGCAACGACAACTGATTTCGAACCTGTCTGAATATCCCAGGCCGCCTCAGCTCCAACATCGACGCCAGAAACACCGCGTGTACCCGATGTGTCAGCCGCGCCGGTATTCTTTAGACCCCAAAGTTTTCCAATATCAGGATCGTTCGGCAGTTTGCTTGCGCGATAAATGAAATTGGGCTCCGCGATCTCCACCATCGCCATGCCGCCAAGAGCTTCCAAAACCGCATGCCTGTCAAAACTTGCGGATGCCGATCCCCCCGCTGCGCGGACCAGAACCGTGTTCGGACGAAGATTCTCCATCAGCTCAAGACCGAGTTCCTGGGCCTCAGCGCGAAACGCTCCTACCGATTTCGTATCGCGAAGCATGACAACGTATTCTCCCGGCACAGCTTCGATCGTCTTGGTGTCGGCCGACCGAACTTCCGGCGCCAAAAGTAGTGCGAGCGTGATGACTGTAAGAGACGTAAGCGCGAGTGCCGCCATTCTGGCGAAACGACGCGTGTGTGGTCGCAGCATGAGATCCTCCTGATCTGCATTCTTCGGTGTTGGTTCCAAAATGGTACCTCGCACGTCAGGGCATGGCGCGCCAAGAAGCTCAGGACGAGACTTTATCTAGCGGTTCGGCGGTGGGCTGAATTTACCTAGCTAGCTCTAGCTATCGGTGCCCGTGCCACTAAACAGGGGAAGCTGCTCCGGCTCTTGCGGCAACGCTTCGACTAGGGAATTTTTGAACTGAGTTGCAGACTGCTCCACCTTATCCGCTGGCTTTTCCACAAGATTCATCTGACGAATAAACTCGCGAGCCGCTTCCGGCCCGTAGGCCGACCGAACAAGGTTGACGATCAACGCACGACCCGTTGATTCGGCTGCATCCGGACGGAATCCAAACTCCTTCATGAGTTCATCTACACGCTTTGGAAGAGGATTTTTCGTCTGCATCGCACACCTCGTTCACCCTGAAACCGCAGGACTTGACCCCCGCAGATCTCTGTAAACCGCTCGTTGGTTCTTTTCGGCTGATGGACTCTAGATGTGGACAAGTGGAGCAAAATCTCGATGCAGGTCCCGCTTTTAACGACTCGATCAGAAACTCTCTTGGTTAATTTGATGTAAAGCGTCGTTCGAGAAACTCGCAGCTCAAAATTAGAGGTCGCTCGCGGTCGA
>CAUJGS010000060.1 GCA_963170185.1 Bdellovibrionota bacterium
GAACGATTGCCTCTGTTGCAGCCAAAGGGCCTTCAGGGCTCATATGTTTACAGCGATGCGTACATGGATGACGATCGACTCGTGCACGAGACTCTGCGCTCGGCAGTTGCGCAGGGTGCTCGCGTCGCGAACCGCCTGCGAGCGATTGACGTGCGCATGGAAGAAGGGCGAGTTCGCGGACTTAAAGTGCGCGACGCCAAATCGGGTCGGGAGTTTGAGATTCACGGCAAGCATTTTGTCAGCACGGTCGGACCGTGGACGGATCGCGTGGCGACGGATCTTTTAAAAGACTGGAAAAAAATCCTGCGCCCGTCAAAAGGCGTGCATCTTACATTCAAACGATCACGCTTTGACGTGAGCGACGCCATCGTCATGGCGGCTGACAATGACAAACGCATCGTCTTTGGAATCCCTCGGCATGAGATGTACATCATCGGCACAACAGACACGGATTTCTCCGGCGACCCGAAGGACGTCGCAGTGACGGCCGAGGATGTACGTTATCTTTTGGGTGTCGCCGATCATTATTTCCCTGGGGCAAAACTCACAAAGGACGACATCGTTTCTTGTTATGCCGGCGTTCGCCCGTTGGTGGATGACGGCTCCGCGACGGAATCAAAAACGTCGCGCGAGCATGTGATTCTCAACGATGCTCGAAATGTGACCTTTGTCGCTGGCGGCAAGTACACGACTTATCGCCGAATGGCGCTAGACGCGGTCGAATCGACGCTCGACTATTTTGATATTGAAGACCGTGTGCGTTTCGGCCGTTCGCAGACCACGGTGCCGCTGAATCCGCACGCGACGGTCGAAGCTTTGTCGCGCGCGCGACACCTTGTTGATCAAGTGTCTCGCGAAACGGGGCTTGCGCGCGAGCATGTCGAGCTTCTCGTCGAACGTCACGCCATGGAGTTTAAGTCACTCCTTCGACATGATCCGGGATCGAGCGTGGAGTCAGGCGAGCGCATGTGGGTGATGGAGGCGAAGCACGCCATTCGTGAAACGATGTGTGATTCGCTGGTCGATTTCTACGCGCGCCGGGTGCCGCTCTTCTTGGCGGAGTCGGATCATGGTCTACGTTTTCTCGGCCGTATCGCACGTGCCTTCCAAGAAGAGCTAAGCTGGACAGACGCTGAAAGGTCGGCTCAGTGTTCGGCGCTTCAGGACTACTGCGCGCGCGAACTCGCTTGGCGGGCTCAGCTTTAATCGGCTCGTCGCAGACTCTGGCACAAATCCTGTTCTCTCCATCGACTGAAACCTAAGTGGGTCGCAGCCAGTCCCGCCTTTGAGTTCTCAAAACGCATATACGGCGTTTTGGAGAGGGGCGAGGTGACGAAATCGGGCTCCGACTTTGAGATAATTTCTTTCGTCCCGAGAAGGGGCAGAAGCGAGATCGACGATGGCACGTGAACCAGGTAAGCGCGGACAATCGAAATCAAAGGCACCACGCAAGGTAATTGCAAAGAAAAACGCTTCCAAGACTGTGCGTCGCGCTTCGAAATCTCGCGGTGTCGGTCGCGCAAAATGGATTGGTGCTGGAATCGCTGCGACGATTGTTCTGCTTGCAGCGTTCTTCACGCAAGGCGCATGGGCTCAGGCAAAGGACCCGGCGTTCATCAAAGACTACAAGACGACGATGCCGGGAGTTCTTCTGCGTGGTGGTTCGCGCGGAGCGAATCCCTTAAACGAACATCAGCTTCAGCGTCTTTGCCAAGATGGTGTCGGCCACGCGATTTACACGTACGACACCGGTTTTAAACAGGGTCCGGCTCGCACGTGTGTTCGTAAAGATGGAACTCAAGGCCGCATCGAGTACTCGTACTATCGTTTCCTCGACAAAAAAGGCATCGACGCTTCGATGCGTGCGATTCATAACTCGATCGTGAATCCATCGGCGGGTTCGGTTTTTGTTCATTGCTGGAACGGCTGGCATGCGAGCGGTGAGATCGCGGCGATGGCGCTGAAGCAGTTCTGCGATTACACGAATGATCAGGCGATCGAGTACTGGAAAGCGAACATCGGCGACAAGGGCAATCTTCCTAAGTACGGCCGTGTTCTCACTCGGATCAGCAATTTCCAACCAGATCCGCAATTGAAGGTCGGCCTGAAAGCTCAGCGCGCTTTTTGCCCGAACCCGTAAGCAAGTATTCGATAGTCACAGTCTTAGGATTAGCGTTTTCCCAAACGTCTAAGAAAGTCGATGACTCGAGTGGGTGAGCTAAGACCCGTTTGAGCCAAGAAGGCGGCCACTTTTGGGCCGCCTGTCGCGACGACCTCCAAATACCCGTTACGCAGAACTGACAAAAGTCCCCCTGGCATTCGAACGGCCACACTTCCGGTCAGCATCTCCTTGAAAATTCCGAGTCCAATTTCTCCGACATCGTCTTGCGTGTCGTTGGCGAGAACAGAAACGGTTTCTGGGGACAGAGAGAAAACAAAGTCCGGCTTCTGCGGTTGGCGTCGTTCGATACGCACGTCGGAGCCTTGGCGAAAAACTGTACATTCCACGACTGGACTGCGTTTGGCGCCGATCTCGATTCCGATCTCAACGCCTTCGCGAAGAGCCGCCAGCGCGCGGCGCGGAGCTTGTCGCTCTTGGAAAAACTGAGTGAGTAGGAGATAGGCATCATCGGCTGTCATGCTTCGAGAGAATCACATATTCAAGATTCGGTAAATCGACCCTCGCACGATCCGATGGGGAATTTTCGATCGACAAAATCGCCCCGAAACCGTCACTTGAAGAGGGTGGTCGGGGCAGGCCGCCCGACCAAACGCGTTAGAGACTTCTAACCTGCCGAATTGACCATTCTTTCCGGTCGGCCCTAGACTTTCGAGTATGAGTTTCTTCGACAAAGTATCGGATTATTTTTCGCACGACCTCGCGATCGACCTCGGCACGGCTAACACTCTCGTTTATGCCAAAGGTCACGGGATCATTCTTGATGAGCCTTCGGTTGTTGCTGTTCAAAAAAACTATCGTGGCATGCAGAACCGCGTTCTTGCTGTCGGAAAAGAAGCGAAAGAGATGTTGGGTCGTACGCCCGGCTCGATTGTCGCGATTCGTCCGATCAAAGACGGCGTTATTGCGGACTTCGAAGTCACGCAGCAGATGCTTCGCTACTTCATTTCAAAATCAACGGGACAGAAAAAGTCTTTCATTCGTCCACGCATCATCATCTGCGTTCCTTACGGAATCACGCAGGTTGAAAAGAAGGCCGTAAAAGAATCGGCCTTCTCCGCAGGGGCGCGTGAAGTGTATCTCATCGAAGAGCCAATGGCGGCGGCAATCGGTGCTGGCCTTCCTATCACCGAGCCTATCGGCAACATGGTTGTCGACATCGGCGGCGGTACGACAGGTGTCGCGGTGATCTCGCTTAACGGGATTGTTTATTGTAAGTCGATCAAGGTCGCGGGCGATAAGTTCGACGAAGCGATCGTCAACTACGTTCGTCGTCAGTTCAACCTTCTCATCGGTGAACAGTCGGCAGAGAAAATCAAAGTTCAAATCGGAAACGCGTATCCTTTCGAGGAAGAACGCGTGATGGAAATCAAAGGTCGTGACTTGGTCGCTGGTGCACCAAAGACGATCGAGATTACGTCGTCACAAGTGAATGACGCTCTGATGGATCCTTTGAGCGAAGTCGTCGATGCGGTACGCACGGCGCTTGAGAAAACTCCGCCGGAACTCGCGGCCGATATCGTCGATAACGGCATCGTGCTGACGGGCGGGGGGGCGCTGCTTGCCAACCTCGATATCTTGCTTCGTGAACGCACGGGTCTTCCTGTGACGATCGCAGAAGAACCGCTGACTTGCGTCGTTCTTGGTTCGGGTAAAGCGCTCGATCAGTTCGACCTCTACAAGCAAGTTTGCACAGACTAAGATGGGGACATGAGGCAGGAGCAGGCGCGCGATATCGGACTTTTCTTTCTTCTGGGCCTGATGGACGAACGCGTCTCTTTGGCCGCGGCCGGCCGAGCGATTGCTAAAATCAAAGCCACCGAAAAATCTCCTTCTGATTTGGTTGAGCCTGCGGACTTAATTCGCGTTTGCCGGGAGTCTTGGAAGGTGCACCGTCGCCTCATTCCGCGCAATCAGCCGGTCGAAGCTCCAACATCCGCGTGGGTAGTTCCCGCGGAGATCGACATCGCTATTTGGGCGCGCTACCAAAAAGATGCGCCTGACGAAGACATCATGACGATTCTCTTTTCGTTGATTCTCGGATTCAGCGACGTGGATTTGGCGGATGGCTTCCAAACCTCCACGGGCACAATCCGCTATCGGTTGGGCAAAGGAATTCGTCAGTTAGGTTTGGTCGTTCGCGGTCAAAAGTCGGCACTTTCACCTGGGGCAGTCACGTGAAAGAGAACGACAAACGCAAGCTAACGCCTTTTCTTGCTCATGAAATGCTTTTTGACTACGTCACGGATCAACTCGATCACGAGCGCCGAAAGGCGGTGGAAGAGTTTATCAAAGAGGATCGCGAGAGTCAGAATCTGCTTGAGGCTATCCAGCGCGGCATCTCTTACGCGGAATCGCTGAAGCGTATTGAAATCTCGGCCGAGGCGCTCGATGAGCTTGATCATAGCGAAAACCTCGTTTCGCTTTCGCGTCGATTGGCGCGCTGGTCACAGTGGCCCGACTCTTTGCGCTGGTCACTTGTCGCACTGATGATATCGATGTGCACGGCCGGCACGGTGATGATCATTCCTTGGAACACGATTCCGCTTTTCAAATCGACACCGGGTTTTGAGTCTGGAAGTTTCGAAATCGCGCGTGTGCAGGGTCGTAAAGCGGGTGGTGACGACGGACAGATCGTGGCGGACCAACAAGAAGACGGTCTCGATGCGCAAACGGGTCCGCTAGAAGGTTCTGGTGACGAAGAGTTCGCCGAGGAATCATCTGGTGCTCGCCCGACCATTCAAGTTCCGCCACCTGTCGTCGCGGTTCCTCCGGCCGCAACGAGCACGGCTGCCACTGTGTCGGCGGCTACGCGAGTTCCGACACCAGCTCCTGTCCAGACGACAGTGGCCCATGTGCCGGCGCCAGCGCCGACGAGCGCGCAGAAGGCAAGTCGCGGGTATGTTTACCGGGCCTTCATGACGCTTTCGGATCTCGAAAACATCGCACCCAAGATCACGCAGCAGTTGAAAGAGCTTGGCGCCGAAAAAGCGGGCGAGGTGGAGCTTGGCTGGCGTCGAGGTTCGGGTCGCTATTACCACTTTAGTCTTCCTGAAATGAGCGAACAGAAACTGATGGAAACTCTGCGCGGCTATGGTCCAGTCCGGATCTCGAAAGATCCGCACCCTCGAGTGATGCCCCAAGGGCAGCTTCGATTTATCCTATGGATCGAATCGGGCGTTTAGGCTTCGATTGGGCTTGGTAACTAGGCGCTTCATCGGGGATTTGCGGTGCAACAGAATTCGGTCTTTCGAAATCGCCGACCAAAGCGATCGCTTCGCACGATCTTGCTAATCTGGTTTTTGCTGCTATCGCTCGTGCCGCTGATGTTCGTTACGGGTTATTCGCTCGTGAAGTACGAAGAGGCGATCGACAATGAGCTGGTTCAGCGACTTCGCGCCAACTCGCGAGAAGTTTCAGCCACGATCTCCGAATACGAGCGATATCTCGAGGGGCGCCGTAATCGAATTCGTGGTGACGCTCAGTTGGTCTTTCATCTTTCAACAGGAAACATCCAACAGGTTCGTGAGCTTGCTCCCGGGCTGATCGCGAATTCATTGGTTTCAGGTCTCAGCATCTTCGATCGTGAGTCACAGCAGATCGCCATCGTCACGCAAGACGACGTCTTGCGAAATCGTTCGGCTCGTACGCCGGAACCGCCGGTCTATCTAAGTGACGCTTTTCAAACGGTTTTAGAAAAACAGGGTCAGGTCACGGTCGCCGACGTCGGTGTCGGTAACAGCCTTGATCTCATTTCTCTTGCTCGTCTTGAGACCAAGGGAAACCGCGTAGCCGGAGCGGTCGAAGAGATCATCACTCTCGGCCCGGCGTTTCTTGAGAATCTCAAAAAACGTTTGGGCCTCGAGATCGTCTTGTTCGATTCGCGAGGACATATCGTCGGAGCCAGCCAGCCCGACATCCTGCTTTATCAGAAAGATCTGTTTTCTCGCTCTGTTCTTGGCAGTGAAGAGGTGGTCTTTGACCTGGCGCTTCGGAACGAGCCGTTCGGCTTCATGGTCACCAAAGTGAAGTGGGGTGACTCCTATTTCTTTATCGGTATTGGTGCCTCCAAGCAAAAATCCAAAGCTGTTCTTCGCAACATCAACTATGCGTTTTTCACGGTTATCGGAGCGGTCGGACTGCTTCTTATTCTGACGGCGTTTGTGACGTCGAAGATCGTGCTCCGCCCGTTGAACGACTTGGTCGAGGCTCTTCAATCCATGGACCGGCAAGAGGGTCCCGTGGCGATGCCGGTGACGACAGAAACCGAGATCGGTGTCTTGACCGAGAGCTTCAATGAAATGTCGAAGCGAATTCATGTCGCGAAAGAAGAGCTTCGGTCGAAAATCACCGAACTCGAGGCGGCCAACCGGGAGATTCGAGAAACCCAAGCTAGGCTTGTTCACACAGCGAAGATGGCTAGTTTAGGTCAGCTAGTCGCGGGTGTGGCCCACGAGCTCAACAACCCGATCGGATTCGTTTATTCCAACATGGCCACGCTGCGTGACTATGTCGAAAAACTGCACGAAGCGATTCGGGCAGCCGAGTCTGGTCCAAAAGCCTTGGAAAAGAAAAAGGCAGAGATCGACTACGACTTTATCGTTTCCGACCTGCCAAAACTGATCGCCTCCAGCGAAGAGGGCGCTCGCCGTATGCGCGACATCGTCGTGAAGCTGAGAAACTTCTCGCGTCTTGATGAGGCAAAACTCAAACGAGTGAGCTTACAAGAGGGAATCGAAACCACACTCTCGCTTCTTCAAGGCGAAATGAAGAATCGAGTGCGTCTTCATACCGATTTCGCCGATGTTCCCGAGGTGCTCTGTTACGCGAGCCAAATCAATCAGGTGTTCATGAACATCCTTTCCAATGCTTCGCAGGCTATTGGCGAAGAGGGGGATATTTGGATCAGCCTTAAGGTGGTGCGAGAGACATTCGTGCAGGTCGTGATTCGTGACTCCGGGCCTGGCATTAGTCAGGAAGTTTTGGAGCGAATCTTCGACCCATTCTTCACGACAAAAGGTGTCGGTCAGGGCACCGGCCTTGGTCTCAGCATCTCCTACGAAATTATTAAAAAGCATGGCGGTGAGATCGTGGTGAAGTCGGAAGCTGGTCGTGGCGCCGAGTTCACCATCGAAATCCCGATTGAAGGCCCTAACTCGTAGGGTGCTCTCGAAAAATTCGCGATTTCACGCGAGTTTTTCAATTTCTCTCTCAAGTTCGTCTCAGATTTAGCCGATAGGGAACCATCTAGACCAAGGGTGCGTTTTTGCACTTTCTCGGTCTCATTTTGAGACGGAAAAAAATGGGCGCGAAACAGAAAGTCAAACAAGTCAAAACCAGCAAACGCGAGAAGGCTCGCCGTGCTGAAGAGTTGAAGGCGTTGTTTGAACAAGTGGAGCCCCAGCAGACGACCGCACCCGTTTCGGAGATGACTTCGAGCTACGCGACGCCAACGCCGACACTGACAGAGCTAACGGAGTCTCAAAAACGAGTTCAGCAGATCGAATCCACGCGAACGATGACGTCACCAGGCGCTGTGTCTTATGCGCGACCGCGGGAATCCACTTCGCTTCGAACGGTGATCGCCCACCAGCCATATAGTCCCGCGCGTCGTATGGATCAGCCATCAGTCGTCTCGCCGAAGGTGGAAAAAGCCGAATCGGAACCAAATCGCGGGCTCGGAGTCATCTTGCTGTGCGCGGCCGCTCTTTTGGGCTTCGTCGGTTACTGGAATGTTCAGTATTCGCAAAAGCAGACGATCGTTCGCACGAAGCCAGCAGCCTCCGAAAAAGGCGCGAGTGCGGAAGATCGTTCGCGTGTTGATTTTTACCGTCAGCAGATGGGGCATCGCTTAAATCAGCAGCGGGTCGATGTCGAAGTTCAGAACTACACTCGAGCGCCGAGTCTTTCTACGAGTGACCAACCCGGTGCGGGTGGTTCGAAAATGATGATGGGATTGCCACTGGCGCCTCAGACTGTTGAAAATTCAACCGGCGTGTATTCGTCACGTTTCCGCACGACGCCGATCTCGCCGGACCATCCGGATGCACGCATTCAATACGGCCTTCAGGAAGAAGAGCATCGCGACGAGTACACTCGCCAAGTGAATCGCGACTATGTGGAAGAGTTTGTGCGAAATGCTCAGCGCGAGGGTTTAAAGGTCGAAATCGACAGCGATTACAACGTGATCGATATCAAGCGCAACGGCAGCAGTGTTATGCGAAACCCTGGTTCCGAGCAGGGCCCTGCTCGCTAGTCTCCCGAAAAAAATCGGGCTTCATTACCGCCATCGACCGATGGTTTTTCCGTGTTACGACAAGATGATCCAGTAGCGGTATTCCAATGACGGCAGCGGCCTTTGTCAGTTGGCGAGTGAAGATCCAATCGCTTTCCGACGGCAACGGGTCTTGGCTTGGATGATTATGTGCGACGATGAAGCTCGAGGCGTTGAGCTGACAGAGGTAGCGAAAGATGTCGCGAGGATGTGCCTGGCAACTGTCGACGGTTCCTCGAAACAACAGCTCCGCACCGAGAACTCGTTTCCCAGGACAAAGGGCGAGGACCCAGAGCTCTTCTTGGTGATCCGACATCAGTTGACGAAAGATGCGCGCTGCGGAGCGGGGCGATTGCACCGTAAAGCGTGGCAGCTTGAGCTTCCCCGTGCGTTCGTCGAACCTCAGCGCCGCGAATGTTGCGGAATTGCTCGAAACTGGCACAGATTTGGAACATCCTTTAGGCCGAAGTGCGTCGGGATGCTTCCTACTGATTGCGAGGGGTTGTGTCGGCCAACTACAATTTCCAGAGTAACTCTGTTCGTAGGAAATCAATTTCGGAGGTAGCATGACTTCTCCCATTCTTAAAACTCAGGTTTGGGGTCCCATGAATCGTTTTTTTGCAATTTGCGCGATCTTTGTAGGCTTGGTGACGGCGGGCTGCGGTCCCAAAGCTTACGTTCGTGGCGATTACGATGATGTCGAGCGCGAAAACAATCTGAACGACCAATGGTCGGAAACAGACATGCAAAAAGTCGTTGCGGATCTTGTGGCGTCTTTGGTGAGCCATCGTGAGATCGCGAATGCGGCTCGTCCGCCGATCGTCATGGTGACAAAGCTGCAAAACAAAACCAGTGAGCATATCGACACACAGTCGATCATGGACATGATCCGCGTCGAACTATCGCGCGGTGGCCGCGTGTCGTTCGTCGACAAAGAGGCGCGTGAGGATGTCGCTGCCGAGTATGAGTACCAGAACTCGGGCATGGTTTCTGACGAAACGAAAAAGGACAAGGGCGGCCAGATCGGTGCCGATTACATCATCAACGGTCGTCTGGACACGATTGTTCAACAAGCCGGCAAAGATAAAACGGTTTATTACAAAGTGACGTTGAACCTCACGAACCTGAAAAAGAACCTCATCGTTTGGACGGACTACAAACAGCTTCGCAAGAAGTACCGCAAACAATCGGTTGGTCTGTAATTCTCCATGAATTCCCTGAAGAGGGTCTCGGCCATAACATTATGGATCGCGACGGCCCTGGTAGCTACCGGATGCGCGAACTACCAGGTGAAGGTCGACGAATCGAGACGCCTCTTGGCAAGCAACCCAGAGTTAGCTTGCGAGAAGCTTAAGCCCCTTGCGCTAGAAGAGGGGCGTGATCAGCTCGTCTATCTCCTCGACTATGCCACAGCCCTCCAGGCCGCCGGACGCTACGAAGACAGTATCAAAGTATTTCTTCAGGCTGAGAAACTCTCGGAGCTTATCGACTATCATTCGATATCGAAAGTCGCGACGTCTCTCGCTTTAAGCGAAGAGATGGTGCAGTACAAAGGCGAGGATTTCGAAAAAGTTCTTATCAACAACATGAATGCGATGAACTTCTTGGCGCTTGGTCAGCTCGAAGAGGCCTTGGTAGAAGTTCGTCGTGTGAACGAGAAGCTCTATAAACTGCAGGCCGACGGCAAAAAAGACTTCAATCAAAGCCCTCTTGCTTTCTATTTGGGAGCAATGATCTGGGAGAGCGATCGCAAATATGACGACGCCTACATCGCTTACAAAAAAGCCTATGACGTGCTCCCGAGCTACCGACCGCTGCGAGAGGATCTCATTCGTGCGGGCATTCGTGCGCAGCGACCGGAAGAGGTTGAGAAATGGAAAAAACAGTTTCCGGAAGTCGTGATCAAACCCGAGTGGCGTGATCGCACGATGGGCGAGATCGTCGTCGTTTATATGCACGGGTGGGGGCCGCGTAAACAGCCTCGCCCCGAGAGCCCTCGTTTCCCACACTTAGTTTCTGTGACAAGAGGCTTTCCAAGCTTTTCAGTTTCTGTTTACCCAGGCGAGTACTCGCCCGAACAGACGAAGATGACGAGTTACGCGAGTGGTTTTCCAATTTATTCGGTCGACGATGTCGCAATCAAAGCGCTTGAGGGCGACTACGCGCGATTGGTTGGTTCGCGTCTTGCGGGAATCGCGACGAAGGCGGTGCTGGCAGAACAGCTTCGTCAAAAAGACAATGCTCTTGGCCAACTGGCTTGGATCGCAATGAATCTCGCGGATCGCGCGGATCTTCGTCAGTGGTCGACCTTGCCTTCGAGTTTTTCTATAGCGCGTATTCCGGTAAAAGCCGGACAGTACAATGTGCGCATGGAGAGCAATGGGGTTATTGTTCGAGAAGGCATGGATGGAGAGCAGAGGACTCCATTTGCGGGTGTGCGTAGTGTCACCGTGAAGGGTCTCCAGAAGACTTTTCTAATTTGGCGTCGTCTTCATTAAATATTGATGTATGCTTAAGGCCGGATGAATTTTCTACGAAGATCCGGTTCTCTTTTATTCGTGAGTTCTATCACGATGCTTGTCTTGGGCTGTGCGTCTTTGGACGGCGCGACTCGGTCTCGAGCGCCCGGAATTGTCTCCTCAGAGTTTAGCAGGTCGCACGCCAAAGCGATGGAGCGGTCTAAGCGGTCGGCGTCGGCCGTGCTCGACGAAAACGCGGTTCCGCACCTTTTTGCAAATAACCGGAATGACCTGTTTTTTTCTCAAGGGTATACACACGCCTACTTTCGGTTGTGGCAGATGGAGACGAACTCACGAATTGTCGAGGGAACACTTTCCGAGGTCATAGGCCGCCGCGGTCTTGGTTTTGATGAATACGTCTTTGTCATGAACTTGGAAGAATTGGCGATTCAGGCTCTTCGAGATTTGGAGTCGGATCCTCCGACGCATGAAATGATTCGTCATTATATTGCCGGAATTAACGCGCGGATCGACGAACTGGAGGCGAACGAGAGTTTGATCTCCAGCGAGTTTCGTTCGCGAGGTCTTAAGCCTCGGCGGTTTTCGAGTCTCGACATTGTTCGCTTGGGCTTTGCAAGGTCTGTTGGACAGTTCGATCCCTTTTCGGAGCTTCGGCTTTCTTTGTCTCGAGTAAAAATGGGCGAAGAGATGTTTGATGAGATGTTCCCATGGCCTCATTCTGATCAAACGCCGGTCCCATTATTTAAGGATGCCAAAGTGCAGCCGAAGCGTCCGCCGGCGGGTGTGCCGGCCATTGCGCGTGACGAGTTTCCTCTCGATCGTCTGCGAGGCACTTGGATCAGAGGTCGCGATAGCACCGGAAGCAATGCTTGGACGCATGCGCCGGCTTCGACCAGCGACGGGAAAAGCTACTTAGCCAATGATTTCCATGTTCACTTTCGCCTCCCCGGACTCTACCTGCCGATGCAGATGTCGACCCCTGAAGTCGACTTCTTGGGTGGATCCATCGCCGGTCAGCCGGGATTGATCAATGGGTCCAATGGCAGAGTTGCCGTCGGGTTTGTTGCGTCCATGGCGGATGCCGGAGACTGGTACCGTTTGCGTACACATCCGAGCGATCCGATGAAGTATCGATGGAACGGCGGATGGAAAAAGTTCGAGCAACAGTCTCGCACTATTCGGGTGCTCGGAGGCAAGTCGGTGGAGGTTTCTCGCCGCCGGTCCGAGGCGGGCTTAATGGTGCCCGCCCTAAGAGATCGGTCGGGCAAAGGAAAAAGAATCGAAGCGGCCTATCGGTGGACAGGCTTTTCGTATTCACGTCCTATGCACGCAGCCGTTCGGCTTTTTGATCTTCGCGAAGCTAAGGACTGTGGCGCTCCTGAAATTCTGCAAAACCTCGGCTGGCTTGTGCTGACTTGCATAGATGATCAAGGGCGTAGCGGCTATTGGATCGCCGGGCAAAGTCCTCATCGAAGTCTCAAGTCCGATCCGAGGCTTATTCAATGGGCCGAGAGGGACGAGGACATTTGGCAGGGCGTGAGCCCTGTTTCCGAAAACTCTGCAAGTTATCCCGCCGAGGCCGGATGGCCACTTGCAAATCAGATGTCTCTTTCTAACAAGTCTGGAAACTACATCGGCTGGAACTTTTCGCCGCCATTTCGTGCGATGACATTAGAAAAGAGATTGCACGAACGCCTTGGGAAAAAGTGGGATCTTGATTCGATCACTCAGGTGCAGTCCGACATTTCGGACGAGCGTTTTGCGATGGTGAAAGACGAACTGGTTCGAATCGGTAAGCCGTTTCTAAATTCCGACGGCACCTGTGAGCGAACATTCGTCGAAGAGATAACAAAGTGGGATGGTCTCATGCAGGCGGATTCTCTGGGGGCGACGCTTGCGATTTCGTGGCTGCGCCACATATCTATTCAGCTGGCTCGCGCGTGGTATGGCGAGGCCGCTGATATCGCCGAGCCGTTTTCGCAATGGCAGGTGGTGCGGGCTATTCGAGCGCCAAGAGATTTCAAAGTGTGGAAGCTTTCCGATGGAAGAGTGGACAAAGAGGAATTCATCAGAGGTGTATTGGTGAAAGTTTGTCGGACTCGTTTCAATAAGCTCTCGACGCAACCGGAGGAGTACCACTGGGGGCGTATCAACAGACCTAGATTTTCTTCCCTAACGGGCGACTTGCCCGAGAAGACGGCCAATCTTCGCCTCGCCGGCAGTGTCTTCTCCTTGTTTTCCCAAGGCGGAGATCACGGAACTATTTTGCGAGCGGTGATGAAGGTGAGCAATCCTCCCGAGTACTATTTCGCGGCTCCAGATGGACCGGACGGCGATCCCATGTCGCCGCTGAGTTCTGTTTGGGCGAAGAACTGGGAGGCGCGTTCTGTGATGAAGCTCCCAAGCTACTCGCGGAAAGAGATAGAGGCCGAACATGGCAAATAGCGATGCGATCGCGAAGGAAAAAATCGAAGCCTTCTTTATCCGGGAGTTCGGAAAAGGTGTCACGGATCAAGTGTGGACGCTGAAACGAGGAAACGCTCCCTGGGACTCGTTGAGACATATCGAACTTATCAACGCCTTTGAGTTGCAGTTTTCAGTTCAGCTAAACTTCGATGAAGCATGTAGCCTATCTAAGGCCGAAGACTTCGTGAAGATTCTCGAGAGCCGTTAGTTACCTTCGGGTTCTCGGCAAAACTGTAAATCGCGTGCGAGATTTTGACTGAAGGCGATCGCGCTCGACCATTTTAAATGAGAGGCGTCGGTAAAGTAGGAGTCGATCATCCAGTGAGCTTTCAAGAGGTTCACGACATGGGGATTTGATTCCGTGAGTCGGGTGAGGTGGGCTATTGCGTCGGCTAGCCAAGCCTCGCTTGCCGGAGTGCGGATGGATTCCGCTAGGGGGCCGTACGCTACGACAAGACGGATGCCGCGTTGTCTGGTGAGTTCGACTATTTTCGCGATATAGAGATCAAGGATCGGGTCAGGCACGAAGGGTTTTTTAAAAAACTCTTGGTTGGGTCCGTCGAAAGACTGCTCCAACCAGATAGGTCGCCGGGTAAGGGGGCCAGCGCCGCTCATGCGGCGAAATGTGCGGTAAGAGCGCTGCGGATGAAGAAACGTGAGACCGGGGCGGAAGACAATCTGATTAAGCGTGCCGAACTGTAGATGGTAGTCGAGACTCTCGCGGAAGATGTTCCACAGGAATGACCCAGATTGAAAATCCGTCGAAGGCCAAGCCCGAATTTTTTCCGACTCGCGATAGAGATCAAAGGCCTCTTCGGAAGTGATCAATCCATGTCCGATGATCAATGGCCAAAAGAAATTGCTGACATGATACCCATGCGCTCCGTAGGAGGTCATCAACACCACACACTGAGGCGCCACGCGGGCTTCGACCGTGGGAGTGTCGAGATATCGCTTTAGAATATAGTAGCTTTCGATGGCACTGATGCCGGAGGCCGCCGTCGAAGCAGATCTTAGGTCGACAAGATTTGGTGGCAGGATGTTTTGCGCAGCCGTCGAATCTCCAATGACTAAGACGTCAAGACCTTCTAAGTGAGGGTAGTCGCCACGGAGAAGCTCTTTTTGGTACCGAACCATTTGGTGTTGAAAACCCATGGTTCGATCAGAAAGAATCCATGATTGTAGCCACACGTAGGCCACGAACAACACGATGCCACTCAAAGTGAGCCCAAGAAATTTTGCGTAGACCCTAGTGGTTGACATAGCTAAACCCCAGAGAAGCTTCAAACTCCGCGAAGATCAAAAATAGAATGAAGCCAATAAGCAGGATGACTCCTCTTGGCCACGGCGAGAGTGCCGCAAAATCCCATGAGCTTTGAACATCCATTGAAGCGCGAGAGGCTTGCCTACGGCGGTTGAGCCACAGGAGGCCTTCGTATCCGATCGCAATCAACAGGTAGGGGTACATTGTACGGTGAATCAGGGAATCGCCGTCATAGATCTCCGTAAGACGAAGCCAGCTTGTCGCAAGGCCGTGGTCTGGTTTGGAGAAAACAGTCAAAAGCGTCGCGAGATCTGTGCGGATAAGAAGAGTCGGCAAAACGAGAAACAGCAAAAGCATGGCGGGCGCAACCGTTGCTCGGTAGATTAGAAAGAGCCAACCACGTTGCTTCTCGGCGTTCCGCCAGCTCCATTCGGAGATCAAAACGCCGAGTCCTTTTACAAACCCCATCGCAAGAAAGCTTACCGTGATTCCGTGCCACAGACCGAGACCGGAGAAGGCGACCATGAGGGCGACGACCATTGCAAGCTTTGGAGAAATCCAGCGGCGAAGCGGGCCAAGAGCGATCGGTGAAAAGACGTAGTCTTGCAGCCAGAGAGAAAGGCTCATGTGCCATCGTCTCCAGAATTCGGCGAGACGCAGAGTTTGAAATGGGTAGTGAAAGTTATTCGGGAGTCGATACCCTAAAAGATGTGCCCCTGCGCGAGCCCAGTCAGTATGCGAACTAATTTCCGCCCAGATGGCATAACGCAAGAGAAAAGCCATGCCGATGGCGGTCACCCAACCGTGCTTAAGCGGTTCTGTGAAGTAGCGATCGAGAATGAAAAGAAAGGGAGCGGCCAGAACCATTTTCTTAAACAGTCCCTGGCCAAAAAGTAGCAAAGCTTCATTTCCGTGTTCTTTGTTAAAGGTCATCGGAGTGTCGATCGTGGCGCCGAGCTCTTTCCAACGTGCAATTGGCCCCGCAAGAAGATTGGGAAAGAATATACTAAAGGCCATCCACCTAGCGAGAGTCCGAGGTGGCTCGGCTCGATTCCAGTAAATTTCGAGTAAAGCGCCGCAAGACTGAAGGCAGAAGAAGGCTAAGCTGCCGCTCATCCAAATGCCGCGCAGCCGACTGATGTTTTCCGCTTCTAGAGGCCAGCGAAATAAAATCAAAGGCCCAAGTGTGATTAAGATGCCAAAGGCCAGCCACCAGTGTGCTCTCTTCGATGGTGGCGATTGTAATCTTCGAGCGATAAAGTATGTGGCAAACGAAGATGTCAGAACAATCGCCGAGCTTTCACGAAGCCAGAAGACCAGGAAGATAAGATTGAATAGGCAGATGGTAAAAGCACGTCGACTCTCGCCAGCCGACCAAACGAGAAGGGGAATAATTAAAAAATAGAGAAAGCTTTGCCAGGAAATCAGATCCATTCAAGCTGCCTCATCAAACAGCCCGTTGAGAGACTGAGAATTTCTCTCCGAGCCAATCAAAAAAACCGAAGATCAAAAAGCCCGTTAAACTAATGAGATAAAAGATCGCAAAGAGATCGACGAAATTGAACTGATCCCATGCGGCCCATAAAAGTACTCCGACACCAAGACGTGTGACGATCATTTCCCCTACGAGAAGCAGAACGAGGCCATAGCTGAGTCCCAGCTTCAAGCTATGCATGAACTCCGGAAGGAGTCCGGGGATCAGGACCTTTCGCGCAGTCATGCGTCGATTGAGTTTCATGGCGCGAGCCAGCTCCAGATAGCCGGCGGCTTCAAGTCTTTGCAGGCCTGCCAGCGATGTTGCAAGCATCATGGCGACCGACCCCAGTACGATTAACGCGATATGTGCACCGTTGTTGATCCCAAATACCAAGAGCAAGAGAGGAAACACGGCGGACTTTGGAAGTGGATAGAGAAAGCCAATGATCGCAGAGCTCATGCGCTTGATGGTCACACTGATACCTGAGCCCAGGACCAAGAGAAAACTAAATAATGCGGCTATGCTTACGCCACTTAAAAAGCGAACAAGGCTTGCAGAAAGATGTTCGTAGAAGGTGCCAGAAGTCGACATCTCATTATTGAAGGCGAGATGAAAAAGCCGAATCAAGGCGGAAGAGGGCCTCGGAAAATATCTCGGATCGAGCCAGTTCGAGGCGCTACAGATTTCCAGAACAAGAAAGAGAATCAGCAATCCCAAAAGACCGGCGAAGGATCGCAAGCGAAGTCGGATCATCGAAGAGCCTCATAGATTTCTTGTTGCAGGCCGGGCTCGTTTGACCAGCTTGAAGAGGTGGTTTTCGACTTCTCGCTATTTCGATCAGCCTTGTGGTCGATGGAAAACTCCGTACCTTCTTTCGAAAGAACGACTACGCGATTTGCAAGCTTCGTCGCTTCTTGCAGATCATGGGTAACAAAGATCGTAGCGGGTTTGGTTTCCGCCCAAAGTTCGTGCGTCAGCTCATGGAGAAGATCGCGTTTGACGACGTCTAATCCGATAAAGGGCTCGTCTAAGAGAATGACCGGTGCTTCGTCGTTTGCGGATCGAGACGAAGTGTCCAGCATGAGGAATGCACGAACGAGACTGGCTCGACTGCGCATGCCACCCGAAAGCTTATGACTTTTTAGTTTGAGGTGATCTCCCAAGCCCGCGCGAGTCAAAACTTGAACGGCATGTTCGCGAAACTCAGTCGTAGGCGTGGTTAGGGGTTTTGCGAGTTCGACATTCTCGAGAACCGTGAGCCATGGCAATAGGGGGGCTCGTTGGGGAGCAAAAGCGATGCGCCTCGGACCACGAATGGCGCCGCTTGCAAGAGGAACCTCTCGCATGATCGCGCGAAGCAGGGTCGATTTGCCAGACCCGCTTGGACCGAGAAGCGCGACGAACTCGCCGGGAAAGATCGTCAGGCTGAGATCCCGAAGTACAAAGTGCCCGTCATATTCGACGGAAACTTGGTCGATTTCTAGAGCCGCTTTAGCCACACTCACTTCGCGCGAATTCCAACCAGAGCGTCATCGACGATCGATGTATCCACAAATTTGGCGAGATCCGGTGGGCTTTTCAGATAACCTTGGCTCAAGTAGTATTTTACGTCCGCTTTCACGGACTCGACATTGAGTTTTCCATCGGGATCGAGGCCGGCGGGAATCATTGTTTCGTAGACGGTGCGATCTTTCACACTGGTCCACTTTGTCAGAATAGTAACGCCGCGATCGAAATCCTCCGGCTTTCGCCCGGGGCCAACCGATTTAAGATATTCGCGAATTCCACGTATGTAAGCGCGCATGAAGCGGACGGCGACGTCGCGACGTTCTTTGATGAGTTTTGGCGAGTAGAAGATGCCGGCGGATTGTTGATTGGGGTGCATCTCATAGACGCCTCCCACAACCGAGGCGATTCCCATTCGAACGGCTTCGGAGACGTAAGGCTCTAGCTGAACGTAGGCGTCGAGAGACTTCGAAGCGAAGGCCTTGTTGGCATCCGCATACCCAGTTTTCATGAAGGTCACATCTTTTGTCGACAATCCGGCTTTCGCTAGATACAGGGCGAAGGTCGCTTCCTGGGATGTTCCGCCCAGAGCGGTCACGCCAACACGAAAACCTTTAAGGTCTTTCAGTGATTTATAGCGCCCAGAGTCCACGAGATCCTTGCGTACCATGAGCTTCAGATAGTCGAAGTCTTTTCGCGCGGACCCTTTGTCCGCAACCAGCACGATTCCACCTTGAGCGGCATCCGCTGTTGAGAACAGGCCGGCCGCGATGACGCCGCCGCCGACATCGAGTTCACCCTTTGCGAGCAGGGGAATCATCGGGGCTGTGCTGGTTGGGAAAACCTGCATTTCGACGTCGAGGTTTTCGTCTTTAAAAAAACCAAGCTCTTGCGCAAAGAAAATTCCCGCTGTGCTGGTCGCGGGTGAGACGCCCACTCGGACCTTGGCCGTCTTTGCTGTCGATGGAGGGCTGTCTTTTGCTTCACTGTGAGCGGAGAGAAACATCAGGAGCAAAACACCAAGTACAATCCGAGTCGTGCGCATCGTGGGCCTCGCTTTTCGGGCGATTGTTTGAGCGATAGATTCCTCTATAGATTGTAAATATCTGATGAACATGATGACAACGTGTGCGGGTACGATTGATGCTATGCAGACTATGGCGGTGCCGACGGCTGAAACGTTCCTTAACGAAATCAAGGCGACGATCATCGATCCGTTGTCGAACACGACCGTGACGGCATCTGACTTCAAAACACTGGTTAAGAATGAGTTGGACCATTTCAAGCATGCTGGCTTACGCGCTGGTCGGCGCGTATTTCTTGAGGCACGCTCCGATGTGCAGTTTTTGTCGCGTTTCATTGCCGTGATGGAACTCGGTGGCATCGCGATTCCCTTTGATGCCAAAGGTACAGTGGCCGAACAGCAGCGATTGGTCGAAAGCTCGAGGCCAGACTATCGATACCTCGCTGGTTCGCAACAGCTGGAAGCTTTGTCGCAAGTCTCGACGGAGGAGTATCCGCTTCCGGATGATGTTCGTCTTTTTTTGCTCACGTCAGGCACAACGGGAACTCCGAAGGCCGTGATTCACGGTGTTTCAAATCTCAAAGCTCGAATTGAAAATGGCCGACGAGCAATTGCCCTAGAGCACCGTCGTTCGTGCCTCAGTGTCCTGCCGCTTCATTTTAGTCATGGTCTTATCGGTGTTGTGCTGCAGGCGTTACTCGACTCCGAGCGTCTGGTGCTTGTTCCGCCGGATTTGGGTGATCCTCGTCTCACGTCGCAAATAGGTAAATGGATCGACGCCTATGGGGTGACGTTTGTGTCGGGGACACCTGGGACTTGGTCATACATCACGCGCATGAGCTCTCCTCCAGCCGCCCGCTCCTTGGGACGCGTGCAAATGGCGTCGGCTCACGCAACCGAAGGCCTTCAGCGAAAAATTCGCGAGTGGGCTTCCGGCGCGGACTTCTTCAACTGTTACGGCATGACGGAAACCGCTACTTGGGTCTCCGACCGTCTTGTCGGAGACGGCGTCGAGCCTCACAATGTTGGCTCTGGTCGAAACTGGAATTCTGTATTTGAGATCCTTTCCCCTGATGAAAACGGAGTGGGCGAAGTCGCGGTTACGACCTCAAGCCAGTCCTACGGATACCTGCGAGACTGGAAAGGGGAGCGCCAAACAGAAGGGCGGTATCTGACCGGCGACTGGGGCCGGGTCAATCAGCAAGGAGAGCTTTTGCTCTTGGGCCGGCGCAGCCGGATCATCAATCGCGGCGGTTTAAAGGTGTCCCCCGAAGAGATCGAGCGAGAGATCATGAGCCTTGGGATTGTGAACGACGCGGTGGTGTTTGGAGCGTCTGATCTCAATGACCAACGCACGAGTGTCGATTCAATCGTTGGTATTCTTGTTTCAGCCGGTGGTGTAGCGGGCGAGACTCTCGATGGGCCAGAAATGGAGAAGGCCCTCACCCAGGGCCTTCTTAAAACTCTTTCTTCTCACAAGATCCCAAACCAATGGTTGGTTTGGGATTCGATTCCCCGGCGGCCAAACGGCAAGCCAGATATGGTCGCGATCAAGGCGAAGTTTCGCCAGAAGACGCCTTAGAGCCTGTTAGTTCGTCTTTTCAATCGCTTCGATCAGGTCCGCGCCGAACATCGGTTTGAACTCCTGATAAAGCGACTGAGTCGCGGTTTTCATCTTAGCTACTTCCGAAGCCGGCATACGTACGACTTTGAATCCGTTGCTAGCAAACTGTTTGCGAAGTTGCGCCTCGTCCGTTAGCGAATCTTGTCGCTCAAGCTCTGCCGCATTTTTAGCAGCCGTGCGAATGACGGCTTGCTGATCGGCCGGAAGCTTCGCGAAAAACTTCTCATTCACGACCATCGACGTCAAAAAGAGGCTGTGCTGAGTGTCGTTCAAAATCGGCGTCGCTTTTTGTTGAGCGCCGTCGAAGCGAGCGATGGTGGTCTCAGTCGCCATCAGTGAGCCGGCTTTCACGCTTTGGATTCCCGCGTCGTGGTTCATTTGCGCAACGTCGGCTCCAAGCTTTTTGAACGTCGCTTTTGCGACAGGGCTTCGCGCTGTTCGGATTGTGAGGTTTTTAAAGTCTTCGACTTTGCTCAGGGGTTTTTCGCGAGTCGAGATCACGCGATATCCGCCGGAATAGGTGAATGCCAGGCCACGCACATCGCTTTCAAGCAAACCGGCAAGAATTTTCTGACCGATCTCGCCGTCCATGACTTTCTTTGCGTGCGCATGATCGCGGAACAAGAAAGGCAAATCGAGCACCCACATTTTCGGGTTGAGATGGCCGAGCTCAGTTGTGTACGTCTGGGTCATTTCAATGCCGCCTGCTTTGAGCAGAGCGACGTCGTCGATCAGGCCATCGTGCGTGAATTTCTTTTCGACGCCGTACTTCGCTTTGTACTCGGACACCGTGAGAATCTCGACAGCGATTTTGCCATTCGACTTTGTTTCGACCTCTTCTTTGAACTGCTTGGCGGCACGTTCAAAAACACGCACAGGCTCGTGCGCGAGAAGCCAGCGAATCGTGTGTTCGGCCTTCGCCGTCTTTGTCGTGGTCGCCTGCGAGTCGGCAGCCATGGTCACGGTCGACGTCGACACAAGTCCGACGGTCGCCAAAATTCCAAAGAATCCGAAAGCTTTTTTGAACATCGTTTCAGTCATGATTGTCACTTCCCTCAAAGAGAGCCATGGCTCTTCGAGTTAATCAGTTTAAAGGAATAGCCTGCTTTACCCCAACAGTATTTCAGCGAGTTTCCTCTTTGGGAAGCCTCTTCTGGAGAACGGCTCTTGAGAATGTGTTGAAGTCGTGCGTTGATTCATTACGAGACAGGGGGCTTGCGTTGAACTTAAAGCGAATCTGGAACCCGACCAACGTCCTATCCGCGCTGCTTCTGGCAATTATGTTGGGTGCTCTGATATTCGCCTTAGATTGGCGATACAAGTTTTCGTATTCGGCTCCGCCGGAAACGATGGTAGGCGATCTTGGCTTTCGTTATCGCCAGGATCAGCGGGCGTGCAGAAACTCTCTAGACGAAGAAGGGCGCTCGAAGGACTTCCTCGGGGAATGTGGGAGACTCGAGGGCCGCCACATGCGGCGGGTTCAACTTCGCACATACAACATCATCGCAAGTTTGAATCAGGATCTGGTGATCGAGGGGTCGTTCATCGAATGGCTGAGTGCCCAAGTGTCGCGCTGGGAGAATGTGCACATGCTTTCCACCAAGCTATGGGACTCCGAATTTCAACACTCGGTTTTAGAGAATGTGGTTTTCGACGCTGTGGATTTGCGCGGCGTTTCCTTTCGTGAGGCGAAACTCGTCAACGTCACGTTTCGCAATGCGAAGATGATGGATATGAGTTTTCGTGGGGCTCGGTTGCAGGGCGTGAAGTTCGAAAACACGACATGTCAGATCTGCGACTTTAGCGGTGCGGATATGGGCGACACGCAGATGGACCTTCCCTTTCAAAAGGCGTCTTTTAGTTTGGGAACCCGTCTGCCTTTTCCCTACGAACAAGTGGGGAAGTATGGTTTTGAGCTTCGTGATTAGGCATAAAAAAAACGGACCCTATCGGGTCCGTTTTCACAGCGAGTTAATTCGCGGCGCTTGCGCCAGTGGTGAATTACCAGAGGCGAATTAATTGTCGAGAGACTTGTTCGAGTTTGGAAGGCTTGGAGTTTCGTCGCTCGCGAACTTGTTCGCGAAGTCCGAAGAATCTGCCGCAGCTGCCTTCGCAACGCGATTTTCCAGTGATTGCTTCAGGTCGTCATTCGAGTTGCGCTCAGGAGCTGCAACAACAGCTTCTGTGCGAGCGAAGTCCTGCGGAATCGCGCCAAGCTTCGCGAGGTAGCTCGAGATCGAACCGTTCGCGTTTTGGATGATTTCGCGGAGTGTGAAGAGCGGTGCGTAAGCCGACGCCTTCTTTTCTGCTTCGAAAATGATCTGAGTCAAAGTCGCTGCAGTGATGTCGTTTTTCGTTTTGTTGTCGATGACCATCACTTCTTCGTTTGTGCGGATCATTTTCGCGATATCGTCGAGAGTAACGTAGCAGCTCTGCTGAGTGTCGTAGAGCTTACGGTTTTGATAGCGCTTAATGATCTTCGTTTTCGCGTTGGCGCGTGGGCTCACACTGTTTGTGACCATGCTGCTTCCGCTCACGCCGCCGCCCATCAGGACAGCTTCTTGCGAAGATTGTGTGTTCACCGCGTTGACCGGTCCGTGTCCGTTGCTATTGATCAAAGTGCCTCCCATTTGGAGATCTCTCCCCCAGTTTTCCATCCGAGTAATCCATCAAGGTCTTAAAACTACTAAGTTTCCCCCGAATCCGAGCGCACCATATTCAGGGCGCCACAGCTTGTCAAGTAAGCCTCATGTGTTCTTTAAACAGGCTCAAACTATTGAAATCCCATACATTTATTGAAACTTTTGACATAGACCAGGGCCTCGCTGCGCATTGTCATAGCATCAGAAAGTGGCGTTTATTCAACGACGCGCGTCCATTGCACTGTGGTTAGTTCGATTCGAAAGCCTCTCAAGTTTCAAGACCAAGGTGCCGATCTCTTCTTCAGTCACCAGACATTCGCTGGACGAAAGCAAGAGAGGCTTGGCGTGCGTAATTCAACATCGACTTTAGGCAATCGCCCCGATTCGAATTCTGCACTTCCACCGCGGCGCTTCGGCACGACCGATCTTGCGATTGTGCTCGGGCTTTGGAGCGCGATGGCGGTGCTGGTCGGCGGTGTGCTGTCGGAACTTGCAAGCGACACGGATACGCCAATGGCGAAAGCACAGAGCGAAGCCTATGCTCAGCAGCTTGCTCTGGCGGGAAGTCCGGAAGAGGGCGATCGCCCTGGTCGTGGACCCGCGTCATTGCCAGCTGACAAGGCGCTTCGCTCGGGCACTCTCGGTAAAGACCCGTGGGGCAAGCCTTACTACTACCGAATTGTGAAATCCGCCGTCGTGGTTTGGTCGGGCGGCCGTAACCAAGAAGCCGATTCTGAACCGGCGATTGATCGTCTCGAATCGGGACAGCCGCTACAAGACTTCCGCTTCATGGGTGATGACGTGGGTTTTGTGCAAGTGCGCCATAATGAAGTTTCATACCGTCAGTAGGCATTTAACGGTGGTCCAGTCCTGATTTTCGCCAGGGACATCTGGGATTCATCGGATTCCTTCAAGACCGCATCAAAACAGGCCGATCCGAGTACTGGAGGGTTTTTATGCCCAGTGCTCGAAGTCGAATTTTAAGCAAGAATTTGTCTCTGACGATAGCGGCTGTCGCGATTTCCGGAATCGCTTCCGGGTGTGCGACGACTCGATCGAAAACTTGGACAAGCGACTCTGCTCCGGTGGCTTACACGGAGAGCACGGTGGATCTCACGGATCGCGCGCCGGCCTCGATGGCGATTCCGCGCGACGTCGAGACGACTCTCGACAATCACTCGATGCGCGCTCAGGCAGACTACCATTTCGCGCTAGGGGAAACTTACGCTCTCGAGGGTAACCCGGCAAAGGCGGTCGAAGAGTACCGACTGACTTTGGTTTACGATCAGAATTCGACGACGGTGCGTTTGCGTCTGGCGGGGGAATACGTCAAGCAGGGTATGGTTTCGGAAGCTGTTAATCAGGCGAAGACGGCTATCGAGATGAACCCAAACAGCATTGAGGCCCGTATGCTTCTTGGCGGTTTGTATTCGTCGCTCCGTATGTTTGATGAGGCGATGAAACAGTACGAGGCGGTTCAGAAACTGAGCCCCAATAACTTCGATGCGCAGATGTTTGTCGGCGCATTGTTCGCCGAGCAGAAGAGATTCGCCGAAGCGGCCACGCGCTTTGAGAAGCTTGCGAAGAATCCAGAAAACCCAAACGCCCACATCGGTTGGTACTATCTTGGCCGCGTGCGCTTGGAAGATAACAAAGACGACGTCGGTGGTCGCGCGGAGTACGCGTTTCAGCAGGCGATCGCACAAAAGCCATCTTTTGTAGATCCGCTATTGTCGTTGGGTGCGCTTTACGAATCGACTGGACGAAAAGAGAAGGCTCTTCAGCTGTACTCGAACTACCAGGAAAAACATGGTCCCAACGCGGTCGTGGCCGAGTCGTTGGCTCAGATGTACATCGAGCGCGAGCAGTTTGATAAAGCTTTGGAGCAGTTTTCGGTCATGGAGGCTGCGGATCCGGACGATTTGAACGCTCGCATGAAAGTCGCGTTCATCTTGATTCAGGAAAAGCGCTATAAAGAAGCGATCGTGAAACTCGAGGAGCTGCTTGGAAAGGTTCCGACCGCCGACAAAGTTCGTTTCTATCTTGGAGCGGTTTACGAAGAGGTGAAGGACTACAAGTCCGCGGCGCCACACTTTTTAAAGATTCCGGTTGGCAGCACCTACTACGGCGAATCGCGCATTCACGCGTCGTACTTGTATAAACTGATTGGCGAGAGCGATAAATCCGTCGAGGTCATCGAGGATGCGATCCGCAACATGCCAGACCATGCGCCGTTCTACTCGCTGTACGCGTCGCATTTGGATGAGCGCCGTGAGTACAAAAAGGCGCAGGCGATGTTGAAAGACGCCGTAAAGCGTTTCCCGCAAAGCACGCAGCTTCTCTACTTCCTGGGTAATATGCATGATCGCCTCGGTGATCGCCCGGCCACGATCGAAACGATGAAGTCGGTTCTCGCGATGGAGGAAGACCATGTACAGGCCTTGAACTTCCTCGCGTACACGTATGCTGAAACGGGTTCCGAGCTTGATTCGGCGGAAAAAATGGCACGTCGCGCTTTGGAACTGAAGCCGGACGACGGCTACATCATGGATACTTTGGGCTGGGTTCTTTTCAAGCGCGGCCAGTTTGAAGACGCGGTGAAGGTCTTGGAAGACGCACATCGTCTGCAACCAAACGAAGCGATCATTGCCGATCATCTCGGAGACGCCTACTATTACTTCCGAATGCCAGAGCGTGCAAAACGTCTCTACGAAAAGGCCGCGGCCTTGGCGGAAGAGGACAAGCGACGTGCCAAAGAAGGTGGTGCGGGCGACGCCGGCGGAACTACGGGAGTTTCGGTTGAGAAAGTTCGAGCTAAAATCGTCATCATTGATCGCCAGAAAGACGCTATCTCTCCTACGGAGCGTCGTCCGGCTTCCGCGAAATAACCGACCCCGACAATTTCCAACTGCAAAAACGGTCGCGCCTTGTGGCGTGACCGTATTTGTTTTCGCTAGTGCCCTAGCTCTCAGTGGGTGCGTGACGACTGTTGAGCAGAAGTGGGTTCCCAAGAAGAGCTCCGTCACATCGGATTTCGGTCAGTGGCGCGGTCAGGGTACGGCGACGAAGGTTACGTCGAAGCCCGATGGCGACAAGACGGAGAATTGGACGATCGGACTTGAGGTCGTTTCGCGCACTCCGGGTTTTGGTCGCATCGAGGTGTCGGGCGCCATGGGAGTTTACGGTGGAACTGTTGCATGGAACCGAGAAGAAACGCGAATTCTGCTTCCGATGCAAAAGCGGTTCGTGATCGCGCCGAATTCTTCGCAGGCTTTCCGCAGCATCTTGCCGCTTGATATTTCGCCGGCCGAAATTGAAGCGATTCTGTTTGATCGCGAGTTTTCGAAAGAGTCTTTCAAGAAGCGAGGAATCACATGTCGTTTTGTCGACATTTCGGAAAAAGATCAGACGGCGAAGGAAGTTTGTCGATCGGAGAAAGGGTTCGCGCTCGAGCGGACTCGGGGATTTGAGGTTACCAGTTTTGAGGTTCGTTCAGCTGACGGCAGCCGATTGAAAATGAACTTGAAGCCGGTCCAGTCTAAGGTCGAGGAGCGACCTGCACTTTGGTCCTTGGAGGCGCCTCGCGGCTTCAAGGTAATTCGCTAACGGCAGTTTTGCTTATATCAGGCATCAATCGGGCTCGCGATTCGGAGCGTTTGGACGTCTAAAAATGAGCCCCTTATAAAAGCTCCTTCCAGCAATTACATGAATGCGATGTTTTGATTTGGTTCATGGCCCCTAGTCTGTCACAATTTTTATAGGGGAAAGTCTCACGCTGAGACTCTCTAAAAAATCAAGGCGGAGGGATCAGCCGATGTCGACAGGAAACTCAAACCATACTTTCGACTTCGCAAGTCTTGTAAAAGACTGGAACGGGAATCAGAAGTTTCGCGACCTCACTTGGTCGGGAACCTTCGACGAGTACCTAGCGTTGGTAAAAGAAAATCCGAAGGTGACGAGAAACGCCTTTCAGCGCATGTACGACATGATCGTTGAAAAGGGCACCGAGGAATACACCGACTTCAAAAAACAAATCGTACGTTACAAGTTCTTTGACGACGCCGAAAACGACGGGCGCGATGCGGTGTTTGGTCTCGACGTTCCGTTGATGAAGCTCGTGAATGTTCTTCGTTCGGCGGCCCTTGGCTACGGAACTGAAAAACGTGTCATTCTTCTTCATGGTCCGGTCGGTTCAGCGAAATCGACAATCTGCCGGTCGCTAAAAAAAGGTGTCGAGCGCTACTCAAAAACCGATCAAGGCGCGATGTACACCTTTGAATGGGTTGACGAGAAAGGTGAGCTTCAGGGCCTTCTTGGTAAAGACGTGAAGTCCTACGCTTCGCCCATGCACGAAGAGCCGCTGCTTTTGATCCCAGACGAGCTTCGCCCGCGCATCGTGGAAGAGCTCAACCGCGGTAACAAAACGGAATTTAGAATTTCCATCGACGGCGAACTTTCGCCACCTTCGCGCTTCATCTTCCGTCAGTTGATGGAACGTTATAACGGCGATGTTTCGAAAGTGCTTTCACATGTGCGCGTAAAGCGCCTGGTGCTAAGCGAAGCCGACCGCATCGGGATCGGTACTTTCCAGCCAAAAGATGAAAAGAACCAAGATTCAACCGAGCTCACGGGCGATATCAACTATCGTAAAATCGCTGAGTACGGTTCGGATTCAGACCCTCGCGCTTTCAACTTCGATGGGGAATTCAACGTCGCAAACCGCGGTATGATCGAATTCGTCGAGGTTTTGAAGCTGGACGTCGCGTTCTTGTACGACCTCTTGGGCGCTTCGCAGGAACACCGAGTGAAGCCGAAGAAATTCGCGCAAACTCATATCGACGAAGTCATCATCGGTCACACCAACGAGCCCGAATATCGCCGTCTTCAAGACAACGAGTTTATGGAAGCCCTTCGCGATCGTACGGTGAAGATCGACATTCCTTACATCACGAAGTGGCGCCACGAAGTGAACATCTATAAAAAGGATTTCAATTCGCGCAAACTTCGTGGTGTATCGATTGCTCCGCACACGGTCGAGATGGCCGCGATGTGGGCTGTTCTCACGCGACTTGAAAAGCCAAAGAAAGCAAACCTCACACGTTTGCAAAAGCTAAAGCTTTACGACGGAAAAACGCTTCCCAACTACACAGAAGACAATGTGAAGGAGCTTCGTAAAGAGGCGACTCGCGAAGGCCTTGACGGTATTTCGCCACGCTATATCCAGGACAAACTTTCTAACGCCTTGGTAAATGCTCAGCAGGCGAATCGTGGTTCGGTGAACCCGTTCATGGTTTTAAACGAACTTGATTCGGGTCTTAAGAGCCACGCGCTGCTTTCAAACGAAGAGCTTCGCAATGAATTCCGCGAACTTCTTGGTGTCGTGAAGCAGGAGTACGAAGAGATCATCAAAGGTGAAGTTCAGCGCGCGATTTCGGCCGATGATTCAGCACTGGCTCGTTTGTGCGCGAACTACATCGATCATGTGAAGGCGTTCACGCATAAAGAGCGAGTTCGCAACCACTTCACGGGTCACGATGAAGAGCCAGATGAGCGTCTGATGCGTTCGATCGAAGAGAAGATCGAGATCCCAGAATCCCGTAAGCAAGATTTCCGAAGCGAAATCATGAACTACATCGGAAAGCTTTCGCTAGAGGGCAAAAAATTCGACTACAAAACGAACGAACGCCTACACAAAGCTCTCGAATTGAAGCTTTTTGAAGATCAAAAAGATTCAATCAAGCTCACCTCTTTGGTCTCTTCGGTTGTCGATAAAGAGACGCAAGAGAAGATCGATATCGTGAAGTCGCGTCTGATAAAGGATTACGGTTACGACGAGATTTCGGCGACAGATGTTCTCCAATACGTTGCAAGTATCTTTGCTCGTGGAGACGTGAAGAATAAGTAGGTGCTATGTCGATTCGTGAGGACCAGAACCGCTTCCGCGACATCGTTCGCGGACGGATCAAAGAGAATTTCAAGAAGTACGTCACGCATGGCGAGATGATCGGAAAGCGTGAAAACGACTTCGTAAAAATTCCGGTGCCTTCGATCGACATCCCCCGTTTCAAGTACGGTCCCAAGCAACAAGGCGGCGTCGGCCAAGGGCAAGGTAAGCCAGGCGACGCCATGAACGGCGAGCCGCAAGAGGGCAGTGGCGAAGCGGGGAATCAGCCTGGCCAGCACCAAATCGAAGTCGGCGTCACGATGGAAGAGCTTGCAGCCATTTTAGGCGAAGAACTTGAGCTTCCAGACATCAAACCCAAAGGTCGCCCGCGACAAGACGCAATCAAAACCAAGTACTCAGGGCTTGCTCCGGTGGGGCCAGAGGGTCTGCGACATTTTAAATCCTCATATAAGCGTGCGCTTAAGCGCTACATTTCGAGCGGTGTCTACACGCCCGAAAACCCCGTCATCGTTCCCATTCGCAGCGATTTTCGCTATCGCTCGTTTAAGCAAGTCGTTCAGCCGCAGGCAAACGCTGTTGTGATTTACATGATGGACGTTTCGGGTTCGATGGGTGAAGAGCAAAAAGAGATCGTTCGCCTAGAAAGCTTCTGGATCAACACGTGGCTTAAGAAGCATTACAAGGGTCTTGAAACTCGCTTCATCATCCACGATGCGACAGCCAAAGAAGTTGATGAAAAGACATTCTTTTCAACCAGTGAGTCTGGCGGAACGTTGATCTCGTCGGCCTTTAAGCTCGCCAAAGACATCATCGAAGCTCACTATCCGCCGGATCAATGGAACATCTATCCGTTTCATTTTTCGGACGGTGACAACTGGTCGGGCGAGGACACGCGTCTTTGTATGCGACTTTTGCACGAGTTTTTCCTCCCGAATGTGAACCAGTTTGGTTACGGCCAGGTTGAGTCGAAGTACGGTAGCGGCCAATTCGCTAAGGATCTCGAGCGCGAGTTTCCAGATGACGAACGCCTGGTGATTTCGAAGATCGAAAATCGCGACAAAATTTTGAATTCGATCAAAGACTTCCTCGGAAAGGGGCGCTAACGATGGCGAACCTCACGCCTGAACTCGAAAAGTGGCGGGTTAAGATTCTCAAAATCGCCGAGGGCTATGGTCTCGATATGTTCGAGACGATTTTTGAACTCATCACTTACGATCAGATCAATCAATTCGCCGCTTATGGTGGTTTTCCAGTGCGTTATCCACATTGGCGCTTTGGAATGGAGTACGAGCAGCTTTCAAAGAGCTATGAGTACGGACTTTCTAAGATCTACGAAATGGTTGTGAACACCGACCCTTGCTATGCGTACCTGATGGAAGGCAACCGCATGGTCGATCAGAAGCTCGTCATGGCCCACGTTTACGGCCACTGCGACTTTTTTAAGAACAACCAGTGGTTTGCCCCGACGAATCGTAAAATGATGGATCAAATGGCGAACCATGCGACTCGCATTCGCCGTTATATCGACCGCTATGGTATCAACACGGTTGAAGATTTCATCGATAAGGTTCTTTCGTTGGAAAACCTTATTGATCGTCATTCTCCATACATACAAAAGCGAACCCCTCAAAAACGTGCAGTCGAAGAAGAAAGCAGTAGCGAAGTGTCGCTGCTTAAGATGGTGAATCGCGACTACATGGATGAGTACATCAATCCAAAAGAGTTCGTGGATCACCAAAAACAAAAGGCGGCCGAAGAGTCGTCACGCCTAGCGAAGTTTCCAAGCGAACCACAGCGCGATATCTTGGGTTTTTTGATGCACCATGCGCCACTTAAAAACTGGCAGCAGGATATCATTTCGATCATCCGTGATGAGGCCTATTACTTTGCTCCGCAGGGCATGACGAAAATCATGAACGAGGGCTGGGCATCGTACTGGCACTCGAAAATGATGACCCAAGATATTATGAGCGATTCGGAAATCATTGATTTCGCCGACGCGCATTCGGGCACCATGGCGATGTCGCCTAACGGATTTAATCCCTATAAAATCGGGATCGAACTTTTCCGCAATATCGAAGATCGCTGGAACAAAGGTCAATTCGGCAAAGAGTGGAACGAGTGCGACGACATTCGTCAGAAGCTCAACTGGGATAAAAAACTTGGCCAGGGCCGCGAGAAGATCTTTGAAATTCGACGCAACTACAATGACGTCACGTTCATCGATGAATTCCTAACGGAGGATTTCTGTGTCGAGAACAAGATGTTCGTTTATAAGTTTAATAAGCGAACTGGCCAGTATGAAGTCGACACGCGCGATTTCCCTCTGATCAAAAAGCAGCTTCTGTTTCAGCTCACGAACTTTGGTCAGCCGATTATTCAGGTTGAAAATGCCAACTTCGAGAATCGCGGCGAACTATTGCTGACGCATCTGTTTGAAGGCATCGAAATGCAGCCGGATTACATGCGTGAAACGCTTAAAAACCTACAGGCAATCTGGGGGCGGCCGGTTTGTATTGCGACTGTGCAAGATGAACAGCCGAAGCTGTATCGCCATGATGGCTCAGAAATACAAGAAATCGCCATCGGCGATCCGCGCGCGCAGGAATCTGAAGCGCCTTCAGACGACTGATTTACTTCTTTTTATCAGGCAAAGCGGTCGGGACTCGTTTTTTCGAGCCCGATTTGCTTGCGGTCTTTTTCTTCGGCTCTGGATCGAGAACCTTCAAGATTCGGTTTTGCTTCATGCGTTTCGCAAGAGCAAAGGCCGTCTCGCCACCATGGCGCTCGATCTTGAGGTCTGTTTTAGGAGCTAAGAACTTTACAACATCCTCGCGACGGCGGAACACAGCCCACATTAGGGGAGTCGCTCCGGAGCCATCAAGAACGTTGACGTCCGCTTTCATGCGCAGCAGGAACTTCACTGTTTGCAGATCGCCGTTGGCTGCAGCTAGGTGGAGAACCGCATACCCCTTTTGACGTGATAGGTTCACATCAACGACACGCTTCTCGATGAGTTCTTTGATCTTCGCTTCATCACCGGCTTCAACCGCTGCGAAAAACTGAGTCGTCGCCATTGGGTCGAAACCACCGGATGCGTCCTCAAACGGATTGCCCGTAGGGGCCGAGCCGCCGGTCGCCATAGGAACCGGTGCCGGAATAAGAGCGTTTGGAACCACGGCCGGGTCTGATTCTGCGATCGCCGCTGGCTCGGGTTTAGTCTCCGGACTCGAAGTGACTTGGGTCGGCTCCGAATCGGGAAGATCCATAGGTTTCATTTCGTCGGTTGGCGACTCCGAGGTTTGCTCGCTTGCGAGTTCGGTGGACTCCGTCGTTTGGCCGCCGAACTTGGGGCCGATCGCGAGGTAGGCCAACACGAGAACAAGTGCGGCGCCACCGACCATCATATGCTTTTTCTGAAGAGTAAATCCGGGACGGGCTGGCACTTCGCCGATGTCTGTTTGGTCGGCGACATAGCCAGTCGAAGTATTGCGTGTGAACGTACCTGTCGTCGTGGCGTCGGAACGATTTGCCGGCTCCAGCGTCGAGTAGTTCGAATACGAGTTTTGGCTAGGTGGCATGGCGCCTGGAACCTGAAGACGACGAATAATAGCTGTCGAGTCCTCTGGGTCCGGACGATGCACCTCAGGCTGATACTGTTGTTGAGCAACCTGTTGCGGCACCTGATACTGCGGCTGTGGAGCCGGCTGGTATTGTGGAGCTGGTTGGTACTGTTGTGGCGCCGGTTGTGCTTGAGGCATTGGAGCCTCGGGCACGCGTGGGGCTGGTGTAGGTGTTTTATTGTGCGAAGCCTGCGGCACTGGTGGTGGCTGCGGAGCATACGGCAGTTGCGGGCTTGCTGGCTGATTGGCCACCTGAGGAAGCGGAGTGAATTCTCCTTCGTCCTTCATGTCGCGTGGAAGAGCCGCTACGACGGTAGCCTCGATCATTTCGTTGATGTTCACGAATCGCGTTGCCTCTTCCATCGGAAGCGGCTCGGGAAGTTCCAAGAACTCGATCGAGTACTGATCGAGCCCGACAGTGTCGTTCACGTTGAGGGTGTGCTCTTTCGCCGGCTTTCCCGCGATCGTGAGGGTGTGTCCGGTGCCAGGTCGGCAAACGATCGCACCAGGGACGAAGTCCACACGCAGTGTAAGCGGAAGGCCGATATATCGTTGATCGATCTTCAGAGTTCGTCGCTCGGGGAAAGTGACGAGAAACTTTTGTCGTCTACCGTCAGGGTGTACAACAAGCAGTTTTATTCTGAAGTCTGATCCTGAATTTCCTGTCACGTCAGATCCTCGCTTAATGGCTTCATGCTTTTCAGCTCACGAATCATTTCGGTCGATAAACCCGAGTCATTGAGAAAAAACACAAAAGACTCGACTAGACTTGGCGAAGGTCCAGGTGCCATCTTCTCATTGTAATACCGCCGGAAGCGAAAAAACAGGCGATCCGTCCTGTCCATTCATTGGCCGCTTCCTTTGAGATGCTGTCTCATGACGTGAGACGAATATTGAGCAAATCCTCACAATCGGGTCGAGTCTAGTTTTGGCCTATGCGGTGGTCCGGGCGGGGTCCTGACCGTATTTGCTAGACTTCATTTTGCCATAAGCCGCTCCGATAGATCGCTTATGGGATTGGATTTTGATCGCATCAAACACAAGGTTGAACACGGCACGGGTCACCAGTGGACTTCGTATTCCGACTTGTTCCTCGTTCTCTCTGTGACATTCCTTCTGTTGTACACGGTCGCGAATCTTCGCGGTGGTGCAGCGGCGGTTGTCGCGCAAGAGCAGCTACGAGTATCAAGTATGCGAATGAGTGAGCTTGAAAAACAAGTTCGCGCTTATGAAGTCTTAAAGGACGACTACATCGAAAAAGGCGCTTCGCGTGACGAAGTCGCGATGTATCGAGACCTAGAGGAACAGCTTTCGCTTCTCGAAGAGCAGGCTCAAGCGGAGTATCAAGACGCCGCCGAGCGTGCTCGCGAAGCAAAAGTCAAATTCAACGGTCTGAACCGCTACCAAGCTCTCATCAAAAACATCGTGAACGCGAACCTCGTTTCGTCGGCTAAGTCGAAACGTCAGTTGACGATGTTGGATGATCGCGACGGACGTATCGAAGAAAAAGATTTCAAGATCGACGAACTCGACGAAGAAACAAAACGTCAAGAAAAGACGATCGAGTCGAACAAACGTCGTATCGCGAAGATCAAAGACGATTTGGCATCACGCGAACGTTCGATCAAGAACTTGAAGAACGTAAGCGCAAAACAACGTCGCGAAGCCGAGGAAACTTTAAAGGCCGAGCGTTCGATCGCTTCGACCAAGATCGCCGAGCTTGAAGGACAAAACCAAGAAGCAAGCCAGCAGCTTCAGAAAACCCAGCAGGAGCTTGATCGTAAGTCGCGCCTTGCTACGCGTCTCTCATCGGATTTGAAGAAATCGAAAGAGGATTTCGAAAGTCAGATGTCCAAGGCCAAGGCGGATCATGAAGCTCGTGTCGCACGCGAGCGCGCAGAGTATGAAGAACAGATCAGCGCGGCTAAGATGACAGCGGCTCAAAAAGCGGCGGCGGCGAAAGAGCTTCAGGCTAAGCTAGCTCAATCCGAACGCGAGATGAACGACAAGATCTCAGCTCTTGAGGGCGAACGTTCGGCGACCAACAAGCGTCTTGGTCAAGTCGAAGCGGATCTGGCCGCGAAATCGCGTGAAGCCGAAAAGCTCGTCGGACAGTTGCAGCGGCAGGCTGGCGAGTATGAAAAGGCACTTGACGGAATTCGCGGTGAACACGAAGCGGCTGTCGCGCGTGAGCGTGGTAAGTATGAAGCGGCTTTGAAAGCGGCAAAAGGTTCGGCTGCGGAAAAGGCGGCAGCGGAGAAAGCTCTTAAAGAGCGTCTTGCTGCTGCCGAGCGTGAGATGAATGATAAAGTCGCGGGTCTTTCGGGCGATTTGGAAGGCGCGAAACGTCGTCTTGCCGCCGCCGAGAGACAGTATGGCGATTCGATTGAAAATCTTCAAAAGACGAATCAGTCGCTACAGCGTGATCTCAATGCAAGCGTCAACAAGCTAAATGCTCAACGCCGACTTGCTAACCAGATCAAGGCGAACCTTCGCGCGGCTGGTGTCGACGCCGAGGTCGATCCGAAGACGGGTGAGGTCACGATCTCGTTTGGTGATGAATACTTCGATACGGGTTCTGCGACCCTGAAGCCGGGCATGGTCTCGGTCGTTCGCAAGACATTGCCGGTTTACGCACGTAGCTTGTTCGAGAACAGTGAAATTGCCCGAAAGCTCGACTCGGTTGAAATCGTGGGATTTGCCTCACCGACTTTCCAAGGTCGTGTGGTTGATCCCCAATCGATGGCAACTAGAGATCGTGCGGCGGTCAACTACAACATGGACTTGAGCTACCGTCGCGCTCGTTCCATCTTCGATTTCGCCTTCGACCCGAAGAAGATCACGTTCGACAAACAACGGGATCTTCTGCCGCTGGTGAAGGTATCGGGACGAAGCTACCTTTCTGCGGATCGAGCGCCTGCGGGCTCGGGTGCGGATTCCAACTATTGCGAGAAGTTTAACTGTAAGAAACACCAAATCGTCGTCATACGATTTACATTGAAGGAATAGGCCGTCATGGAAATGCAAGATAATGTTAGCCAAGCGTTAATGACGAACGTGTTCAACACAGCCTCGAACAATATCGTACCAATCATGTTGGTGATGTTTGTGATCGCGGTGTTTATGCGCGTCTCGTTGTTCTGGGTTATTCGCGCAAAATTGCGCTTCGCGCGTGAGTTTGCGGTTCGCCTGCACTTCTATCTTCGTGCAGTTGCTCAAGGCGAAGCTCCTCGTGTGGGATCTTTCTCGCGCCTGATCCGAGCTCTGCTCGAGAAGACCTATCTCGAGTGTTTCGAGATCAATGACCGCTACAAACTTCGCAGCCTCGATAAAGTCGAATCGCTTGCGGATCGTTTGTTCATGCTCCACTCGGCTCTTCAGCGCTTTGTCGAAGAACTTGTCGTGCATGTCGGTTATCTCAAGAAGAGCGTCGAGCGTTCGGGCCGCGCGGATTTCCAAGATATCGTTCGTTCGTCGTTCGATACGAATCCGTACTTCTCGCGTGTTTTCGGTATTCTTCCGATTTCGACGGCGAACGAATTGCTCGCGACATTGCCAGGTCTTTTCCTTGTCTTGGGTATCTTCGGTACCTTCATGGGGATCGCGGCCGGTCTTCCAGAACTTGGAAACATGGACTTGAGCAACATCGAGAACACGAAAAAAGTTATGGACGGGTTCCTTGTTCATATCTCGGCTGCGATGATCAAGTCGATCGTGGGTATCGGTCTCTCGGCTTTGATGGGTGTCTTGAACACGCTTCTTTCGGTCGAGACGACCTACTACACAGCAGTTACTCGTATGTCGGACTCTCTCGCTCTTGCATGGCAAGAAACAGACGTGAACGAGCGCGTGGCACCAAGCAGCCACTCGGTTCCAACAAACACGGCAGGCGCACCAACACCGCCACCCGCAAAGTCCGCCTAAGGTACCTCCTTGTTTTTTGATTTGCGCCGCGTAAAGCGGGCAATAAAAAAACCCGGCTCATGGCCGGGTTTTTTGCTTTTGGATACGAGCCAATTAGACGGACGATACGTTTCGAGATTACTCGTCGTCGCCAGAGTCGGCGTTGGTTAAATCATCAAGGTCTTCAGGGTCCGTCGCTTCAACGCGGAAGAGCCATCCGTCGCCGTATGGGTCTTCAAACAGGAGCTGCGGGTTTTCAACGACAGCCGCATTGATTTCCACCACTTTGCCTTCAACGGGGCTGTAGAGATTGAGCGGGCCGGAATCGGTTTCGATTTCACCGCAGACTTCGTCGGCTCCGATTTCTTCGCCTTCGGCAGGAAGATTGATCGCCGACACTTCGGTCAGCTCTTCAAGTCCTTCTTCACTGATTCCGATTGTGACGGAACCGTCTTCTACCTGCAGCCACTCGTACGCGAGAAATGGAATAAATTCGTCTTTCATGGCTTAGGAGCTAATCCGGTCCGACCAAAATGGTCAATCGCCAACCTTTGACTCTCCGCCGGAGAAATGAAAAGGACCGCCCTTGCGGTGCGGTCCTTAATGCGCTGCAAATCAAAAAACAAGGCGGTACCTTGAGCCGGGTTGGGCCCCGTAGCGCATGATCTAGATATCGAAGTACAGCATGAATTCGTAAGGCGAAGGACGCTGTTGCATTGGGATAACTTCGCGTGAGTACTTGTAGTCGATCCAAGTGTCTACGAAGTCTTCCGAGAATACATCGCCCTTGCGCAAGAAGGCCGCGCCTTCTTTTAAATTCTCAAGCGCTTTGTCCAAAGTCGGAGGTACCGACGGAACGTTTGCAAGTTCCTGCGGGCTCAAACCGTAGATGTCTTTGTCGAGTGGATCGCCTGGGTTGATCTTGTTTTGGATACCGTCGATACCCGCCATCAAGAGTGCCGCCAAGCAGAGATAGATGTTCGCCGAAGGATCTGGCGTACGGAACTCGATGCGCTTCGCTTTCGGGCTTGTGCCTGTGTTTGGAATACGGATCGCAGCCGAACGGTTGCGGTAGCTGTAAGCCAAGCGAACAGGAGCTTCGAAGCCTGGAACAAGACGCTTGTACGAGTTTGTCGAAGGGTTCGTGATCGCGCACATTGCTGGCGCGTGCTTCAAAATCCCGCCGATGAAGTGCAGAGCCATCTGCGAAAGGCCTGCGTACTTGTCGCCGGCGAAGAGGTTTTGGCCGTCTTTCCAGAGCGACATGTGGCAGTGCATACCCGAACCGTTGTCACCAAAGATTGGCTTTGGCATGAAGGTCGCTGTTTTGCCGTGGCGGCGAGCAACGTTCTTTACGATGTATTTGAACCACATCAAGTTGTCGGCTGTTTCGAGCATTTTGTCGAAGCGGAAGTTGATTTCACCCTGACCGGCGCTTGCAACTTCGTGGTGTTGGCGCTCAACAACCATTCCGACTTTTTCCATTTCCAAACAGATCTCCGTGCGCAGGTCATGGAGAGTGTCGTGTGGCAAAGCTGGGAAGTAACCTTCTTTAGGGCGTGGCTTGTAGCCAAGGTTTTTGCCTTCGTCGCGGCCCGTGTTCCAGTGCGCTTCATCCGAATCGATTTGGTAGAAAGCGCCGTTTTGATTTTGTTCGTAACGGATGTCGTCGAAGATGAAGAATTCCGCTTCTGGTCCGAAGTACGCCGTGTCCGCGATCCCGAGAGACTTTAAGTAAGCGAGAGCTTTTCTGGCGATTTGGCGCGGATCGCGGTTGTAGGGTTCGCCTGTTTCTGGAACGTGAACGTCGCAAAGAAGTGAGAGAGTCGGAACTTCCATGAACGGCTCGATGCGAGCGGTCTTTGGATCGGGCTTAATCATCATGTCGGACTCGTGGATATTGCGCCATCCACGGATCGAGCTACCGTCGAACATGAGGCCGTTTTCAAAAACCTCTGGCTCGAGTTGATGAAGGGGAATTGTGAAGTGCTGCCAGAGTCCTGGCATATCGACAAACTTCAAGTCGACCATCTTCACGCCGTTTTTTTTCGCGAACTCAATTACTTCAACCGGGGACATAGTCTCTCCTTTTCCTCGGGTCTGGTTCCAGTGCGAGTGGCGGGGATTCCCACAAGCATTTTTCTTTCACATTTCCCACAAACGATCGGCGGTCTGTTTCCCTAGACAGCCGACTCGTCCTTCTCTCCGGTGCGAATGCGCAAAACGCTCTCCACATTCATCACGAAGATTTTACCGTCGCCAATTTTGCCTGTTTTGGCTGCTTTCGCGATGGCCTCAACAGCCGCTTCGCAAAGGTCGTCATTGACCACGATTTCAAGTTTGGTTTTGGGTAAAAAGTCGACGACGTACTCCGCGCCTTTATAAATTTCGGCGCGACCTTTTTGTCGTCCAAACCCGCGGATTTCGGAAACCGAGACTCCCTCGACGCCGATCTCTGACAGAGCTTCAACAACATCGTCCAGCTTGAATGGCTTGATGATGGCTTCGATCTTTTTCATGTACTCGGGACCTCAAATTAGGAGCCACTCACCATCAGAGTCAAAAGAAACTCCGAACAGTGAGAAGGTTTCCCAATCAGTAGAGCTAGGGCTCCCGAAATGGAGCGAGCTGTGTCATAACCTCGGCATGTCGCAATCGCCGAAAACCATCCAGACGACGAATTTCCTGCCGCCGCAGCAGCGGCTGGTGGACCCACTTTGTCGCGTGGTTTTGGTGGAACCCCTGATTCCCGAGAATACGGGGAATATCAGCCGAACGTGTGTAGGGACGGGGTCGGAGCTCCACTTGATCGAGCCGTTGGGTTTTGAGCTCACGGAATCTCGGGTCAAGCGGGCGGGTCTGGATTACTGGCAGGATCTGGCGATGGATGTTCATCCTGATTTTGCGACGTGGTCGAGCCGGGTTGCCGCCGATCATGACCCTAGCCGGGTCTTCTATATCGAGACCTGGGGTGAAACCTCGATTCACGAGGTCCAGTTCCAGCGTGGCGATTGGCTGGTTTTTGGGAAAGAAACCGTGGGTCTGAAGGACCAGGCAGAAATAATTGACCCCTCTAGAGTGCTTAAAATCCCGATGCCGGGAAAAGTGCGGAGCCTGAACTTGTCAAACGCCGTGGCGGTCACAGTGTTTGAGCTTATGCGCCAAACCGGTCGACGGGCCGATGCGGCGCCCTAAACCTCCGATTTCTCGGGTGCCTCCCGGGCAATGGAAAAGGTAGTGTATACGCTATGATCAACGCTGTTCTCACCAAAGTTTTCGGTACGGCTCACGAGCGCGAAATGAAGCGCCTTGGACCAGTTATTTCCCAAATCAACAGTCTCGAGCCGCGCTACCAAGCCATGTCGGACTCTGAACTGCAAAATCAGACGGTGCTTTTTAAAGAGCGATTGGCGAAGGGTGAAACTCTCGACGACATTTTGCCAGAAGCATTTGCAGTTTGCCGTGAGGCGAGCCGCCGAGTTCTCGGAATGCGGCACTACGATGTTCAGCTCATCGGTGGGATGATTCTTCACCGCGGTTCGATTGCCGAAATGAGAACCGGTGAAGGTAAAACTTTGGTGGCGACATTGGCCGCGTACCTAAATGGTCTCGAGGGCAAGGGTGTTCACATCGTCACGGTGAACGACTATCTCGCTCGCCGTGATGCCGAGTGGATGGGGCGTCTTTACGGATGGCTGGGGCTTACGACGGATGTCATTGTCCACGGTCAGTCGGAAGACGAAAAAATTCGCGCCTACCGCGCGGACATTTCCTACTGCACGAACAACGAACTCGGTTTTGATTATCTGCGCGACAATATGAAGTTCGACCTAAGCGAATTCGCTCAACGGCCGCTGAATTTTGCGATTGTCGACGAGTGTGACTCGATCCTGATCGATGAAGCCCGTACGCCGCTGATTATTTCGGGCCCGGCCGAGGATTCGACCGACAAGTACTACATGATCAACGCGATCATTCCGCATCTGAAGAAAGAACAGCACTTCACGATGGAAGAAAAGTCGCGAACGGTTGCTCTGACGGAAGAGGGGAACTCGAAAGTCGAAGAGCTTTTGAAAATCGAAAACCTCTACGATCCGCAAAACATCGAACTCATTCACCATGTGTATCAAGGCCTTAAGGCGCACCACCTCTACCATCTCGACGTCGATTACATGATCAAAGATGGCGAGATCGTGATCGTCGATGAATTCACTGGCCGTTTGATGGAAGGTCGTCGCTGGAGCGATGGTCTTCACCAGGCGGTTGAAGCCAAAGAAAACGTGAAGGTGAAAAACGAGAACCAAACTCTTGCGACCATCACCTTCCAGAACTATTTCCGCATGTACAAAAAACTTGGCGGGATGACGGGTACTGCGGAAACCGAAGCTGTCGAGATGAAGAAAATCTACGGCCTCGACGTTTCGGTGATCCCGACCAATCGTCCGATCAAGCGTGTCGACCATGAAGACGTTGTCTTTAAAAATGCCAACGGCAAGTACACGTCCATCGTTCGCGACATCAAAGAATGTCAGGCGAAAGGTCAGCCGGTTCTGGTCGGTACGGTTTCGATCGAGCGTTCGGAGCTTCTTTCGCAATACCTGAAAAAGGCCGGAGTTCCGCACAAGGTTCTCAACGCCAAACACCACGAGCAAGAAGCCGAGATCGTCGCTCAGGCGGGCCGCAAAGGGGCCTGCACGATTGCGACAAACATGGCCGGTCGCGGTACCGACATCGTTCTTGGTGGAAACGCCGAGTTCATGGCGCGTCAGGTGAACCCGGATACCGAGTCGCCGGAATATCAAGAGGCCTTGAAGAAGTTCAAAGCTCAATGTGAGAAAGAAAAAGAAGAAGTGATCGCGGCCGGTGGTCTTTACATCATCGGTACCGAACGTCACGAATCTCGTCGTATCGACAACCAGCTTCGCGGTCGTTCGGGCCGTCAAGGTGACCCGGGTGCTTCGCGCTTCTATCTTGGTCTCGATGACGATCTGATGCGCAAGTTCAACGGTGAACGCGTCAGCAAAATCATGGACATGATGAATGTCCCTGAAGACGAACCGATTACGGCCCGCATGGTTTCGCGCTCGATCGAAGGTGCCCAACGCAAGGTCGAAGGTCATAACTTCGATATTCGTAAACACTTGATCGATTACGACGACGTCATGAACAAGCAGCGTTCCGCGATCTACGGTCTTCGCCGCGAAGTTCTTCAGGGCGAAAAGATCGACGAGATCGTGCGTGAAATGCTTGGTGATCAGGTTTCTTCGATTCTCGATTCACACGTCGATGAACGTTCAAACCGTGGAGATTGGAATCTCGAAGGCTTGCAGGTCACTCTTCGCCAGCAATTTGGTGTGGAAGTCGATTTTGGCGACGAGAAGTCGATCAGTGCGGATCAGGTGGTGGAAAAGGTAAAGACCGCGATCTTGGCGGGCTTGGAATTCCAAAAGACACATCTCGGTCCGTTCTACCTTCAGGTCGCGAAGATGATCTTGCTGCAGACGATTGACCAACGCTGGAAAGAGCATCTTCAGCGCATGGATCAGATGCGCGAGTGGATCGGACTTCGTGGATACGCTCAGAAGGACCCTCTTGTGGAATACAAACAAGAGGCCTTCCGTATGTTTGGCGAGATGAATGGCTTTGTTCGTGGCGAGGCGCTGGAAAAGCTCTTTAAGATTCAGCTCGTTCTGAACTCTCCAGATGCTCCGCAGGGCGATGTCGGTGCTCCACCGGAATACGCACAAGAGATGAACGGCGGCGGGGGCAGCAGCCCGGCTCGCCGTCCGGCTCCAGATCAGGTCGCAGAAGCTGAAGAACAGCTAGAGGCGTTGAAGCCGAAGAAAACACGTCTGACGTTCGGTCCTCCAACGGACGATGGTGGTCCTTCGGGCGGTGGCGGCGGGGGAATATCTCGCGCCGATCGTCGTCGTATGGAGCGCGACAAGCGTAGACGGTAAATATGGCGACGACACCGACTTGCCCGAAGTGTTCGACTCCGTTGCGGGATGATTACGGCATGGTGACATGCCCGACTTGTGCGGTCGTTCTCTTTGTGGACATGGAAGGTGTTGCTCACGCGGCCGGTGATGAACCGGAGCCTTCCCAGGAGCCGGCGGATCAAGGCGGCGGTTTTGATCTCGGAGCTTTTCAGATCCCGACCGAGACACCTAGTGAAAATCAGCAAGCTCCACAGGATCTGGGCGGGCAGCTCCCGACCTTTGATCCACCCCCAGCTGTGGCACCAGTTGCGGCCCCGGCCTCGTCAGACGAAGCGCCGGTCGAAGACCTCAATATGGAGGCCTTTCTTGGATACGACAGCTCGGGTACGGCGGGTGGCGATTCGTCTCAAACTGATCCAAACGACCCGTTGGGAATATCGGCCTATGCCAATAGCGAACTGAGTTCGGCCAAGGACGGGTCTTTGGTCGTGACCGTGACGATTTCCGGAATCGACACGAAAGATCTGCGCACTGAAATCCGACAAGCATTACAGGACTCGCGTTTCGGCTGGGATGCGAGCGCCGTGATGTCGACGATTCGTGGAGGGATGTTGCGCCTAGAGCGCATAAGTCCGGTGAAGGCCACGATCGTCATTAATCGAATCAAGAACCTCGCGGTTCAGATTCGGTGGGAGCAAAGTGCGATTACGGAACTTGATATCTCAGAGTCCGATTCGGCCACGTGAGTTTTCTAAACTCACGCCTGCTGCCATGGGTTTCATCCTTGCGTTCGTCGCCGTTCTTTCGTCGCCGAAAGCAATAGCAAGCGCCCCTAAAGCTGAGAAGGCGGAAAAACCCAAGCCCGCCATGCACACGGAAAAAAAATGTCGTTGGACAGAGCACGAGTCTCGGTTGACGAGTTTCGCGACCAAGATTCGTAGTCTCGAAAAAGAGATCTCGGATCTCATCGAACACAAAAAGAGCCTCGATAACCCAGAGCGGGTGAGACTGGTCACTCAGCAAATCTCTTTTAAGTATAGCGATCTCTCGAAGGTGATCCGCGACTACGAAGAAGAGCGTTTGCATGTTCGCTTTCAGCATCCGGATCGCGATCGCGAAGAAGAGCGGCGTTACCAGGCGGTGCGTTTAAAGTCGCTAGAGGAAATCGAAGACGCCTTTGGGCTCGATGGTCGTCTGGATCGTCTTCGCCAACAGGTGAAGATCGTGTACCCGATCGCCGTTCCGCAGCCGTTGATTCAGATTCGTGCGCCAGCCTCTGTCCAAGAGGATGAAGACATGCCCGAGCGCATTCACCTGGTGAAGTAGGCGCACAGAATTCATTTTCGTAAAATTGAAATCGAGATTTAGCGAGCCGTTCCGCCTTGGGATTTTTGTTCGAGGATGACGGGGCCCTCTTCTTCGTCGTCGACTGGAACAAATCGTTGGATCTCGTACTGTTTATTGACGCTCGAGTAGTCGACACGCTCGCGCTCTTCGGCCTCACGATTTTTGATTTCGTTGATTTGATCCTGTTGATCTGCGCTAACAGCTGGCAGCTGCTTTGGTCCGACGTAGGTCGAAACACCTTCAAAGAAATGGACTTCGCGAACGGTTTTCCCATCCGGATGATCATGCAGGTTGTAGGTCCATCGGTCGACGCTCTGTTTGCGATCACGGTTTGACGGGTTGCCGGCCACGCTGAGCACCTGCTCTTTCGACATGCCGACCTTCACCTGCTCGAACTCGCGGTAGCGAGGGGTCTGGCATGCGCTTAAGAAGAGCGAAAGCCAAACAACTGAGAGGCATAGGAAATAGCTCTTTGAGCGACCCATCATCCCTCTAGCGTACAGTGAATCAGACTGAGATTCACCTCGACCTTCGTCGGAAGCGTGCTCGTTGTCTCAAATCGAGACGAGGTTTAGGCGTAATTCGCGCTTGAGGATCTTTCCGGAGTCCCCCTTTGGGAGATCTTGGAAGAACTGCACCCTTTTTGGGATCTTGTACTTCGCGAGCTTGTCCGCGCAGAAGCGAATAACCTCGTCTTCCGTGAGTGTCGTACCGGCGACAACACTGACGCAGGCGCAGCCGACCTCGCCCCATTTCGCGTCGGGCACGCCAATGACAGCGACCTCGCGGATCGCAGGAAGCTGGCTTAAGACGCGTTCGACTTCCACGGGGTACACGTTTTCTCCGCCAGAAATGAACATGTCCTTCTTGCGGCCTGCGACGTAGAAGTAGCCTTCTTCGTCAAAGCGCACGAGGTCGCCGGTATGAAACCATCCATCGACGATCGACTCTTTTGTCGCCTTCTCGTTTTTCCAGTAGCCAGGCGTGCAGACCGGGCCCGAGAGCAGCAGTTCGCCGATTTCGCCCGGCCCAACCTCTTTACCGTGGTCGTCGACGACTTTGGTGCTGATGTAGAAATTCGGAAAACCGATGGACCCGATTTTTCGAATCGCGTCGGTTTCGTTGAGCGAAAACACGTTTGGTCCAAACTCGGTGAGTCCGAACCCCTGACGGATAGGAACGCCCTTTTCCTGCCAGGTTTTGATGAGTTCGATCGACATGGGCTCGCCGCCAACAATGGCATAGCGAACTTTGGCGAGTTGCACGTCGTGGAAGCGGCGGCTATGTGCCATCATCTCCATCGTTGTCGGAACGCCAAAGAGAATCGTGGCGCCTTCTTTTTCACAAAGCTCGAGAATGCGATCGGCATCGAACTTTTTCATCAGCACAATGCGTGCTCCGCGATGCAGGAACGGTGTCAGCAAAACGTTCCAGCCGCCAGTGTGGAAAAAGGGAAGGAAGCTTACGAACACGTCGGATTGCGAAAGGTTGAGTCGCAACGTGGTGTTGATCGAGTTCCAGTGAAGCATCTTTGGCGTGATGCACGCGCCCTTCGGCGCGCCCGTGGTTCCCGACGTATAGAGAATCATGCAGGGTTCGTTGGTCTCTGCAAGCAAGGGCAGATGCCAGGTCGAAGTTTTGTAGGAAAGCACTGTTTGGTTTTCCGGGCTCGATGCGCGGAAGCTTTCGAGTTCGGTCTGAACGCGGGCGGTAAAGTCTTCGAAGAGGACGGTGTTCTTGGGTCGTGCCTCGTTTGAGACGCTTTCTAGAACGGAAAGAAAGTTCTTTTGTACGAAGAGGGCCTGCGAGGCGGAGTCTTCGAGGATGTGTTCAACTTCGCGACCAGTGAGTCGGAAGTTCACTGGGACCAGCATCGCTCCTGCGCGTAGGCAGCCGAAGAAAAGGGGGACGGCCTCGATCTCGTTGGTCGCGAGCATCGCAACCCGAGATCCCTTGGTGACACCGTATTCCTTTGAGAGCGTGTGAGCGAGGCGGCAGCTCAGGTAATAGAGCTCGCGATAGGTCAGAGATTTTCCAGAATCGGCATCCTGGATCGTGACATTTTGTGGAGCGAGTCGCGCCCAGTGTCTCAGCCAATCAAAATCGCCGAGTTCGTTCATTTCCCCAAGCTCCTCTTCGGTGTCTTTCCGTCTATCTTTCTAGGTATCGTAACCCCATCGCATTGCCATTGCGGACATCGACATTCCACCGCCTGAACCGAGTACCATGACAAGATCGCCCTTTTTAAGTTTGTGCTGGCGAGCTGCATCCGCAATCGCCATCGGAATGCAGGCGCTGCCCGTGTACCCAAAGCGATCCATGATATTGTGCGCTTTCTCAAGTGGTGCGCCAAGCTTTCCCATGGTTTCGACAATTGAGCCGATATTGATTTGTGTGAAGAAGAAGTGGTCGACATCGCCCACCGACTTTCCAATGCGATCCAAAATCGCGTTGGTCAGTTCGGGCCAAATGCGGCCGTTGGTTTCTGGTGGAATGCGCTTGGTGAACTGAAGGAGATGCATGCGTTTACCAAGGGTCTCTTCGGAAATCGGGAACTTGGTTCCGCCTGCATAGATGCCCATGTAGTCATGGTACTGACCGTCGGTCGCAAGCTGCGAAGCAAGGATTCCGGTTTCCGAGTCTTGTGCGCGACCGATAACCGCGGCGCCCGCACCGTCGGCGAAAACCGAGGTGACTTTGTGATCGGTCCAATCGAAATACTTCGACATTCCATAGGCGCCAACAACCAAGATGTTTTGGTAGCGCTCATCGGCCACCAGGTACTTGGAGGCGACATCTGTCGCTGTCACAAAGCCCGCGCACGCCGTATTGAGATCAAATGTGCCGGCTCGGGTCGCTTGCAGTTTGTACTGAACGACCGCGGCGGTAGATGGTGAAACATAGTCGGGTGTATCGGTCGCGATGAGAATGAGATCGAGGTCTTTTGCTGTGACGCCAGCGTTTTTCATCGCCTCTTCCGCCGCCGGGATGATCAGATCCGATGTCGCTTGCTCGGGAAGCATGAAGTGGCGTTGTTTGATATTGCGCTGCTGAAGCAAGAAGGTGTTGATGTCGCGATCGTACTTCTTGTTGAAGAACTCGTTTTCCACGAGATTGGGAGGGGCATAGAGCCCCATTCCCTTGATCACGGCTTTGGGTGCGGAACTAGCGGCGTGCGTACTAACGGACATGATTCATCCTTGATAACAAGCCCGTCTTCACGGGCGTTGGAACAAAAACTCGTTCACTTTCTTCACGAAAAGTTCGGGACTTTCCACGTTTGCCGAGTGTCCGTTGTTTTCAAGGACATCGAGACGCGCGTTTGGAAGTCCAGCGGCAAGAACCTTCGCGGTATCTAGCGGGATCACCGGGTCGTGCTGCCCGTGAAGGACGAGAATCTGGTGATTTATCTTTCCGAGGTCAGCCGTCATGTTTGTGACGTGAAGCATGCGCGGAACGCCGTGCCAGTTGATCTTCGCGATTCCGAACGCATCATCGACGATGCGTTGAAAGAGCGGAGACTTGGCATCGTTGTTTTGAATCGTGCCGTTCATCACGGCCTCGCAGACACCGCGATCTTCGCTCATCTGCGTGAAAGCCGCGTACATCTCGGGGCCAAACTGCACGCCTGATGCGCCGACGGAATCCAAGAGAACCGCGCGATCAAATAGCTCGGGCGCTTTGAGCATCGCGTACAGGGCGATGATTCCACCTGTCGAGTGACCGACGAGGCAGGCCTTTTTGATGCCCAGTTTATGACAAAGTTGAATGTAGTCTTCTGCGAGAGCCGCAGGGTGAAGCTGCTCTTCGGTCTTGGGTGCCGCCGACTTTCCGCAGCCGCGCCATTCGGCCATGACCGCACGGCCTTCGAGCCCTGGTTTTGCCTGAGCTTTCCAGAGTGCGATCGAAGGTTCCCACCACGTATTGGATGCGAGATTGCCGTGAAGGAAGATCGTATCCATCGGCAAGCAGGCGGGGATAACGTCTGCGTTCATTCCGTGTCCCATGAGATCGACAATAGCCATCGAAGCCTCCTAATCAATTAGTTCACTTTAATGCGTTCGGTTCCGCTAGCCGCGTAACCAAGGAAGGTTCCGCCTTCCCATGTGCGACCGTCTTGCAGACGTTCGTCGCCTTCGACGATCATGCGAACCCATTTTGCCGAGAAGCTTGGCATCGCCTCTGGGATTTTGTGTTCCGAGTGGTTGATGATCAGGCGGCTCTGACGAGCGCGTTTTGGAATCTGCTTCCAAAGGTCTTCGAGAATCTTCGGAGCGATGTATTGATCCCAATCGGCAACCATCAAGTGCACCGATGCGTCCGGAAGCTGGTCCACGACGTTTTCAGCTTTGAATTTACGAACACCTTGCACGAGACGGAAAGTCGCTTCGAGCTTCCAGGGATGCTCAAGAACGATCGGCTCAACCATGGGATACGTCGCATAGACGATTTGCTTTAAGAAGAAGTCGTAGAGTTCGTCGTCCGAAGCGGGATTGAGCGGATACATCGCGCGCGTTTGAGCGATGTGAAGACGGATCTGTTGATCTTGGCTATCAAGTGGCTTTGTGAATGGAGCCATCAGGATCAGGTTTGCAACCTTGTTCGGATAAGCGATCGTGAACTGCGTGCCAATCGCACCACCGTAGGAGAGGCCGACAAGGTGTACCGCTTTGCGGATACCCAAAACAGAAAGCAGGGAGTTTAGGTCTTTTACTTGTTCGTCGGACTCGATCGCTTCGTTAGGCAAACCGGACTTCGCCAGGGTTTTGCCGTGTCCCATTGGATCGTAGCGCAAGATTCCGAGGCCGTCGCCTTTGAGTTCTTTGACGAAGCTGTCCCATACTCCCGTGCGGTACGTGAGACCATTGAGCAGAACAACGACGGGTTTTCCAGCGGCTGGTTTGAGGTAGTCGACAAAAAGCTCGCGTTGACCGCGGATTTTCACGAACGCCTGAAGGCGCTCTTGCTTTGTCGTGGCATCTTTTGAAACGACGGGCTTGAAGTCGGTTTCGTAAGCCGCGAGACGGTCGTCAACGCGTGCCTTGTCGTTGTTTTTTGCCATAGCGGGAGAGCTGCTGCCAAAGACAGCGGCCGCCAATAGGCCTGATGCGAATAGACCTGTAACGGTCGCGAATTTGATCTGTTGAGCGCGAGCGATGAAGTTCATAGTCCCCTCTTGATTCGTCTATGAATCGTTTGTTTGTCTCGTCGGTATCTCGGGTTTCATGACCGGGCCCCACGCACCGGAAGATTCCCATCCGTCTTGGATCGTTAAACGACCAGGGCTCCGTCGACGGAAATCACGGTGCCACTGATATAGGAAGCCTCTTCGGACGCAAGGAACATGCAGGCATTCGCAATATCGGAAGGCTTTCCAAAGCGACCTGCTGGAATTTTTTCTTCGATGGTCTTGCGCGCCTCGGCCGGCATCGCCTCAACCATAGGAGTCATGGTGAATCCCGGAGCAACCGCGTTGACCGTGAAGCCTTTGCGCGAAAGCTCTCGTGCCCAAGTCTTGGTCATCCCGATCACGCCGGCTTTCGCCGCGACATAATTGGTCTGACCGAAGTTTCCGTACAAAGCGACGACCGACGAGATCGAGATGATGCGTTTGTCGGGAGTGTCGGCGAATTTCGGCATGAGTGACTTTGTGCAATTGAAGACGCCCGTCAGGTTGGTGTCGATAACCGCTTCAAAGTCTTCATGTGTCATTTTACCAAAGGACTTATCGCGGGTTATGCCGGCGTTGTTGATGAGAATATGTGCAGCAAACGGAAGGCTTTGAGCGGCCTTTTCTGTCGATTCGAACTTCGAGACGTCGACCTGTTGAAAGTGAACGCGTGAGCCGAAGGCCGCGAGTTCTGACTTGGCTGTTTCGATCGACTCCGTCGAGTATTCCCAAACGGCGACGTTTGCGCCCGCTTCCAAAAACTGACGAGTCAGCTGAAGGCCGATCCCGCGAGCGCCGCCAGTGACGACCACGTTTTTGTTTTGAAAGTTAAATTTGAGATTAGATTGTGTTGTCATGGGTTGCGGTCTATCGGTTTCAATTCGTTCTCGTCAACGGATAAAGAGCTTTCACTCAGCCGAGTTAAACGCGAAGCATCACTAAATTGCGATGCATCAAGATACTGGTATCACTGCGTTTTGACCACACATACTAGAGTAAATGCTCTAATTGAGGCAGCCGAAAGTGGGGGGGCAGGGGCTTTTCAGGTGCTTCGGAAACGAGATTCTGAGGCGTGTGACTCTGCCACAAATTGCTGCTGGAGAAAGGTCAAAAAACGAGCAGTTTTGTCCGGAATTTTTACCGCTCTGATGGGTGCGTTTTGGTCGCCGGAATGACAGTTCGAAGACGAAACCAAGTTCTGTCGAGATCATCGAAATAACTCGTGGATTCAGCTTGCTTCAACGGCATTGAAGTGAGAACTAGAGACTCAATTATCAAATAGTTTGCAGCAATATGTTGCGGATCTGGATGTCGCTGGTTCGGTGTCTCCGAACTCGGCCTCGGCTTCCTGCTCGATTTGATAAGGGCATTTTTGATTTTTGATAAGAGCGACCTTGATGCGGAGTTAAAATGGCAAATCAGAATCGTCCAGACGGAAACCACCCAGACGCGGATCACAGAGAAGAGAGTCAGGATGGCGTCAACAGTGGTGGCGTTGTCGCATTTATCTTCAGCATGGTGGTGACGTTTGCGTGTTTTATCTACGTTACCTTCTTCAGCGGCGGTGTTGATCTTAAAGAAGTGAAGGCGACGGACGACTCAGGAGCAACTCAGACAGTTGCTAAGGTCGAAGAAAAAGTCGACGTGTCCGACGTGACAGAGCCATGGCTTGCCAACGAAAAAATGGTGAAGCATGGCGCGGCTGTTTACAAAATGAACTGTGCTATGTGCCACGGTGTTGCGGGTGCTGGTGATGGCGTCGCAGGCGGTGGTCTTAATCCTAAGCCGCGCAATTTGATCGAGGGTAAGTGGAAACAGGGTGGAACATCGCTTCAGCTTTTCGCGACTCTCCAAAACGGTATCCCAGGCAGCTCGATGCAAGGCTACAAGGATGCGCTTCCGGCGAAAGACCGATGGGCGCTTGTGCAGTTCATTCGCTCGATCACGAAAGATCTTCCGGCGGATGTTGAAGCGGATCTCAAGGCGAAAGCCCCTGGCCTGAAGTAACGAGGCGAGTGACTCGATGGCGGTAAAGCCGGCTAACAGCCCTCAGACGAAAGCAAGATACAGCGCCGACAGCGGCGTTCGGGCTCGCTCGCGCGTTCGGGCTCTTGTGTGGCTGGTGGCTGGGGCCTTGGCTTTGATGGCTTCGGTCAATAGCGAGGCGCGAGATGCTTTGAAGGAGCGCGAAGGTCTTGCCAACGAAGTTCCTAAAGAACTAACAGACCTCGATATCCAGCAGAACCTGGGCGCGAAGGTCGACATCGACGCTCCTTTTGTCGATCAAGACGGAAAGACGGTTCGCCTGCGCGACTATATGGCGTCCGGCAAGCCGGTCTTGCTGAGCCTTGCGTACTACAACTGTCCGAGTCTTTGTAACTTCCATCTCAACGGGCTCAACGACGCATTCAAAGCGTTGCAGAAACCGCTGGGTGAGGAATTCCAGGTCGTCATCATTAGTTTCGACCCCAAAGAGAAGCACGAGCTGGCGGCTGCCAAGCGCGAAAGCTATCTCAAAGAATATGGGCGCGCAGACGGAGCCAAGGGTTGGCACTTTCTAACGGGTGAAGCGAGTTCGATCGAGCCTTTGGCTAAGGCCATCGGATTTAAGTACCGCTGGGATGAAGAGCAAAAACAGTACGCGCACGCGGCGGCTGCCTATGCGATTTCTCCAGACGGCACCATCAGCCGTTATTTCTTCGGGATCACGTTTGAACCAAAGGCGTTGCGCCTGTCGATGATCGAGGCTTCAAAGGGCCAGGTCGGAACGCTGGTCGATAGACTGACTTTAGCTTGCTTTCATTGGGATCCGAAAGAGGGTCGTTTCACGATCGCGGCGTCACGTGTGATGCGCGCAGGTGGTGTGATGATCATCTTGGTTCTTGCCGCGTTCTTGTTGCCGTTTTGGCTACGGGCTCGTCGCGAGCAGCAGGACACGTGAAGGCACGATTGAATTTGTAGATAGAATTTCGGGCGTCAGGCGCTCGAAGAGGAGAGACTTCATGAAACTCAAGCCCCGTTTGTTTGCGGGATTGTTGGCAGCAGTAGGAGCTGTCGTGGCGGGTTCGACGGCCATGGCTAGCACGTTCATGCCGCCGGCAGTGACATCCACAGCAGCTGAGGTCGACAAGATCTATGCGTTTCTTTTGATCGCGAGTTTGATCTCGTTCATCATCCTGATCGGGGGGATGTTCTACTTCGTCTACAAGTATCAGCGCCGCTCGGCGACGGATAAGACGGCCTACATCTCGCACAACTACACGTTGGAATTCTTGTGGTCGTTCATCCCATTCTTGATCTTCATGTTCGTCTTCGTATGGGGCTGGAAGGTCTATCATGACATGCGAAACGTTCCGGCGGATGCGTTGGAAGTTCACGTCATGGCGAAGAAGTGGGACTGGCGTTTCCTTTATAAGAGCGGAAAAGAAGTGGTCGCGGGCCTCGATGACAAAGGTCAAAAAACTCCGGCGACGATGGTTGTACCGGTTGGCCGTCCCGTGAAGCTGATCATGGGTTCGGAAAAGATCTCGGCGAACTCGACAGACCCGACGGATCGTCCGGTTCTGCACTCGTTCTACTTGCCTGCTGCGCGTGTGAAACAAGATATCGTTCCTGGCCGTTACACGATGCTTTGGTTCAATATCGAAAAGCCAGGTGACTACTGGGTTTTCTGTACCGAGTTCTGCGGTTCTGGCCACTCGGCAATGAAGGCGATGGTGAAAGCGGTTCCGATGCCTGAATTCGAAGCGTGGTTGGCCTCGGAAGGCGGAGGAGCCTTGACCCTGGCGGATCAAGGAAAAGCGCTCTTCGCGGCAAAAGCCTGCGTCGGCTGCCATAGCGCCGATGGCTCGCGCGTTGTCGGTCCGACTTTCAAAGGGCTTTGGGGCTCGAACCGTACCTTCGACGGCGGTGGCTCGGCAAAAGCGGACGAAAACTATATTCGCGAATCAATCTTGAACCCGAATGCGCATATCGTTGCGACTTTCCCGAAGGGCGTAATGCCAGCTTATGCTGGTCAGCTCTCGGATGACGAAGTTAACGCGATTATCGAATTCATTAAGACACTGAAGTAAGGAGGTGGGCACCATGGCATCAACAGGCGCTCACGGCGAGCACAACTATCTGAATCATCAAAAGGGCATCTGGTCCTGGCTGACGTCGCTTGATCACAAGCGCATCGGCATCATGTACTTCATCACGGTTATGATCTTCTTCCTTGTCGGTGGTCTTTTCGCTTTGGCGATTCGTACCGAGCTCTGGTCGACCGGCGAAACGATCATGACGGCTGAAACCTATGCCCGAGTGATGACGTATCATGGGGCTGTGATGGTCTTCTTGGTCATCATCCCTGGGATTCCGGCGTTTTTGGGGAACTTCTTCCTGCCGATGCAAATCGGGGCCAAGGACGTTGCCTTTCCGCGGCTGAACCTCATGAGCTGGTACTGCCTGCTGCTTGGTGCGGGTGTGGCGCTCTTGTCGTTGCTTTACGGCGGGGCTGACACAGGCTGGACGTTCTATACGCCCTATTCGATCAAACACGCTCCGGCTGTCATCTGTATGGCTCTGGGCGTTTTCATCGCCGGATTCTCGTCGATCCTCACGGGACTTAACTTCGTCGTCACGACTCACAAGCTTCGCGCCCCTGGTATGACGATGAACCGCATCCCGCTGTTTGTTTGGGCGTTGTATTCGACAGCGATCATCCAGGTTTTGGCGACGCCAGTTTTGGCAATCACAGTCGTGTTGCTCGCGGCGGAAAACATCTTCGGTATCGGGTTCTTTGATCCGGCACTCGGTGGTGACCCGGTCTTGTTCCAGCACTTCTTCTGGTTCTACTCGCACCCTGCGGTTTACATCATGATCTTGCCGGCATTCGGCGTGATCTCGGAACTCATCACGACGTTCGCTCGTAAAACGATCTTCGGTTACACGGCGATCGCGTACTCGAGTTTGGCGATCGCGGCGGTTTCGTTCTTCGTGTGGGGCCACCACATGTTTGTATCGGGTCAGTCGGAGTTTGCGGGCGTTGTCTTCTCGTTCCTGACGATGTTGGTTGGTGTTCCGACGGCGATTAAGCTCTTCAACTGGATCGCGACGCTTTACAAAGGGTCGATCAACTTGGCTTCGCCGATGTTGTTCGCTCTTGGGTTCATGTTCCTCTTCACGATTGGTGGGGTAACGGGGATCTTCTTGGCGACTGTCGCAACGGACGTCCACTTCCATGACACATACTTCGTTGTTGCCCACTTCCACTACGTGATGGTCGGTGGAACGCTGATGGCGATCATGGGCGGGATCTACTACTGGTTCCCGAAAATGTTCGGAAAGCTTTGCAACGACGCATGGGCGCGTATCTCGTTCGTATTCATCTTCGTTGGTTTCAACGTCACGTTCTACCCGCAGTTCGTTCTCGGATCGCTTGGTATGCCACGTCGCTACTTCGACTATCTGCCGGAGTATGAGCACTTAAACAAAGTGTCGACAATCGGTTCCTACCTCATCGGCATCGGGTTCGTCGTCGCGCTGATCACGATCATCCATGGCCTTCTGAAAGGAAAGCCAGCAGGTCCAAACCCATGGGGTGCGAAGACTCTCGAATGGCAGACGTCTTCTCCGCCTCCACACGAGAACTTCCACACAACACCTATTGTAACGGCAGGTCCATATGAGTACCGCTAATCACGGAAATACCCACTCGGTTCGCCACCACGCTCATCATTATGAAAGTGCTGAGCACGAGCATCAGAGTTCAAAAGAGGGAGTTTGGGTTTTCCTCTGCACAGAAATTTTGATGTTTGGTGGACTCTTCGTCGCCTACGCGATCTTCCACCATCTCTTCCCAGAGACGTTCAAGATCGGTTCAAAGTTCACGGATGTGAGATATGGAGCGACGAACACAGTAGTTCTTCTCTTCAGTTCTTTGACGATGGCTTTGGGGATTTACTACTGCCAGATCAAAGATCAAAAGAAGGCTGTGATCGCGTTGTCGATCACGATCCTCTGCGGATTCATCTTCATGGGAATCAAGTACCTCGAATACTCGCACAAGATTCACCTCGGTCTGTTGCCTGGTGACTGGTACGCTGGAAACGCGGACATGATCGCGTCTGAAATCGGAAATTTGAAGCTGCCGGAGAACATCGGGCTGTACTTCTCGTTCTATTTCATGATGACGGGAATTCACGGGATTCACGTACTTATCGGCATGGGCCTCATCGGCTGGGTATTGATTCGCACGATGAGAGGCGAATTTGGTCCGAACTACTACACTCCAGTTGAGGGTGTTGGTTTGTTCTGGCACTTGGTTGACTTGGTTTGGATCTACCTTTTCCCACTGCTTTACCTGGTAGAATAAAGGAGAAAGAAAATGGGAAATACTTCACACGGCGCTCACGAACATCACATCATCCCGCTTAAGACCTATTTGCAGGTTTTTGCGGCCCTGATTTTCCTGACCTTCATCACGGTTGCGGTAACGTGGTTCGACTTCGGCGCGTTTAACGCTGTGGTTGCGTTTGGAATCGCTTCGGTGAAAGCGGCGCTCGTTCTCGCCTATTTCATGCATTTGAAGTACGACAATATGATGAACCGAGTGATCATTGGCACGGGCGTTTTCTTCTTGCTGGTGCTGTGGTTCTTCTCGATTCTCGATATCGTGACACGAGTTTCTGAACAGTCCACTCTGTAAGCTTTGAATTGATCAAAGCTTGGGCCAAGAGTGCTTGACGGCACTGGGTCAAAAAGCGACAAAACCCCATCGAAACGGTGGGGTTTTGTTTTTGCGTTTATTTTTCGATCTGACGAAATCTGGAATCGTGGTTTTTGTTCTGGTCACGGGAGCTGCTGGCTATGCCATGAGCCATCCGTTTCAAACGTCTTGGGACCTTGGCCATATACTGGCCACCTTTGCCGCCCTTTACTTTCTGTCCGCTGGTAGCTTCGCCTTGAATCAAGCACAGGAAAGCCTGATAGATGCGCAAATGCCGCGCACGGCGAAGCGACCCATCCCTTCCGGCAAGGTTTCTCGCACGCAAGCATGGATCTTGGGATTTGGGTTCGTCGCAATCGGCGCCATGGCGGCGATTTTGGTGAACCAGACGGTGTTCTGGCTCGGCGTTGGAACCGTCATTCTCTACAACCTGCCGTACACGCTTTGGTGGAAGAAGCATTGGGCATTTGGCGCCGTGCCTGGCGCGATTCCTGGCGCGACCCCGGTGTTGATCGGTTATGCCGCCAATCAGCCGATGATTCTCATGCCGGAACCGATCTACCTCTTCTTGTTGATGTTCTTGTGGCAGATGCCGCACTTCTGGTCGCTGGCGATTCGTTTTAAAGATGACTACGAAAAAGGTGGTATCCCGGTTCTTCCGACAAGAGTGGGAACCGAGCGCACGCTGTACCACATGGCGCTCTATATGTTCGCGTACGTCGCGACGGCGGTGGCGGCTCCTTATTTCACATCGGCTCGCTGGGCGTACGCGATTTTGGTTTTGCCACTGTCGGCCGTTGTCGTTTGGCAGTTCTGGAAGTACTTCCGCTCGGTTTATGGCGGTGAACCGAAAACTCGCTGGTTGCCATTCTTTTTGTGGACGAATCTTTCGATTCTCATCTTTCTGGCCGCACCTGTGATGGATCGTTGGATCCAACACGCGGTCAATATGGCGCAAGTCGAAGCGGCGCTCGGCAATGAGCGAGTGGGAGAAGAACGATGACTCTGAAATCCTACCGAATTTATCTGATAGTGCTGGCCGTGATGATCTTGGGTTTGATGGCGCTCGGAGCTGGCGTTCGCACGATGAACGCAGGGCTTTCTTGCCCCGACTGGCCGCTTTGTTTTGGCAAAGTGATTCCGGATTTCCACCCGGCTGTGTGGTTTGAATTCGTTCATCGTGCCTACGCGGGTGTCGTAGCGCTTTTGTACGCGGCAGCGCTTGTGATCGCGTTTCGTCGCAAGGATCTCAGCCAAATATCGCGCAAGAGTCTTCGCTTGGCTGCGGGATGGGGGACGTTGTTTCTTTCTGCGCAAATCATCATGGGTGGACTCACGGTTTTGATGCTGGTGAAAGCGGTGATCGTGACGACACACTTGCTGCTGGCGACATTGTTTTTGGGTGCCGTTCTTTGGATGTACTTCGTTGTGGATCGTGAGCTCTCCTCCCAAGCGGTGTCCGAAACTAAGACTTCTCTGAAGTCGGAGACATGGTTGCCAGGTTGGCCCGTCGTGATTCTTCCGGTTTTGGTTTTTTCTCAGATCGCAATTGGCGGATTGGTCGCTTCGACGTATGCGGGTTCGGTCTGTGTGGATTGGCCTTTATGTAATGGGAAGTGGGTTCCGACATGGAAGGGTGCCATTGGCCTTCAGGTCATTCACCGCTTCGTGGCTTACGCGCTTGTGGCGCTCTTTGTGGGTCTTGCGGTTTGGGCAGTGACGGCAGCAAGGGCGGGCGCGAAGACAGTTCTCCCGGCGCGCGTTCGCGGTCTCTTTCTCTTTGCAGGTGTGATCGTCATCCTGCAAACGGTGGTGGGGATCTTGAATCTCTTGTTTTATATCCCGCCACACATCACGGTGCCTCATCAAACTTTGGCGATGATTCTTTTGGGAATCACACTTCGTCTGTGGTTCGAGGCCCGTTCGGCTCGTCTCTTGGGCGCGGTCGAACTAGTTGGCGGCGGGGTAAGTGATAAAGCCTCGCGTGCGCAGGCAGGTCTCCAGGCCTCCGAGGCCGGCGGCGGTCAGACAAGTGTTGATGTTGTCTTGAGTTAGGCCAGCCGGAAGCATCCCCGAACCATCTAAACAAGCTGCCACGCCCGTAGGGTCATTGAATCGGTGGCAGGCTGCGAACGTCGGCTGATACGGATTGGCGACAAGCTTTTGCCTAGCGGTAACAAGGCAGCGAGCAACCGAGCCGAGGCCCACGTTGGTTATGCACGTGTCGATGTCTGTTTGCGCAAGTGTTTGTCCGGCGACGCTATTGGAAGCCGTGCCGTTGACGTCGACCATGCCGTTGGCCGCCAGGCACGAGTAGATACGATCATTGCCGACAAGGGCCGCGCAGTGGTTGATGTGCGCCTGCATGATCGATCTTTCGATCACGTTGCGACCGCGTAGACAGCGAGCGATGTTTGCGGAGCCGACAGATTCGTTGCATTGATCGATTGTCGCCTGAAGGGTCGCTGCGGGAAGAAGTGAGTCGTAAAGGTAGCCGTTTGCTTCCAAGCAGGCGGCGACGCGTGTCGGACCGACGGCATTCACGCAAACATTGATATTGGCCTGCATGATGACTCTTGGTACGAGGCGATTGCTTCGTAGACAGCGAGCGATAGCCGTTGGCGCATTGATCATACAGGTGTCGATGTTGGCTTGCGTGACGGCCGTGGTGATGACCTCGCGATTTAAAAGACAGTTTCGAATGACGATGCCGTTAGTTCCTTGTTCTGTGACCTTCGCGCAAAGTGTGGCGTCGCCGTTTGAGGGAAAGGGGTATAGCGAAAGAAACGCATTTTTCCGTAGGCACTTTTCGGTGTTAGCCAGACCAACGGCGCCGATGCATTCTTCGATTTTCGCTTGAGTGAGATTGGCCGGAAGAATGCCGTTTTTCTCGAGACAGCTAGCGATGCGATTGGTGCCAACACGCGAGGCGCAGTTGTCGAGATCCCACTGTAGCGGTTCGCGATAATTGAAAATCGGAAAGCCAGCCTTCGTGAGACACATGGCCGAGTCAAGCTGCGCGGGAGCAGGCGTGCCGCTTGTGCACCGAGTGACATCCTCGGATTTCAATACGCCTTTGAGTTCGCTCTTGGCTTCTAAGCAGTCGTAAATGGGGTCGGTGCCCGATAGGCAGATGCGGTAATCCGACGCTGTTACTCCGGCTTTCAGTGTCGGTGTTTCCGAGGCGAGCTCAGAAAAACCCGCTAGACCGGGGTCAACCGCAAAACCGCTTCCGCAGTTTTGAAAGAGCCCGATCAATGCGGCTCCCGCGATCGAAAAAAAGAGTGTGAGTTTCTGTGAACGAGACAGACGACGCCAGAGGCCAGTTTTCATAGGAATGTCCCCACCCGGTATTCATCTCATGATGGCGCGATTCTCATAAAACTTCCATCAAGCCGGGTTGAAAGCCGGTTTGACGGATATGTATCAAGAGGATCGTCTCGTCTTGAAACGCCTTAGGTTTTTGGAGCGTCCGGGACTTTGGTGGGGCTAGCTTGAATGAACGCCGGCAGTTTTTCGCAGCTCTCGCGAATACGGCGCAATGTTGGATACGGAGCGAGATCGACTTGGAACCTATCCGCATTTGCGAGGTTCGGAATCATGAAGCAGTCCGCGGCGCCAGGCGTGTCGCCAAAACAGAAGGTCTTAGCTGTGGGCGCCACGAGCTTTTCCAGCGTGTCGAAGCCATATGTGAGCCAGTGACGGGTCCACTCGTTTTTCTGTTCTTCGCTGGCGTCGAATTTTGCCGCTAGCAGTTTTAGAACACGCAAATTGTGAAGCGGCTGAATGCCGCTGTTGATCACTTCGCAGATCTGAAGAACCTTTGCTCGTTGCGCAGGATCTTGTGGAAAAAGAAGTGGAGAGGGTGCAACACGGTCGAGGTAGTCGATGATCGCCACCGATTGGCCGATCAGGGTTTCTTGGCCGTTTTTGCGGTGGACCAGCGTCGGTACCTCGCGGCTGGGGTTGAGTGCCGCGTAATCTGTTTTTAACTGCTCTCCGCCATCGTTGAGAAGGTGGACGGCGCGGTATTCGTAATCGATTCCTTTAAGCCCCAGGGCGATACGGACACGATAGGACGCGGAGCTTCGGAAATAGCTATAGAGAGCAAATTCTTTCATGTTTGTGTTATACGTGATGCTGCACCAAGGAGCAAAAGATGAAGTTGGGAAGTTTGAAGTCCGAGTCACGAGATGGAGCTCTCTGCGTCGTGAGCCGCGACTTGTCGAAAGCCGTCAAGGTTTCGGATCTCGATCGTGCGGTATTTGGTACGCTCTTGCCCTCGGGAAAAAACCCTCCAGCGAGTCTGCGTGAAGCTGTCGAAACCTGGGCCGTATCGCAACCACTTCTAGAAAAGGTTGCGAAAGACCTCGAATCCGGAGCGTTGGCGACCAAAGCCTTTGCAGTCGATCAGACCAGGTTTCACTCTCCTCTTCCGCGTGCGTTTCAGTGGGCCGACGGGTCGGCTTTCTTGCATCACGTGAAACTGGTACGGATGGCTCGTAAGGCCGAAATGCCGCCGTCTTTTTATCATGATCCGTTGATCTACCAAGGCGGAAGTGACGACTTCTTGGCTCCGAACGATCCTGTTCCGCAATTGGATTTTGCGCATGGAACAGACTTCGAGGGCGAGGTGGCGGTTGTTACGGACGATGTTCCGATGGGTGTTTCGCCCGAGAGTGCGCTTAAGCACATTAAACTCTTGATGATCGTCAATGACGTATCGCTACGCGGTTTGATCCCTGACGAACTGGCTAAAGGCTTTGGTTTTTTCCAAAGCAAACCTCAGTCGGCATTTGGCCCGTTTGCGGTCACGCCGGATGAGCTCGGAACGGCGTGGAAAGATGGACGCATTCATCTGCCATTGAACGTGACATACAACGGGCAGTTCTTTGGCAAGGCCAACGCCGGTGAAATGCATTTCCATTTTGGTCAGCTGATCGCGCACGTCGCTCGCACACGCACGATGGGGGCGGGGTCAATTATCGGAAGCGGAACGGTATCCAACGAAAACCCCGAGATGGGCAGCTCCTGCTTGGCGGAAAAGCGTATGATCGAGCAGATCAACGAGGGCGCCGTAAAAACACCCTTCATGAAAGTCGGCGATCGGATCCAGATGGAGATGAAAACTCCTGCGGGTCAGTCCATCTTCGGCCAAATCAACCAGGTCGTCGTGAAAGCTGAACCGGCGGGCTAATCGGAGAGCGTGTTTGACCGTCTCATTATGAGACGGTCCAAGCCCTTGCCGGAATTTCATCTATTCGAAGGTCGAGTATCAATTCGGGTCGACAATCGACCGATACGGAAGAAGTCGGAAAACGCCTTTTGTGGGGTTTGTAATGCTTCGGTCCGTTCGGCAGACAGTCGGATTTTTGTGGATTCTTGTGATCTCGGTGATGGTCTCATGGGCTTCGCCTGAGTTTGCGAAAGCGAATTCCTCCGATAAATTCCGCCGAGAAGTGGAGTCACTTCTCGGGGCGGCTGTGCAAACGAAACAAGGTGTCGCGCAGATTCGCCAGAAGCGAGATGAACAAGGGCGTGTTCGTCGACTTTTCATTTCAGGTCGCGGTTTTAGCGAGCTTCAAATGGATGAAAATGGCGATGGGACGGTCGACTTTTTAGAAATCAGTAGAGAGAACAAAACGATCACGGCTTCCCACCCTTATCGCGGGCGATTCTTGCGTTTGGTGGTGAGCGAGAAAAACGCAAGCGGTCGTATTGAAGCGACTTATGTTCTCGATTCCAGCGGTCGTAGGTACTCGCTTCTTAAATCACGCTTGTTCACGCCGGACGCCGTATTAAACGCCGATGGCGACGTACCCGACGACTTTGTGGCAACCGACGCCATCGCGCCAGCCGCTATGGATACGGTCGTCGCGGCGTCTGCCGCATCCTCTTCGACCGATGGTGGTAAAACCACCGTGGATCTTCCGGACGACGAAAACTGGCGTAGCTACCAGGCGAATACGTGGGGGCCTGATCTCACATGTGTTTCCGACGAAACTGCGATCGGTCGTTTGGCGTCGTTTCAAAGAAACTGGTGGAAGACTTTGAAGTATGACTTCGATGGCAACACCGAAAAACTGAACGAACGACTTTCGACGGCTAAGATTTTCGATGAGTCTTGTCGTAAGGCGGGGCAAGAAGCGAATTTCAAAGCGTTGTCGTCGGCGCTGTCGGACGTGATGATGTCGAGTTCCAAAGGCGAGGCTTTGCCTTCGACGGCGACACGCGGGCGCTACTTACGCTGTTTAGAGCTATCCGGACTTGGTCAGGTCGCTGCGAAAATCGAAATGCACTTCCTGCAAAGCTTGGATGGCGGAACCGGGGTTCAACGTCCCATTCAATGTGACTTCCGACCTGGGCAAGCGGGCACTTCTAAGCCTGCGTTCATGTTCCCAGATACGAAGCATATCAAAGTCCAGCTAACGGCGGCGGATCAGGGAAAAACCAAAACAGCGCAGGGAAGTCCGATCAATTACAAAAATGCGCTTTTTCACGAGTTGATCCACGTCGCGGGTGTTTCTTCCGAAGACATGACTCATGCGGCTCAGGCTTGCTGTGGTGACTCGACGGACGACCGTCCCGGGGCATGCGCAAAGCTGGATAATTTAGTTTTGGAAGAGCGTCGTTTCTTGGAGCTGGAAACGTTCTTGGCGCGCTCCGGATTAATGGACCCTCTGTACTCGGACCTCTATGGCAAGTTTGATGACCCTTACACGAACGACTTGTACAGAAAGTTCATCTTGGGTTTAGATGTCTACAAAAAGGGTTCACTCTTTGAAAGTGGACTACTTAGCAACGAAGAGTTCACAAAGTGCGTAAAGGCTGAGTCCGAAGTGGCTTGCCGCGAAAAGTGGACGCGTCATATCGCCAATTACACGGCCGAATTTTTTAGCAAGGAATGTCGTAAGTACGTTCCGGCGACGAAGCGCAAAGAGTGCTCGGCTCTTGGTAAAAGTGCAACATTCCAAAACCAGATGGCGACGGCTGTCGCCCATTCTTTGATTCGCTTGTCTGTTGATCCGGTTGAACCCGGCGCACCAGCATTGTGTGGTTCGGCCCGTGTGAAAACGGAAGAGCGTTCTTCACACTATGCAAAAGCGATTTTGGCGATTTTTGGTATCGGTTCGGCGGTGGCAAACGACGCGTCGGTGGATTGTGAAGGCTCGTCAGGTATTCAGACGGGCGAACCACCGGCTCCGGTTCGACCGGCACCGGGCGCCACGGCGACAGGAGAAGTTCCGCAGCTTGTGCTTACTCCACCGACCTCTGGTGGACGTGGCGACGTGGCGACACCAGGACCCGGTCCCAAGTTGGTCACACCTGGAAAGAATGATTTGGACAATGCGGCCGGCGGCGGTTCGGCACCTGGAGGCGATAGCGGGGTTGTCGCAAATCCGGGACGAACACCGCGTAACCCGAATCGTTCGCCATTGCCAGTAAGTGAAGTCACAAGCCCCGGCGGCGCTCGCAATGTCGTGGATCGTACGTACCGACGTGCGACCGATGTCGCGGGTCTCACGACCCGAGGCCTTAGAGATTTACGGAATTCCATTCTTCCCAAAGCCGTCGCTAGCGAGCGCGATCGCAAAGATCGGGTGAGTCAGGGCGGCAGTGCCGAGTTCTTGGCGTTCCGACCAAAGCGCGAAGAGGCTCAGTCGATGAAGATCGATAACCCATTTGCAAGCGGAAGCTCGTTGATCTTGGCCTCGGCGGGATCGGCACCGGGTGGATCGGGATCAACCTTCGATGTGGGTGCGGCGGCGGGTGCGGCTTCGGCGAATATTCCATCGGCATTTGTATCGAAAGACAAACAAGGCGATGCGCCGGCTGCGCGCTCTGCTGGTGGCGCCGGAGCTGCTCGACAGGCGATCAGTGGAACAGGTGGTGCTGGTTCTGTTGCGGGTTCCTCTGCGGCAGCTTCCGCATCGGCCTCGGGCAGCAAGGCCTCGACGGAAGGCGGAGCGAAGGCCGCTAGAGCGCCTGCAAATGTGGACATCAATCTGATCTTGCGGATGCGATATCGTGATCTTGAGCCTCGGTTGAACGAAATCTCAGTCCAACAAGCTTTGATCGACAAGCGTATTCAAGTGATTCGAGCCAACGGGTCAATCGTCGGTTCGAAGCGAGGTGTGCAAGCCTGCTACAAGTATAACGGCCAAGAGAAGCCGTTAAAAACTCCGTGCGAGTAGAGGTGCGATGAAGAAACGGCCGATTGTTCTTATTTTCGCTTTCGTTCTTGTTGCAGTTTATTATCTGCAACATCGCATGGACGTGCGCTCTTCGATCTTGAAGGGTTTCGAAATCGTCCTGACGAAGCGAGAAAGAGACGTTCGCTTGCTTTCCGCAATCACGGAAACACTGCTAACGACGGGGCGCCAGGATATTTTAGAAGGGCATCTGACCGATGCGATTCGCGTTCGGTGGATCGACTTCTACATGATCACGTACCGCGATGAAGTTATTCTGTTCAATTCCGTGCGCCCTCTTTCGGACGAAGCCTACGGGACGCTGGCGGCTGTGCATCCGCCCGATAAAGTTTGGGAGTTTCGTTCGGAATTCGAGGCGGTTTCGTCACTGCGAGGACCAGCTTCGGAGAATGTCGAAAAGATCGAAGACTTTCGTTTTCTCGAAACAGACCTCGGTGGCGATCGCCGATTGAAAGTGGGGTTCAACCTCAATCGCGAGGCCTTTTTCGCGGAGATCAATGATCGAGTGAAGGACGAGAATCAAAGAATTTTCGTTTTGACGATTCTGGTTGTACTTGGCGTCTTTCTCTTCACGTTCCGCGATCTCTTTAAAATCGTGAACGTGATTCGAACAAAGGGCCTGCGTGGTCTTCAGGATATGCAGTCTTTGGCTAAGGAAGCCGAGATCTTAAAGCAAGGTCTCACCGGTTATCAGGATACAGTCAAACGCCTGTCCCATGTGAACCGGGTGCTGGGCGCTCAGGTTCTCCCTTCGTTGAAATCCGAGCTTCAGTCGGGTCGTCAGCCGCCTTACGATTTCGCGTGTACGTTGGTTCGAACGGATATCAATGACTTCACTCGGATTTTTCATTCGCGCCCGCAGGATGAGTTTCTTAAGACCATCAACGAGTTTTTCACCGAGTCTTCGCATGTCATCAGTCGTTACGACGGTTTGATTCACGAATTTGTCGGAGACGAGATTATCTTCTATTTGAAAGACGAAGTTCATAGGAACTCATTCACGGCGGCGTTGGCTTGCGCGGCCGAACTGGGGGCGGTTGCCAAGCGCATCCATCAAAGGACCTCGACTCAGGAAAATTCCTACGATTTTCGAATCAAGTCATCTTTGGCTCACGGTACGATCCGATTCGGACCGCTGCTCAACGGGTACTCGCTAGCAGGAGCGCCGCTGATCGAAACCACTCGGATCTTGAGCCAGGTGAGCGAGAAAAACGAAAACACGATACACTTCGATTCCCGCCATCTCTCTCAAATGCATGGTGGCGTGAAGTTTGACGAAGCGTTCCGTGCATCGCTGAAAGGCTTAGAAGGCGAACGAGTCATATTCCGTTATCTTGGTCACAAAGCTCTGGACCAGGTGTTGTCTTCGGAAACATCGGGTGATGTCGTGTTGCATGACTACCGTAGAGAGCAGGAATTGGTAGCGCTCTTCCGACATGCGGTGATGAACGCCGAGTCTCCGGTGGCAATTGAAATTTCTAGTCTAATGCGTTCCGTACAGGTAACGAAGTGTTCAGAAGCGTACGCGCGCGGCATCGCCTCGCTTTTGCAAGACGCGCTCGAAGTACAATCGTCGCATGATTCGGAATTTGCGAAAAACCTCGCAAGCTTCATTGGTTCCTTGCCGAGAATCATCCCGGCAAACTCGTTCCAAGAAGACATGGGCCGTTTGCTTGGAAAGTTCTTGAAACACAGTGACCATCGCATCGTCGCCAACACGATCGAAGCGATGGAGGCATTCCGTTCGACAGGGTATGCCGATCTCAACCAGGAACTTTTGGATTCTCCAAATCCTCGGGTTGCGGCCAATGCTTTGGTATTTGTCGGCAAAATCGAGATTTCAAAGGATGTCGTTCGGCGTACTCGAAACCTGTTGGAATCGAACGATTTGGTTCAGCTTGGCGGCGGGATCTTTGTTTGGGGTGAAATCGCCGGGCATCATGCTATTCGAGACACCGTCTATTTAAGAACTCACCCCGAGTTCATGGAACTCGAGAAGAAATTGAAGTCCGTTTCCACGAAACACCCCAGCTTAAAGCGCCTAGCTCAAGAAGCACTTTTCAAAGCCAGTGGGGCCGACCCAAGTGAATCGGTCGCCACAGAGTTTGCTGCGTCGTAGGAGTTAAGAGATGAGCAATGTAAAAAACTTGGTCCGACAAGAGGAAGTACCGCAAGCAGCTGAGCACATTTTCAATGTGGTCGAGCCTGTGGCGACGCCGGAGATGCTGGGTAACTATTGGCGCTTCTTGAAATCCTTAAGCGAGGCCGAGCGTCTGTCTTTGGGGCCGGTGGAGATCGTGACTAAGTCGCGTGCCGTTGCACGTGGTTGGCCGGTTGCTTTGAAAAATCACGTTATGGCTCTTAGCTCGGAAGCGGCGTTCTCGCCTAAGAGTGCCGTGGTATTGGTGGAAATTTCGGAAGTCTCGACAGTCACATTCTTCGGGGCTCATTTGGTTTTGCCATTCCTAACGGATGGTGCGGTTGCGCGTTCGCCTTTTGGCAAAAAGGCGACTCATGCCGAAGCCACGGCCGCACTGACGGCGGTGTGCGAACAGATTCGCCAGAACTGGTCGGCTCGTTTGTTCTTTGAAGAAGACCCGACGACTCATCCGGTGGATGAGATCATCAATCTTGTTGCGGTGCTCTCGGCGATTCACAAGGTGATTCAGGTGCTGCAAGAAAATCCGCAGGCCTGGGCGGCTTTTCAAGAATGTACGGGTCTGCACATCATTAACGATCCTGACGCGAAGGCCATGTCCATGATTCGTCGCCAAGACGACGAGCTCGAGCTATCTTTCCGATTTGCTCGAGCTCTGCCTGGCAATGTCACCGACTTTGTCATGGCATTGTTCAATAGCGTCGCTTAGCGAGTTGTTCCGTGACCTACAACTTTGTTGAACTCCTGCGAGAAGGCTTTGGGAGATACGCCGAAGTATTGGCGATCGTCGATTTTCGGCAGAAGCGTTTTTCTGAGATAGTCGAGATTCGCCTGGGCTTTGTCGGCGCGCTCTCCGCCTCGACGAATCTCGTCACGCAGGCGCTTTTCTAGAACTTTCGAGTTGTGACGAATTGCTTCGCTAATGGCATCAACGGGCATCCCGGCGTGCATCATTCCCAGGCGCGTGGAATCGGACTCCTTGCGAGCCGTGGTGTTGAAGTCCTCTTTCTTCGCGGCTGCGGCCTTAAGCTGAGAGGTCTCTTTGCTAAGCGGGATATTGATAACCTGCGGTTCGCGGTTCTCGCGCTCGGCGGCCTCTAGCTCGGCTGCCATAGGAGCTTCGGAATCGAGCTGAAACGAAGCTTCGAATTCGGCCTTGAGGTCGCGCTCTTCTTGTTCGTTGCGGAAGAGATATAGGTTCCAAAGCTGATGAAAACGCAAAAGGCGCCGCTGATTGAATTCAACATCCGCCTTCTTTTGGTCGGCATCACTCAATACAATCGTTTCACCCTTGTCGAGAGACTGATGAGCCAAAACGGCTGACGAGCGTCCCGCTGACTGTGCGTGGGCAATGGAAACACCGAAAGTCGCAGCCAAGGTTATCGCCACGCCCGAGGTGGCTTTGATAACGGTCGAGAAAAGTGATCGACGATCGACAGTCATTTGATCTGATACTTGGTGATCTGATGCCTGCATGAGTTTCATTCGAATCTCCGTTTCTCGGTTTGCCGGTCTACAGCAGAAGCTACCTACAAAACTAACAACAGAAGTTAGAGCAAGAAGCGCCTCATGTTTGATCGTTGTATCAAGTGTCTCAAAATGAAACGATGTGATCTCAAAACAACGTGGTTTGTGTTTGAAGAAGCGGGAATTTGAATCGCGACTGCGGCGTCTCAAGATGAAACGTCATGCGATTGGTCAGTGACGACAAATGTAGGACTACCGACCGGCGTGCCCGGGATGTTTTGCAAGTTTCCAGATCACCATGTTCTCTGCCTCAAGATTGGGGTCTTCGCCATAGAGGGCTTGCGAAAGGTAGCCGCGATAACGCTCTTGCAGATGTGGTTGGTTTGAAAAGCGATCGGTGATTTCACCCAACAAAGGACTATGCCCACCGTCGACGCGGAGGTAGAGGCTTGCACCATTTTGCGGGACCGAGCGAAAGTGTTCGATGGCTTGCGTGGCTTCGGTTGCACCATCGAGAACACCCTGAAAGTAGATGATTTTGTTTTCCACGGGGTAGTTGGCGGCTAGGAAGTCGTGTGTTTTTCTAAAGCCGTACTTCGCGCACAACCGCTTGGCGCCGTTGTCTTCCGCCAAGACCAGAGCTTGGTTTGATACGACGAGACCAGATGTCGAGCCATCGATACCTTGTGAGAGTTCTCCACAGGCGACGGCTGCAAATACGACCGCGCTAAACCCCAAGGGGTCGTCGTCAAACTCTCGATCGCCAAAGTTGTCAAAAAATGAGGGATCGGGGACGCCCATTTCTTTAAGGCGATCAAGAAACAGCCCTAGTTTCGTAAGCCCGTCGTTGAGGGTGAGAAAGTAGTAACCGAGACGAGAAAACCAAGTCGGCGAAATTCCCGGAAGCGTGGACCAGCTTCGCAGCATGGTTTGGTCATCGGGCGGAAGATCGTCGAAAAAGCGAATGAGAATTTTCTGAGCATGGGCGAGATCGTGAAGTTCGCGCGTGCCGTTAGCAAGAGTGCCTTCCAAAACGAGAGAGCGAACATGGCCGGGATAGCGATGGGCAAAAACGGTGGCCGGTGCTGTTCCATAAGACACGGCAAGGAGGCTCACTTTGCTTATTCCGTAGAGTTCTAAGATTTTCAGAGCATCGTCGGCCGTTCCCTCAATCGAATACCGGCTTTGATCGAGATACGCGGATTTCGATTTCGGTTTTGAACAGGCGACACCGCGCTGATCCCAGAAGATCACGTTCCAGCCGGGCAGTGTCCATTCCTGCCCATGCGAGGATTGGCCTGGGCCGCCGTTGAAAAACAAAACCGATGGTTTTCCGGGATCAAACGGCTCTGGTGTCCAAGAGTAAAGCGGCCATTCTTCTTCTTTGGTGATTCGAAAGTGTTCGTTGGGAAAATTCGGGTGTCCGCTTGCGCAGGCGCCATAGGATTCGTGAGTTTCTTCGGAGCCGATCACATGGGAAACCGCCTGGGTGGCTACCAGGGCAGACGTAATTGCGAGGCTCCAGGCTGTGAATGTCGATAACCAGCGCATGAGGCTGTCTTAGCCGGTTGAGACCGTGGCGTGAAGAATCCGCCATGGGTTTGTAAACAACCCAGTCGCGTGCAGGGGTACCTGAAAAGAAGATGAGAACACCGATGAAAAGGCCTCATGATCATAATCGTGAATCGCGTTCTTTTTGCAAACATGGTCTAGAGGGCCGGACCGAGTGTGAGGGGAACTTCGATGTATCTAAAATCGATCCTACGACAAATGAGTTTTCTGACGGTGTTTAGCTTTGTACTGCATGCAGCGCCTGTTCTTGCGCAAGACTGCGACTCGACGTTTCGCCCTGTTCAAGCGTTTGCCCGGAGCGATTCGGACGCGTCTTTTGGGGTGGCTCTTGAAACGAGCCTCTTGAGTTTGAAGCAAGAGCAAGCGGATGTTCGAAATCGCGTGTGGCTCCCTCAGCAGCTCCTTGAGATTCGGCAAAAAAGCCGAATTGACCTCGAGGATCCGGAGCGCACGATCAAGTATTACCGCGGCTTGCTGGTTTGGAAAATGCGAATCCTGGAACAAGAGATTCAGATTCGAAAAGACAAAGTCGTTTTCGAGGACTATCGAAAAAAATGGCCCGCGAGCGTTCGTGTCGATGGCTTCGATGTCGCGCTGTTCGCTCACGGCAAAAGCTTTCATGCGGCCCTTGCTTTGACAAAAGATGTGTTTGGCCAGACCGAACCAAGTGCCGAGCAACTGGCGACGGTGATGCACATGATGAGTCAGCTTCGAGGTGCAAAGCGACGTTTGGCCGTCATGGACAGAACGAAGTTTGAAAAAGAGCTGTTGGCGCCCCTTGCAAGAGTCTTCCCGGATATTTCGGCGATTCGCTTGGAAACTCTCGAGCGAGTTGTCTTTGTCGAGCCGAAGGAAAAAATCACGTGCTGCGGATCGGGGCGTTGCGAGGGCTGCACACATCCCAATGTCGTCTTCCGTGACATGTCGAAATGGCCGGGGCCGACGCATCGTGAGCCCGAGGTGCCGTCTACGTTGCCTCTTTATCTCGTGATGGATCGTTTGAAACAGATTTTCCCAGATGAAAACTTCGGTCGAGGTTTCTGGGACACTGCCGTCGAAATCGGGCCGTAAGCGGGCTAGTGATTGCCTCCGGCGCGCAGGGAATGCATGCTTTTCTTTCCGAGGTATTTCAATAAGGAGAAAGCATGAGCAAACATCACGGAAGCTGTCACTGCGGAGCTGTTTCTTTCGAAGCCGAAGGCGATTTTGAAAACGCGATCAGTTGCAACTGTTCGATCTGCCAGAAAAAGGGAACGTTTCTCGCTTTTGTACCTGAGTCCGCATTTCAACTTCTATCCGGCGAGAGTTCGCTTACGGACTATCAGTTCGGCAAAAAGAAGATTCATCACACCTTCTGCAAGACGTGTGGAGTGACGGCGTTCGCCTCTGGGCAGGCACCGGACGGAACAAAGATGAAGGCCGTCAATGTGCGCTGCTTAGACGGTGTGAATCTTAAATCGCTTCAAATAAACGAGATCGACGGACGTTCCTTTTAAAGGGCTCGTCTACAGTTATGTCGGAAAAGCAAAAGATCGAAGAGAGCGTCGACGAGAAGACGAAGGTTCGAAGACGTTGGGTTTATCAAGAATCCGGCAAGCCGATCTCGTTTGAGGAATACTCTGCCGACGGGGTGTTAGTCGCGTCTCGTGCTTTTAACGAAAACGGCGATGAATCTGAATATCGGGGCTTTTCTCCAAGTGGAGTTCTTCTGCATCGGGCGCTTTTTAAAGGTGGCTATGCCAAGAGATTCAGATGGAGCGCAAGTGGCCTTTTGCTAGAAGAGGCCGAGTATCTGAACAACTACAAGCACGGTGTGATTTCTCGGTATTCGGAAGCCACCGGCCGGCTGATTTCCCGGATTGAATATCAGAACGATAAGTTTCACGGTCTGAAAGAGGTTTACTACGAAACACCCGGTCGCGAAACGCTTCGTGAGCGTGCGTTTCATAAGAACGGTCAAAGAGAAGGCGAGTTTACCGAGTACTACGCCAACGGGCAGGTAGCGGAAAGTGGCTTTGTCTTAGACGGACGTCTGGATGGTGAGCATAAACGGTTTTATGAAAATGGAAGGCTTAAATCGATTACCCGGTACCGTGACGGCGAGCTAAACGGCGATTTGGAGGAGTTCCGAGAAGACGGTTCTCTGAGTCGGCGTTATCCCACGCGAAACGGAAAGGCCCATGGTATCGAAGAGTGTTTCAACGAGGCCGGGAAGCTCATGTCGCGATCCGCGCATGTTGATGGCGTGTACACAAATGACTACTCACAGTTTGAGCGGACTTCAAGCGAGCCTCAGGTGCTGGAACTGTTTTACCCTGCTGGTGCTTTGCGCACTCGAGAGACGTACACCAACGGTTTAAGAAATGGTCCATTTGAAGAGTTCTTCGTGGACGGCAAAGTGCGCTGTCGTGGAACTTACGTGAACGACAAATACTCTGGTCAGATTTCCTATTTCGATCGTGAGGGGCGGCCGACAGGTTCCACCTGCTACCGCGACGGCATCAAAGACGGGCCCAATGTTTCCTATTTCGAATCCGGCGAGATCGCCTCGGTCCTCAACTACACAAATGGGGATCTTGTCGGTTCACGCTCTTACTATGAGAATGGTCAGTTAAAGACATCGATCGATTGCGAGCATGAGACGGCGGGAGTGTGGCGTCAGTATTCGGATAGGGGTGTTCTTTTGCGTGAATGCCAGGTCAAGCCGAACTGGGGCCATACCCGATTCGCAAGGCATGGCAGGGATCTTATCTACGATGAAAGGGGTCGGCTTGATATCGAAGCCGAATATCAGTCCGATGTTCAGCACGGTATCACTCGGTATTACTGGCCCACCGGTGGTGTTCAGTCGCGGCAGGAGTTTGAAAAGGGTCGGATTCTTTCTCTAGAGGAGTTCACTCGCGACGGGCAAAAACGACGTCAGGCGACCTTCATGGCAGATGGCTCGCTAAAAGCCGAAGAGATCTATGACGTCGTCGAAGCGGATCCCGCCGAAAAAGCCATTTGGGAAGCCGGAGCCGAAATCGCTGGCTACCGGATTCTTAGAGCCATCGGCCACGGCGGCATGGGGGATGTGTACTTGGCCGAAGAAGTCGGTCTTAAGCGACGAGTGGCAATAAAAACGATTCGCGGTCAATCTACCGAAAGCGCTCGCAGTCGGTTTGTCGCCGAGGGCAAGGCGTTGGCGAAAATCAAACATCCCAACGTCGTCGGCATATATTCCGTCGGCAATCACGCAGGTACGCCTTATATGGCAATGGAGTATATCGAGGGTTGGTCGCTTTATTCGTTGCTTGGCCAGGGAATGCTCAGTCTCGGCGAACAGATTGGAATTTTTCGGCAGATGGTTTTGGGCGTTCAGGCCGCCCATGAGGAAACTGTCTTGCATCGAGACTTGAAACCCACAAACGTGATCGTTTCCAAGGACTTTCATGTCAAGATCATCGACTTTGGGATCGCGAAAATTCTGGATGATTCTCAAGGATATAAAACGGAAACCGGAGTCATTGTTGGCACCGTCAGGTATCTTGCGCCGGAAATCGCAAAAGGGATGCCGCCCTCGATTCAAACGGATATCTACGGGCTCGGCATTGTTTTCTACGAGATGTTAACGGGTGTTTCGCCCTTTAAAGCGGAAAACAAGTTGGAGATGCTTGAGAAGATCAAAACCGAGCCACTTGAGTTTCCCGACGGAATCTCCGAAATTTTGCCGGATGGTTTAAAGCTTCTTGTCGCGAAGATGACGGCAAAAGCTGTTGAGGATCGCCACGTGAATCTGAGTGAGGTCTTAAGTGAGTTCGACGCGATCTCGTTTGAAGGTATTCCGCAAGAGCTGATGTCGCCGACGCCGCCCGGATTGGAGATTGCAAATCTCGAGGAGATCCGAAAACAGCTAAAAGAGCGAGGCCTTAACGAGAGTGAGTTCAGCTTGATCTTAAACCTCGCTTCGCGCATTCAGCAGCGAATGGCTATCGATCCGGATGCGACGGCGGCTGTTGGAAAACCAGAGGAGATGGTGATTTCGCCTGAAGCCCTGAATGAGGCTACGGAAAGGTTTGAACGTGCTAAGCGTGACGTTCAAAATAGTCGCTCCAAAAAAACCAACTAAGGCAAGGGTGACGCGATGGTTATCATCTTGGCCGTTGCCGCGGAGATAGCTTAAAATAGTTCTATGAAGTTACGCTCTCACCATCGATTGTCCGCCTTTTGGTTCGCTTCTGTCTTCTTGAGTTTTGCTATCGCCGTCTCTTGGGGGTCCAGCGCGGTGGCGCAGGCGAAAAGCAGCGCTAAAGAAATGCCGGCTCAGCAAATCGCAGCTCCGAAGGATGTATCCGATCAGGCTATTCAAACCAGGCTGCGCCAGATTTTTAAAACATCTGGCTGGCTTCCTGACCTCACGGTCGAGGTCAAAGAGGGCTTGGTCTTTTTAAGTGGCAAGATCAAGCGAAGCGAAAAGAAAGAATGGGCGATTCAGATCATTCAAAAAACCGAAGGCGTCGTTGGAATCGTCGACAATCTAGACGACGGGCGCACGGCCGATGTGATTTCGCCGGTTCAACAAGAAATCGGGTCGATCGTTGAACGCGCCGAACGCGCAACCCCCTATATCGTTGTCGCAATCGTTCTATTGTTGCTCTTTGGTTTTCTCGCCTATGCCTTCTCAAGGTTTACGCGACGAGTGATGGATTCTCGCGAGAACTCAAATGCCTTGCTATCATCGGCGGTCAGTAATCTGGTCGGGCTGGTCGTTGTTGTCTTAGGCCTTTACTTCGCTCTTCGCGCAAGCGGCCTTTCAACTCTTGCGGTGACCCTATTGGGTGGTACCGGATTCATCGGGATCGGAATCGGTCTTGCGTTAAAAAGCACGTTTGAAAACTACAGTGCAAGTCTCATGATCACTCTTCGTGAGCTTTTTAAAAAAGGCGAATGGGTGAAAATCGGCGACTCCGAAGGTATTGTCCACTCGGTGACGACACGTGGAACGACCCTGATGGATTTCGAAGGAACTATCATTACGATTCCAAACGCGACGGTTTTCAATTCGACGATTCGAAATCTCACGCGAAACCCAAATATGCGAGTCGACTTCTCCTTTGGCATTAGCACGACCGAATCGATCGATAAAACCAAAGAGATCGTATTGAAGACCCTTGGTGAGATCGAAGGCATTCTAAAAGACCCCGAGGTATTGTTCGCCGTTACGGAGCTAGAGTCGACCACCGTGCGAATCAAAGTGTTTTTTTGGATCAATGGCACGACTCATAGTCGGGTGAAGGTAAGATCGCTTGCCGTCCAAAGCTGTCTTGAGGCTATGCGCGAGGCCAATCTTTCGCTCGAAAGCGAATCGCGCGAGATCTCGTTTACGACACCGCTTAACTTTGTGGAAATGACAGAACACGAAGCCGGCAAGAAGCTCGAAAAAAGTGAACGCGGGGGCTTGGCCAATTCATCGGCTCGATTAGAAGCGGCTGATACCAAATCCGAAATCGTAGAGCTTAAGGAGCAGGCCGCGGCAACAAAGGTCGAAAAGGGCGACGATCTTCTGGAGAAGTGAAAACTATGACAAAGTTCTCCAGCCGATCATTTTTAAGAACACTCGATATGTCGAGCAATCAGGGAAACTTCGCTTCGGATAGGCAGTTATGGGCGCCAAAATCGAAATTCTGATTGATGAAAAACCAGAACGGGTTTTTCACGTACTGACGGACCCCGACTTAAGCAAACAATGGCTCAAAGGAATGGTCGAAACGATTCCTGTTTCCGGATCCCTTGATCAGCCCGGTGCGCGTTTCAAGCAAAGATTTTTACAGAATGGCAAGTGGTCCGAGTACGAAGGTCATGTGACGGCTTTTCAGAGCGGAAGACTCTTTGCGGCTGAAATAGATAATGGTCCGTTCCTTTCGTGCGCACGTTACGAAGTGGAGTCAACTGGCGCAGGAACGCGTTTGCACTACGCACTTGAGTTTCGCCCCAAGACCTTTATGGCAAAGCCATTGACCTTCCTCGTCGGCCTCATGGCGAAGTTTGCTTGCCGCCAACAAGTTGGTGATCTTAAGAGGTTAATCGAAGCCCGCAAAGTCTCGTCATCATTATAGGGTCATGGATATTTAGGGCTTTCAATGAAGCGTTTCGCCTCCGCAATCGCATGCTCGTTTGTTCGTAGACCCACTTCCGTGCCATGCCAGTGGCACTCAGGATGGTCTGAAATAACAAACTCCATTTTTAATGGGCTGCCAAAGCCCACGAGATCTAGCCCCGAGTTATCGCCGAGCATCGAACAGTGTAGGAAGTCGAATCGCTCTTTGTCGTTCCAATAGTCTTTCGCACAATCGGAAATCCAGTTGCGCAGTCCTTTAATCGAACGCTCTTCGCGCGGTTCCCCGTTCCAGGAGTAGGTGCGGTCGAGCGCGGTGAGTGCTATGCATTCTCCGTCGGTGAACTTTCTGTGTGTGTTCTTTAGCATGCAGGCGCGCCGGAGAAATGGTTCGAGACTCGGGTCTTGATACGCCAGTTCAGACTTTGTCGGTCGCGCAAATGCCCGAATCATTTTCGTTGTGACCGATTTAATATCGGACAGGATTTTTTCCCCAGAACGATCTCCTTTGAGATACTGACTAACAAACTCGTGGCCAAGCCCACTGGCGATGGAGTTGGTCGTATTCGCTACGAGAGATCCTTTGGCTAAGCGAACTGCGTTTATAACTTGGTCTTGTGTGAGAGTGGTGTAAGGACCACCCCCTTCTATTGAACTTGTGGGTGTCGCGACACCGACGATCGCAAATCTTGCCGAGGAGTTTTCCTGTGTCAGGAGTGTACGCTTAACGGCGTTGGCGTAGAAGTTACCTTGGGAATGTGCAACGACAGTGATGAGGCCTCCGGTCTTCATGAGGGCGACATATGCTTCGAGCTGTTTCTTTAGATCCCCATCTTTTATAAAGGCTTCCGCATGAATCTGCTGTGCGACTTTCAGGGCTTCGTTTCTAAAAGAAGCGGGAGCGAGTGCTAAGTTTGATAGCCAAAGGTAAAACCGAGCGGAGTTCTCATGCTCTTTCTGGCTAACGACTTGTAGGAGCTGTACGAGGGCTGGTTCGTTTGTGTTGTAGGCGACCCCAACCAGTTGGTCATTGGAGATAACGTTTTCGTTACGTAGCCTCTTCTCCAAAGCGCGTGCGCTAGCGCCTGCGGCAAGCCGGCTGTTGAACATGCCGTTGCCGAAGTAGACCTCCGTCCGTGCTTCTTCGCAATCAAGAGCGAGCGCCGAGAGCGAGGGGAGCGATATTAGAACTAGAAGGGCAGAAGTAAATAGGGCCTTGAAATAAGCGCGCATCTACTCCTCCTTCGTCGGCATAGGTTCGTTGTCACACCGAGATTGGTCGGGTGCGATTCCAGGAAAAAGCTGTCCGCTGAGATTGGCGTTGTATCGTATGTAAGCGCGTGCTCGCTCTTTAGAATTGATGACGAAGCTTTCGATTCGGATGCTTCTTGAGACGGAGTCGTCTGGTGGCGAATCGTGTCGTGTATCTGTTTGTTTGTCTGCTTGTTTATCCGCTTGTTTTTCTACGGCAAGAAGACAGGCTGTGGCGGCTTCAAACTCTTCGTTGATAACCAAGGCCTCTTCAGGGGCGGCGATGGCTCTTTGTAAGGCTCTTGCGAGTTGAGTAGCGGCGTTTCGCTCTGGGCCTGGGGTGGGGTAGAGTTTTTCGATTTCTCTTTTTACGTCGGGTCGAACTCCGTTGGCGTCGACTTCATCGTGAACCGCTGGATTTGTATTGGACCCTGTAACAAGGGCTGACTGGCGGATTTGAAAAACGAAAAAAGAGACGATGACCAGTGCGGCCGCAGCGATCACGATCGCAACGATCCTCTTTATATTTACTTTTTCCTTGTAGTACATAACTGCCTTCTTGTTGGAGGTCCGATATAATTCGAGCGGCGGATATCGCCAGTTGGCGCAAGCGAGAGGATGGTTCTCGCCATCCTAATTGGCGGTCGTGATTCATATTTGATGCCTCGGTAATGGGTGCTCAGATCCCGCAGGCGAGGTTTGGGCCCTCTTTAGCCTGGTCCAGTATTCACATAGCGTATAAAGTATGAATATACTCGACAGGAATATTTGCTAAAATATACGGGATATGTATACTATAAGAATATACCTTAAGCGTATATCGAACGGGGTATTCTCATGAAAGAACCTAAGCATAAGACAATAGCGGCCATCACTATTCGCTCAGCTTCCCAGCTGGGGAATGCTATTCGGCGCCTAAGAAAACTTCAGAATATTTCTCAGGTGGAACTTGCTCAAAAAGCGGGTCTCACTCAAGCCACGATCTCAAGACTTGAAAAGGGGACTCAGAAGGCTGAGGCGGGTACGCTCCTTCTCATCTTATCAGCCTTGGAAGCAGACATGACGATCGCTCCCAGGCGTAAGATTGATCCTAAGGAAGAGCTCGAGGCATTGTTTTAATGGCTAAAAACAAAGGTCGCTTGCGCGTCTACCTCAACAATCTTCCCCTTGGAGTGCTGGAACACGGCCATCGCAATTCACTGAGTTTTAGATACCGACCCGAGTGGCTTGAGCGTCCGAATTCGTTTCCGATCTCGCGCTGTCTGCCTTTGCGCGAAGATGCTTTCGAAGACGGGGCGGTCTTTGCGTACTTCGACAACCTTCTTCCGGATGGGGTGTCAATTCGCCAAAGAATTGCGGCGCGGATGTCCGCGCAGAGCGATCAAGTCTTCGACCTTCTTGCGGTGGTTGGCAGAGATTGCGTTGGTGCTCTTCAGTTTATTCGTGACGATGAGGATGCTCCTGCCGTCAGTGCCGCCGCGGGGACGCCGATTTCGGATGAAGAGATAGCAGAGAGGTTACGGAATCTGCGAATCGTTCCATTGGGGGCTTCGCAGGAAGATGACTTCCGGTTGTCAATCGCGGGGGCGCAGGAAAAAACGGCCTTCTTATTTTTGGAAAATAAGTGGCAAGTTCCACATGGGCCGATGCCGACGACGCACATTTTTAAACCGCAGATTGGGGAGATTCACCCAGGGCTGAGTTTCGCGGACTCTGTTGAGAATGAGTGGCTATGTGCGCAGATAAGTTCTGCATTTCGCATTCCCACGGCAGAATGTGAGATCGCCGAGTTTGACGGGGTCAAAGTTCTTATCGTGAAGCGCTTTGATCGTGCGTGGTCGGAACAGCGCCTTATTCGGATTCCTCAAGAGGATATGTGCCAAGCGATGTCGATTCCAAGTTTTCAGAAGTACGAAAACGAAGGAGGCCCTGGAGTCATAGAGATCATGGACATGCTGAACGAATCTCAACGACGCGAGTTAGATCGGTATCTCTTCATGAAAACTCAGGTCGTCTTCTTCTTGCTCGCAGCCATCGATGGGCATGCGAAGAACTTCAGCATTCGTTGGGGGCCTTCGGGTTTTCGACTTACACCCTTGTACGATATTATTTCCGCACAGCCGATGGTTGACTCTGGGGGCTTTCAGCTTCCAAAGCTCAAAATGGCGATGGCTTACGGCGAGAATCGGCACTACAAAATCGCCGAACTTGGCCGACGACATTTCGAGCAAACCGCTAAACTGTGCAAGTTTGATCTTGTCGAGATGAAC
>CAUJGS010000061.1 GCA_963170185.1 Bdellovibrionota bacterium
TAATTCGCATAGCCGCAAGGCAATCCGACCTTGCACGCCTACAGGCGTATGAGGTTGGGAAGCGTCTTTTAAAAACCGCCTCGGACCGTAAGATCGCATTGCAAGTTCAATACAGTTTTCGTTCGTCATTGGGAGATCAGCGCGCTGATGACCCACTTTGGAAGATGCCGGAAAAAGGTGTTTTCACAGAAGACTTCGTTCACGACCTGCAAACGGGAGCCGTCGACCTCGTCGTTCACTCGTGGAAAGATCTTCCGATTCAAGAGCGCGAAGGGACTTTGATCGCCGCCACGCTGGAGCGAGCCGACGCGCGCGATCTTCTGCTTGTGCGTCGTGAGGCGTGGCGTGAGCACCAGGACGCATTTCGGCGGGGCGAGGGCCCGAAAACTTTTCGTGTGCTCACGTCGTCGCCTCGTCGCGGGTACTGCCTAAAGCCTCTCTTCGAGTGGCTGCTGCCATGGTCGCAAATTTCGAATTTGGATAGTCGTCCCGTTGTGGAGTTTGTTCCTGTTCGCGGCAACATCGCCACACGCGTTGAGAAGATTCAAACGGCCGATGCGTTGGTGGTAGCCAAGGCGGCATTGGATCGCCTGCTGACGGCTGGCGTGCATGCGGATGTCGACGACAAACTGGCGGCATCGGCCGAGGCTCTTCGAGCGAAGCTTTCGCGGCTCGACTTTGTGGTTTTGCCGCTTTCTTTAAACCCCACGGCGGCGGCGCAAGGTGCACTCGCGGTTGAAGTGAGAAAATCGGATGCCGAACTCTTAAAGCTCTGCGCGTGGATGGATTCTTCGAAAGATCGTGAGGACGTCGAAGAGGAGCGTCGCGTATTGGCGAGTTACGGTGGTGGTTGCCATCAAAAGATCGGTGTCACTCGGCTTCGCCGAAACGGCGGGAGTTTTACATTTCTTCGTGGGCTGACGGATGCCGGTGTCGTTCTCTCTTCTCAAGGCTACAGTCGAGACGGCGAGACGGCGACGTCGGAAGCTTTGCTTCGGGGGAAAAATGTTTGGCGCGGCGAAGGCCTTGTCGCCACGCGAACGAAAGTCCAAGAACTTGATCTCAAATTTGTTCAAGCGGCTCGTGAGAAGTCGCAAGGGGTTTTGAGACTTTTTGTTGCGCGTGCGGAAGCTTGGCGCGGCGAATGCCTTGGCAGCCGAGACGTGGTCTGGACGGCCGGTCTTGCGACGTGGCGTCGACTGACAGAACAAGGGGTTTGGGTTCATGGTTCCAGCGAGGGCCTAGGTGAAGTGGAAGAGGCAAGGCTTGAGGCTTTGCTTGGGCATCCTGTTCAAACGCTGCGACTAACGCATGCCGAGTCTGCTTTGGGCTCTTCGGAGTCCGGGGCGGCACTTGGGACCTACCAGGTTCGCTACAGCGTCGAAGCACCAGACATGCTTGAGGGGCGTGACGCTTATCTTTGGAAATCCAAAGGGCAGATCGCGGCGGTTCTTGAGGCCAAGCCTGAAGTTTTCAAGCCACGACGCGCCTTGCATGCGGTTGGCCCTGGGAAAACATTAGAGAATATCCGACTTGTTTTATCGAATGCCGGTTGGTCGGCCGAAGATCTGGAAGCAGGCCTCTTGGTATTATTGGATGAGACTTAGGCCGGCGGCTGTAGCGTCGCGAAAGGAACAACATGATGAACTCCGCAGAACTCTTTGAACGATCCAAGGCCGTCACGCCAGGGGGTGTACATTCTCCTGTTCGAGCATTCAAGAGCGTCGGTGGAACCCCGATCTTCTTTGAAAAAGGCCAGGGCGCAGAATTGGTGTCGGTCGAAGGAAAACGCTACATCGACTTTTGCCAAAGCTTTGGTCCGTTGCTTCTTGGTCATCGCGATCCTGAAGTCGAAGACGTTGTTCGCGAAACGATCGGCCTTGCGTGGACATTTGGTGCTTGCGAACCTTATTCGTTGGAACTGGCCGAGTGGATCACGTCGCGAATTCCTTGGGTCGAAAAAGTTCGTTTCGTGAACTCAGGCACCGAAGCAGTGATGAGCGCTTTGCGCGTGGCACGTGCCGCCACAGGACGAAACAAGGTTTTAAAGTTTGATGGTTGTTATCACGGTCACGTCGATTCGTTATTGGTAAAGGCGGGAAGCGGTCTTGCCGGTGACGAAGCTGCCAGCGATAGCGCGGGCGTCTCGGCGCAGACAGCAAGTGAAACCATCGTCGCACCTTTGGATGACCAGACCGCGTTTGATGCGATCTTTGATCGTCATGCCGAATCACTTGCGGCTGTGATTATCGAACCACTTCCTGCGAACTACGGGCTTCTTGTGCAACGAAAAGAATTTTTGGAGCACTTAGCGAAACGCTGCAAAGCGGCCGGCGTGCTTTTGATCTTTGACGAAGTCATTTCGGGATTCCGCATCGGTCTTACGGGTATGGCGGGGCTTTTAGGTTTACGTCCTGACCTTGTGACTTATGGAAAGATCATGGGCGGCGGCTTCCCGGTTGGTGCTTACGGCGGTCGTCGCGATCTCTTGGATCTCGTTGCGCCAAACGGTCCGGTTTATCAAGCGGGCACGCTTAGCGGAAACCCGATCGGGATGCGCGCGGGTCTTGCGACTTTGAAGAAGTGCGAGCGCGACGGGATATGGGACAAGCTTGAGAGTGCGGGAAAAGAGTTTTCCTCTAGTTTGAACAAATCGTTTGCGGCCGAAGGTTTGAACCTTCAAGTCGAGAACGTGCAGTCGATTTTTTGGATTCATCAAAAGACGGACCGAGCAATTCGAAGTCTCAAAGACATTCCCGCCGAGCATGGAGTTGGCTTCAAAAAGATTTTCCACGGAGCGGCGGATCGCGGCGTGTATCTCGCACCAAGCGGCTACGAAGTTGGTTTCTTGGGCGCTGCGCATACTCCGGAAATTCTTGAACGTGCCCGGGGTGTGATTGTGGAGGCTGCGAAGAATGCAAAGTGATTCGCGAGTTGAAATCACTGGTCTGAAACCGATCGCAGCAAGCCGCGGCTTGGGTGTGAAGTTTTGGCTTGCCGGTGTTTGGCTTGTGTTCACCTTGGCGCTTGCTAGCTGGTGGATGGTTTTTGGTCTCAACCAGCTTCACGACATGCGCGCGATGGCGACCGGCGATAAGTCTTCCTCGGAAGAAGAGTTTGCCCGCCAGCACCGCATGCTTCTTAGTGAGGGTCTTGCTCTGATCGTGCTTCTGCTTGGTGGCGGTGTCGCGATTCTTTACGGTATTCGAGTGGAAAAAAAGCGAGCTCGTCAGATCGAGGAGTTTTTCGCTTCATTTACTCATGATCTTAAAACCTCTCTTGCAAGTCTTCGCGTTCAAACCGAGTCGTTGAAAGACGACTTGGGCGAATCGCCAGAAGCGTCGTCACAAAAGCTGCTTGATCGCATCATGGCGGACGCCGGTCGCCTTGAGACGCAGCTAGAAAATGCACTTTATCTGGCGGACTCCGAGCGTGGTCCGCTCTTGGTGGAAACTGTCGAGTTGCAGTCCTTGGTCTCGGGGCTTTCGCACCATTGGCCACACATGAAGATCGAATTCGTTGGCGATGGTGGTCGTGTCTTAGGGGATCGTCGCGCCATGGAAAGCGTTGTTCGCAATATCGCGCAGAACGCAAGTCGCCACGGCGGAGCCAGTGAGCTTAAGATTTTGTCGAAGACCGATGGCGACCAGATTGAAATTCGTTTTTCCGACAATGGGCGTGGGTTTCAAGGCGATTTAAGGCGACTTGGCAGAATGTTTGATCGCCAGCATGGCTCCAGCGGAAGCGGCATCGGGCTTTATCTTGTCGGCCGCTTGGTGGCGAGAATGGGTGGAAGCGTTGAGCTTCGAGCTGGAGATGGTGGGCGCCCGGGCTTTTCGGTCATTGCTCGTCTGCCGGCTGTTGAGATTCGAAAGGGAGTTACGCCGTGAAGTCACTTCTCTTGGTCGAAGATGATCGCACTTTGGCGGAGACACTCTCTGAGCGTCTTCAGAAAGAAGGCTACGCGGTCGAGTGGGCGGATTCTGCAAAGTCGGCGTCTCAGCGTTTGGCGGATCATCGATTTGACCTGGTGATCTTCGACGTCGGCCTTCCAGACGGAAGCGGATTCGATGTCGCAAAGAAACTTCGCGCGGGCGAGTTCACGGCGATGAACCGCTCGGCACCGTTCGTGTTTCTCACAGCGATGACCTCGGCCGAATATCGTCTCGAGGGTTACGAACTCGGAGCAGAGGAATATATTCCAAAGCCCTTTCATCTCAAAGAGCTCTTGCTACGAGTGAAGCACGTTTTGGAAAACCATTCTTCCAAAGCGGTTTTACAACTGGAAGACCGCGAGATCGACTGGGATGCTCTGGAAGTGCGAGTCGGAGGAGAAGTTGTCGAGCGGATTCAAATTCGCGATGCGATGCTTCTTCGCCTCTTGGTCACACGCAGTCCTGCGGTCGTGAGTCGAGATGAAATCCTGGACAAGATCTGGGGAGAATCGAACTTTCCATCATCACGAACGGTCGACAATGCGGTCGTGAGATTGAGGCAAGTATTGGGTGAAAAGAGCGCTGCGAGAATTCGGTCTGTGCGCAGTGTCGGGTATCAATGGGAATAGAGCGGGAATAGAACGGAAATAAGGCGGGAATGAATATGAAATCTGTAGGCAATGTGAAGTTTCAAAATGCTTTAAAGCACATACCGCAAGAATGTCCGCCAGTTTGGTTTATGCGCCAGGCGGGTCGTTACCATAAGCACTATCAGGCTTTGCGCGCGAAACACGACTTCATTGAACTTTGCAAAAACCCAGAGCTTGCTAGCGAAGTCGCAATGGGTCCGATTCAAGATTTCGATTTCGACGTTTCGATTCTATTCAGTGACCTCTTGTTTCCTCTGGAAGCCTTCGGCATGGGGCTTACCTATGAGCCGGGACCGACGCTTTCGTACTCACTTGATGAAGCAAGCCTTGCTAAGTTCTGTTCGCCCGAAGAAGCGGCATTGAAACTCGAGTTTCAGGGCGAAGCCGCAAAGCTCACGCGCCAGAAACTTCCACAAGAGAAAAGTCTGATCGGCTTTGTCGGTGGAACGTGGACGCTCTTTACCTACGCGGTAGAGGGGGCTCACAAGGGCGGCATGGAAAAATCCAAACGCCGCTTGGCACTTTATCGCGCGTTCTGTGAACGTATGATTCCACTTTTGAAGCTCAACATCGCCAACCAGCTTCGCGGCGGAGCAGAGGTCGTGATGATTTTCGATACGTCTGCTGGCGAACTTGACCCAGAACTCTTTCAAGAGATCGTCGCTGGTCCACTTCGTGATCTGACGCGCGCGTTTCCTGGGAAAATCGGTTACTACGCGCGCGGCATTCAAAACGCTCACTTAAAGAACCCTGTTTTCCGTTCCGACGAACTTGCTGGTCTTGGCTATGACCATCGTTGGGACTTGCGCGAAGTGTTCTCAGGCGCATTGTCGGCCGGTCAGCGTCCGACGGGATTTGTGCAAGGGAACTTCGACCAGAGTCTCTTGTTTTTGGAAGCTGGAGAGTTTGAAGAGCGCGCAATGAAATATCTGACAAATCTGAAAGGTCTTGGCGTTGAAGCTCGCACGGGATGGGTTGCAGGTCTTGGCCATGGCGTTTTGCCTGGAACACCAGAGGCCAACGTGCGTCGCTATGTGCAGATGGTGCGTGAGGTGTTCAAATGAGCAGCCAAAAGAACGGTCATGCAGGACAGGTGGATCTCTTTAAAAAGTACGACGTGCCGGCACCTCGGTACACGAGCTATCCCACGGTTCCGTATTGGTCCGAGTCTCCGACACCGGAGCAGTGGATTGCGGAACTTAAAAAGGGGCTTGAGGCACCAGACGCGAAGCTTTCGATCTATGTTCATGTTCCGTATTGCGAAACCTTGTGCACGTTTTGTGGTTGCAACACGACCATCACCAAAGACCACAAACGCGAATCGCCTTACATCGACCGAGTTTTAAAAGAGCTGGATCTTTACCTGGCTCAAGTGCCAGAAATTGCTCAGCGTGAAACGGTTTGCCTGCATCTTGGTGGCGGATCGCCGACGTTTCTTTCGAGCCCCGAGCTTGCGAGACTCGTGAAGGGGATTGAGGATCGTCTTAAAATTTCAAGTGGCGGCACTTTTGAAGGAAGTATCGAGGTCGACCCACGTCGCACCACCGCCGATCAGCTAAAATCCCTTCATGCGCTTGGCTTTGAGCGTGTGAGCCTTGGCGTTCAAGACTTCGATCCCGAAGTCCAGCGCTTGGTGAATCGCATTCAACCGTTTGAACAAACAGAAGCCATCACGAAGTCGGCTCGAGAACTTGGCTATAAGAGTCTGAACTTCGATTTGATTTATGGGCTTCCTAAGCAGACGGCCGAAACAACGCGGGTCATGGTTGAAAAGACTCTCGAACTTCGTCCAGACCGTATTGCGCTCTACTCGTTTGCGTTGGTCCCTTGGATCAAGCCTGCTCAACGTCTTTTCCGTGACGAAGATCTTCCGGCAGGTGAAGCGAAGCGTGCGCTATATGAACAAGCTCGCCAAACGCTTCTCAAAGCTGGCTATGTGGAAATCGGAATGGACCACTTCGCGCTACCTAGCGACGGCTTGGCCTTGGCAGGAAAGACGAAGCTTCATCGCAACTTCATGGGATATTCGGATCAACGCACCGAAGTTCTCTTGGGGCTTGGTGTATCGGCAATTTCCGAAGCGCCTGGTTGTTTTCATCAAAACGAAAAGGTTTTGCCGGTTTGGGAAGAGGCGGTCGACAAAGGACGTATCCCAGGCTTCCGCGGTCATCTCCTGACAGAGGAAGATCGCAAACGTCGCGAACAGATCTTGAAGCTCATGACTCGCTACGAAGTTGAGCTTGAATCCGATGAACAAGCCAATGATGCAAAAGACTTCCTTAAGACGATGGTTGAAGATGGTCTTGTCGAGTTCTCGGGAAGACGTCTTTTTGTGCTGGACGCAGGGAAGCCATTTTTGAGAAACGCTTGCCTGGTGCTGGATGCACGTTTGCGACGAAAGTCGCCTGATACGAGAATTTTCTCGATGAGTGTGTGAGCTGTGTCGGACTTAGGCGATGCAAAGTCGAAAGCGTCACGAGAGGTGCTGGTCGTTGGAGCCGGTTTCTCGGGTCTTGTCGCCGCTCGGTCGCTTGTAAAGCGCGGGTTTC
>CAUJGS010000062.1 GCA_963170185.1 Bdellovibrionota bacterium
CGGCCGGTGTTTTGGGCGATGCCAGCGAACAGTATCGCGAGACACTTGTACGATTGGACACGCAGACTCAGGAGACGCGCGATGTTTTCGAGACGCCGATTTCCAAGGAAAGCGTTCGTCTGCGCCTGGCAGCGGTCGCCGCGCAAAACCGTGACTATGCCGGTGCTGAAACCGAGCTAAAGCAGATCAAAGACATCGCTAAGCTCTCTGAGAGCGAACAGTCGGAGCGCGCGGGATTGGCTGCGGACGTGGCGGAAGCGCGCGGGCAGACCGAGGTTGCGCGAAAGTTCTTGGCCGATGTGATTAAGTCGATGCAGGCAAAGGGTGCCAATGTCGCGGTTATCGCCCCTCTTCATTTGCGAGTCGCAAAGCTTGCGTTGAAGGCGAAAGATTTTAAGTCGGCCGAATCGTCTATCGAGACGGCGATCGGTGGGATCGACAAAGGCTTAGAAGCTTTGGGGGCGCCGGTGGCGGATCTTGAGAAACAAAAGTCGGTGGCCCTAGAGATCAAAGCGGAGGTCGCACTCGCTCGAGGCAAACCAAAGGATGCCGCTCAAGCCTACGATGCTCTATTGAATCTTCCAATCGCCAATGCCGACGCCACTCGCAAAGGTTTCGACTCTGTTCGCTACCGCCTGGGTCAGCTTCAGTTTGAAGCCGGCGATTTGAAATCTGCGGAGGCGACCTGGAAGGGGCTTGCGCAAGATGAAAAGAACCTCTGGCGTCGCTTGGCTTCCGAGCAGATGAGCGGCGCGAAGTGGCGTGATGAGTACAAGAAGTATATCGAGCGAATTCCGGCCGCTGCCGAGATTCGTTGATAGCGAGAAAGCGTAAGGGGGAGTAGGCGTGAAAAATGTTGAGATTCGTACCCAAGATGCCGAGATGCTTCGCGTGCTTCGTATGGCGGAGAACGTCGCTTCGAGCCGTGCGACAGTCTTGATTCAAGGTGAGTCGGGAACCGGCAAGGAACTCTTGGCGAAGTACATACACGCCGCAAGTCCTCGCGCGTCTCGTCGTTTGGTTGCGATCAATTGCGCCGCTGTTCCCGAAGGCTTGTTGGAAAGCGAACTGTTTGGCCACGAGAAGGGCGCTTTCACTGGGGCGCACGCGGCAAAGCCGGGAAAGTTTGAACTGGCGCACGAGAGTACGATCCTTTTAGACGAAGTGAGTGAGATGCCTCTTTTGTTGCAGGCCAAGCTTCTTCGCGTTTTGCAAGAAGGAGAAATCGAGCGCCTGGGCGGCCGTGCGCCGACGAAGGTGAATGTTCGGATCATCGCCGCGACCAACCGTGATCTGGCATCGATGGTACGTCGCGGACTTTTTCGAGAAGATCTTTATTATCGTCTGAACGTGGTTCCTCTTAAGATTCCGGCGCTTCGCGATCGTCGTGCCGATATTTTGGATCTCGCGAAGTTTTTTTCCGAAGTTTCCAGTCACCTCAACGGACGCCTGGTTCGAGCGTTTTCGCCGGCGGCTGAACAAAAGCTTCTCGAGTGGTCTTGGCCGGGCAATGTTCGCGAGCTTGAAAATGTCGTCGAACGGGCGGTTTTGTACGCGAGCGGCGATCTAATTGAACTTGAAAACCTGGCTTTCGACGAAAATCAGCCTGGAATTCTTGTGAATGAGTCTTTTCATGCACCGAACGGCCAGGTCCAGGTGTCTTCTTCTCAGATGCCGGGCAGCCAGGGGGCTTTGAATATGGCGCCAGGTATGACGGTTTCCGAGGCCGAACGTCTTTTGATTATGAAGACGCTCGAGTACACGGCGCAAAACCGTACGAAGGCGGCAAAGCTTCTCGGAATTTCGATTCGTACGTTGCGCAATAAACTGCATGAGTATGGGGTGATGAATGGCTGATCTTTTTGATAAAACCACTCGCGCCCTCGGGGCCACCGCGAACTTGCGGCAGACGCGTCATAATGTCATCTCGAGCAATATCGCCAACGCCGAAACTCCCGGTTATCAGGCGAAGAAACTGGATTTCGAGAATGCTCTCAGTCGTGCGCTTTCGATTGAGGACATGGCGCCGTCGGGGAACGAGCCTGGGCATTTCATGTCGGGACCAGGTGCGATTTCGAATGTGCGTGCCGATATTTACGAGAACCCCGATGTTTCGGTGAGCAACGATGGCAACACCGTTGATCTCGAACGTGAGATGAGCTCCTTGGCGGAGAACTCGATCATGTACAAGGCTGCGGTTCAACTGATTAACAAGAAGCTTGCGGCTCTTCGCTATGCTGCAACTGATGGCGGTCGTTGATGGATATTCTTACGGGGATGAGAGTTAGTTCGAGCGGTATGGCTGCGCAGCGTACGCGCATGAATACCATTTCTTCGAACATCGCCAATATCAACACCACGAGAACACCCGAAGGCGGACCCTACCGTCGCAAGGACGTGATTCTCGAGTCGATGCCAGAGGCAAAGAGCTTCGGCGAGATCTTGACGAGCGCGCCGCAAAAAGATGTTCAGCGCGTGCAGGTCACGGATGTCCTGGTCGATCGTCGAGCGCCGTTGATGAAGTACGAACCCGATCACCCGGATGCCGACGAAAGCGGTTACGTCGCCTATCCGAACATCAACCTGATGGAAGAGATGGCGAACATGATTCAGGCCACGCGTTCATACGAGGCGAACGTCGCCGCGATGAATGCGACAAAAGATATGGCGATGACGTCCCTAGAAATCGGTCGTTAGTCGAGATTGAACTGAGAAAAGTAAAAGAACTCGCAGCTTGAAAAAACAGAGCTAAAATAATGGAAAGGCGAAAGATTTGTCGCATGAGGCGATGGATCAGGTAGCCCGAAACCCGTGCCAATAGGCTAACAGGACCAAAACCATGGATGGTTTGTCGATCCGTCAAGGCCAGAACCTTCTTAACACCGGCAGAACTGCCAGTGAACTCCGTGCTAATGACTTTGCGCCTCAGCCAAGTCAGAGCGGAATCACTTCGCCCACGAGTGGCGCGAATGCGGCGGGTTCGTTTCAAAACGTGTTGAGAGATGCCATCAACCAGACGAATGAGCTGCAAAAAACAGCCGACGTTAAAGTTCAGGAACTTGCCACAGGTAAAACGACAAATATTCCAGAAGTGATGATGCAGGTTGAAAAAGCCGACATCGCTCTTCGTTTGATGACGCAAGTTCGGAACAAGGTCATCGATGCTTATCAAGAAATCATGAGGATGCAGGTTTAAGGGGATTTCGTGCAGAGCCTTTTTCGTAACATTATCATTCAGTTTCGTGACTTCTACAGCAACCTGACTCCGGTCAAGCGTATGTCGATGATCGCGATTTCCGCGATCGTTTTGATCACGGCCGGTATCATGGTTTCGCTCATGGCTGGAACCGACTATGTTCCACTTTTCACGAATATTCCCGCGGATCAAACCTCGGTTATCGTCGACAAGCTTCAGGCGAAGAACATCCCTTTCCGTGTTCAAGAAGGCGGAAAAACCATCGTCGTACCGAAAGAGCTTCTGCATTCCACGCAAATGGCGCTGATGTCGGAGATCGGCTCGGGTAAGCTTGGTTCGATCGGCTTTGAGATTTTTGACAAACAAGATTTCGGGGCGTCGTCGTATGCTCAGCGAATCAACTATCAGCGAGCTCTTCAGGGCGAATTGACCCGCGCGATCAACACATTGGATGCGGTTAAACGTTCGAAGATCATGTTGGCGCTTCCGCCAAAGAAAACGTTTTTGGAAGAGGGCGGAACCGCGACAGCTTCGGTTGTCGTCGAGCTTCATCCCGGTAAAACACTGGCGGATGATCAGGTTCGCGGTATTCGCCACTTGGTCGGCAGCGCCGTTGAAGGGCTTGATCCGGAAAAAGTCACCGTTGTTGATTCGCGTGGAAAAATGCTTTCTCGCCCTCACGATGTCGCTGGTGGTGCGAGTACCGCCTTGGCGGAAGTGAAAGCGAAAATGGAAAACGACATTCAGGATCGTGTTGAGTCGATCCTCGCGAAAGTCGTTGGTCAGGGTAAGGTCATGGTTCGGGTCAATGCCGAGCTCAATCATCGACAAACTCAAATGGTCGAAGAATCGGTCGACCCCGAAAAGACAGCGCTTTTGGCGACTCAGTCGGAAGAAGAACGTCTCGATGGTTCAAGAACGAATCCGGCGGGCGTTCCGGGCGCGCGAGCCAATGTCCCAGGCGCGGGAGAGGCCGGACAAGTTGGCTTTAATCAGAACGTTCAAAAAGAATTGAAAACTCAGAATTTCGTTGTTCCCAAAACGGTTAAGAATGTGAGCGAGGCCGCTGGCGGTCTTCAGCGCATCACGGTTTCTGTTGTTGTCGACGGAACGACATCCGTTACCAAGAACGACCAAGGTGAGGAAACGGAAAATTGGACGCCTCGTTCGGCGGAAGAGATCGCGAAGTTCGATGCGATCGTTAAAAACGCTATCGGCTTTAGCGAAAGTCGAGGCGACTCGGTGAAGATCGAGACAATGAAATTCGAGAAAGAGGATTTCAGCGAGAGCGAAAAGTGGATGACGACTCTCGAACGCAAGAAACTTGTGAGCGCTGTTTTGAAATGGCTCTTGCTTGGCGGAATACTTGCGGCGTTCTTCCTCATGGTGGTTCGTCCGTTCATGCGTTGGATCACGGACAGTTTCCAGGATTCGGTGGACGATCTTCTGCCGCGCACGATCGAAGAACTCGAGGAGTTGCAATCGGTCGACAACTCGCTTCCTGGCATGTCCAGCGCTCTGCCTGTTTTGGAGGAGTCGCTTGATCCGGACAAAGCCGAGTCGGAGCTCTTGAAAGAGCGCATTATGAGCTTGATGGAAAAGGACGAGGAGAAGGCTTCAGGAGCTTTCAGCCTCTGGTTGGTTCGAAAGGATACTTAAGGCATGTCGGCTAGTAACGCGGTCAAATTGCAAAAGCCAGAGAATCTCGAATACGAAGCCTTGCGCGGATTCGAGAAGGCTGCGATTTTGGTGAACTACCTTGGCCCGACGGCTGCGAAGGTTCTTCTAAAGCGGATGGACGATGGGGACATTCGCAAACTTCTGACGGTTATGAACAAGTATCGAATCGTGCCGATCGCGATTACCAAGAGAGTGTTGGAAGAGTACTACGAACTTGTAAGCGAATCGGAAGACTATATCTTCTCGGATCAAACCACAGCCAAGGAAACGGTCGTCGATGCTCTTGGTGAAGAGCGAGCTCGTGGCGTCCTTGGTCACTTGAGCACCTCCAGCACGGCTCGCCCGCAATTGGAATCGTTGGAAAGCGTAGATGCCAAGTCGCTTGCGAACTTCTTGGTGAACGAACACCCGCAAACGGTTTCGGTGATTTTGGCGCATCTTGAGCCCGAGAAAAAGGGCGAGGTACTTAAACGTCTTCCTGAGGCATTTCAGGCCGAAGTCGTACTTCGTATGGCCAACCTCGAGCATGTGGCTCCGGAGTTGATCGCGGAAGTTGATCGGGTCTTGAAAGAAGAACTGGCGAACGTCGGAACCACGGAAGCCGCAGCGCTTGGCGGTGTTCAGCCGGTTGCCGAGATGCTCAACGTCATGGACAAAAATACGGAAAAGGCGATCATGGCGCGGATCGAGGAAAAAGATCCGATCTTGGCCGAAGAGATTCGCAAACTGATGTTTGTTTTCGAAGACATTATCAAGATCGACGACAAAGGGATTCAGGCGCTTCTCAAGGAAGTTCCAAACGACAAGCTCCTGCTGGCGCTCAAAACAGCAAACGAAGAGATTCGAAACAAGATCTTCAAGAACATCTCGCAGCGTGCGGCGCAGATGCTCAAAGACGATCTCTCCAATCTTGGGCCATCGCGTCTTTCGGACGTCGAAGCTGCGCAGGTGGAAATCGTCAACGTCGCTCGTCGCTTAGAAGGCGAGGGCAAGATCATGATTGCTCGCGGTGGCAGCGAAGACGCTATGGTCTAGTAAGAGGTGGCTGTGCAGAATCTTGGAAGTCGTGTTTTGCAAAAATCGGAAGCGGAAACGGTAGCGGTTCAATATTCGCCGCGTGAGTTTCCTGCCGCTCCGAACGAGTCTGCTATCGAGTTCGTGCGTATGCGTACTGAACACGAAAATCCCGATTTTCGCCTGGACCGGGTGGTTTCGATCACCTCCGGTATTGAAGAACTTGAACGAGTTTCCCTTTCCGAGCGAGTCGAAAGCGAGGCTCTGGAACGGCTTAAGCAGTTGCAAGAGGAAGCCTACACGCAAGGTTACGATCTGGGGCGCGATGAGGGGCAAGAGTCGGCGTATCGCGAACTAAGCGGCGCGATTGCCGAACGTATTCAGAAAATCGACAAGGCCGTCGCGAAGCTTGAGTCCATGCAGCCGGATTTGGTTCGACAAAACGAGGCCTCGCTTGTTTCTTTGGTCTATCAGTTGGCAAAAAAAATCGCGATGACGGAAATTGCCGAAAAGCCTGAGCTGATCCTCGAGGTTCTTAAGCAGGCCGCGGTCGACGCTCAGGAAGAGCAAAACCTGTTGATTCGTCTTTCTCCCCAGGATTTGCAGTTCATTGAAAGCATGAAAGAACGACTGGCAAAGGACTTCGAGTTCCTAAAACGAGCGAAGTTCGAAGAATCCAGCGAGATTCAGCCGGGCGGCTGTGTGATTGTCACCAACTACGGACAAGTGGATGCGAGCATCGAAAAACGTCTTGAAAAGGTGTGGACGACTTTGAACGAAATTCGTCCCAAAACCGAAGAGGTGATAACTCCTCCGGAATCTCAGGAGGAGTAACGTGACGGGGCTCGATCTCACACGTTACAAAGCCGCCGTTGATCGTCATCGTTTCACGGAAGACGCCGGTAAAATCACGCAAGTTGTTGGTCAAACCATGCTTGGATACCTTCCGGGGTCGGCTGTTGGTTCGACCTGTCGGGTGTATCCGACGGCGAGCAACGAAAGTTTTCTTGCGGAGGTCGTCGGCTTTCGCGATCGCCAAGTCATTTTGATGCCTCTTGGGGAAATGAAAGGTGTCGGGCTCGGATCACGAGTTGTGCTCGAGCAGTCGACCGCGAGTGTGAAGACCGGTCGCGGGCTGCTTGGCCGCGTGGTCGACGGACTTGGCGAACCGATAGACGCTTTGGGACCGATTGAGGCGATTGACGAAATGCCGCTCTACGCGACTTCAGTGAATCCACTTGATCGCGAACCGATTCGCGAGATTTCGGACCTCGGCATTCGCGCGATCAATGCGCTGACCACGGTCGGTCGCGGTCAGCGTATCGGCATCATGGCCGGTTCAGGCGTCGGTAAGTCGGTTCTCATGGGTATGATGGCCCGCTCTTCCAACGCCGACGTCAACGTGATCGCCATGATCGGTGAACGGGGTCGTGAAGTAAAAGAGTTCATCGAGGACGTTCTTGGGCCTGAAGGCTTAAAGCGATCTGTCGTTGTGTGTTCGACAAGCGACAAGAGTCCGTTGATGCGTATGCGTGGCGCCTATGTCGCGACCACGATTGCGGAATACTTTGCTTCTCAGGGTCAGCATGTGCTTTTGATGATGGACTCGGTGACGCGTTTTGCGATGTCGGCTCGGGAAATCGGCCTGGCCGCGGGCGAACCACCGGCGTCGAAGGGTTACACGCCGAGCGTGTTTGCCGCGCTTCCGAAGCTGCTTGAGCGTGCCGGTTCGTTTGAAAATGGTGGCAGTATCACGGGGCTTTATACCGTTCTTGTCGAAGGTGATGACATGAACGACGTCATCGGCGATGCCGTTAGGTCCATCGTGGATGGGCACTTGGTATTGGATCGTCGATTGGCGGCAAAGGGACATTTTCCTGCCATCGATGTTTTGCCTAGTACAAGCCGGGTCATGCGCCAGATCGTTCCGAAAGAATTTATGGAACTCGCGCGACGTATGCGCGAGTTGATCGCGGTATATCGTGACGCCGAAGATCTGATTAACATCGGCGCCTACAAGCCCGGTTCGAATCCCAAGATCGACGATGCGATTCGACTCTATCCGGAGATCGAAACCTTCTTGAGACAAGATGTCGAAGATGCAACTTCGATCGAGGACTGCGCAAGACGCATGGTGCAGATTCTTGGTCGGGGACGTTGATAAATGAAATTCCGATTTCGTCTACAGAAGGTTCTCGAGCATCGGAAACGCCTCGAGGACGAAGCCAAAAGAAAGTACTTTGAGGCGGTCGCCCGTACACAAGAGGCGAAAGACAAGCTCGAAGCTATGTACAAAGCGATAGACGCTTCTCGCAACCGAGCGCACCAGATGCTGTCGGGCACGCAATCGAGTGGTGGCGGGCATGAGTTGATCTTGTCGTTGCAAGACACCGACCTTTTTATTCGCGGACAGAACATTCGGATCGAACAGCAGCGCCTGGTCGTTCGTGAGTGCAAGCAAGCCGAAGAAATCGAGCAGGACCAGCTCATTCAAGCTGCGAAAGATCGTCAGGCCTTGGAAAAACTCCGGGAGAAAAAACTGCAAGAGTTCCGTGAAGGCATCGAGCGTAAAGAGGCGGCCGAGGTCGATGACCTCAATATTCTTCGTGGTGTCGGCCGAGACCGCGCCGAAGGTCCTTGATTGTCGAGCTGGCCTTGAGGTTTTCCGCTCCAGGCAAGCATTCTAGAGGTATGAAGATGAACGGTTACGACAAGTTCTTTCAACAAGCGAAAAAAACGGCTGTGCGCTCTGGCGACGCGGGCAAAACCAAGTCTCCGGAAGATGTCGTGCGCGAACACCTCGCGGCTCGCATGAAGTCACGACGCGCTGAAAAAGAACAAGAGAAGAAGCTTCGCTCGCGCCGTAGCGCCAAACAAGCGCCGGTTTTCGCCTCATTGATGCTGATATGTTCGTTGAGTGCTGGAGTCGTCGGCTATTTGAATCCCGATTCGATGGATGAGTTTGTACGAGCTTGGAACCAGCTCGGCTTTCCGCAAATTCGAGTGAGCCCGATCGCACTTGCGACGGCGCAGACACAGAAGCCCGCCGCCTCGACAGCCGGCGCTGCGGCAAAGTCTACCTCGGGTGAAGCGGCAGAAAAATCCAATGCGGCAGGAGTTGCCGGGTCGGGAAAGACGACTGAAAAGTCGGATGCAAACCTCGACGTTTCGAAGTGGACTCCCGAAGAGCTGAGCTTTTTCAAGAAGTTAAATGATCGCAAGGCGGAGCTCGACCGGCGCGAAGCCGAGATCGTGAAGTTGGAAGAGGAATTGCAGAAGCAGAGAGAAGGGATCGAGGAGAAGATCAAGCAGCTTGAGGAGATGCGTAAGCAAATCTCCGAAACTTTGAAGGGTCGAGTTGAACAAGACCAAGAGAAGGTTGCCAAGCTGGTGGATGTCTACTCGAACATGAAGCCGACACAGGCTTCGAAGATCATCGAGACTTTGAACGAGGATCTGGCTGTGTCGATTCTGGATAAGATGAAGAAAAAGAATGCAGCCGAGATCTTAAACACGATGGCGGCGGCAAAGGCGAGAAAGTTATCTGAGATGCTGACGGGTTACCGGCAGCCGGCGTCGGTGGACCCGAAATCGGATAACAAACCGGAAGCGGGATCGCCGAACTAAGAACGCGAAACTTGGCCATGGAGGGCGCAAGTGACGATAGGTGGAATTGGCCCGGTTGAAGGATTCAACCGACCAAACATGACGACGAAGAAGCCCAGCGGAAGTGATTCTGCTGCGGCTGAATTTTCGTTGGCATCCGCGGAATCGTCGCAGCCCAAATCTTCGAATGTGAAAGTGGCCGAACGAGATGAGCAGCGCGAGTTGATCGCGGGCTCTGCCAGCGGAGCAACGCCGCCGGTCGCTCAGGTTTCAAAGCAGAAATACGAATCGAATGCCGAGAGCCAGAAGGTTTCTCGTGGAGGCGTTCAAGCGCCGGTTGTCGCGTCGACTGAAGTTTCGGATGCCTCGACGCAGGCGGCGTTGAATCAGGTTATTCGGGATCTCACGGCTGAGCTTGGCGTCGTTCAAAATATCGAACAAGAGGCTCGCAACGGTTCCATGCAAGACTTCCTCAAGCAGATGAAGTCGGAGTTTGGGATCGAGCCAGAGCGGATTATCAAAGCGTTCTCTCAATTGACTCCGGAGAAGCTTGAAGCCTCTCCAGAAGTTTCGATGGGTGACGTCTTGAAGTCGTTGGGCTTAAAAGCCGACCAAATGCCAAAGGCCGAACGTATTTATCGCGAGATGTTGAATACCACCGGTGAAAGCGCATTGAACGAGACGCTTGCGGGCGTTGGCGCCGGTGTCACGTTGAAGGTCATGAGTGAAAAGGAAGTCGCTTTTGAGAAGCTTCAAAAGTCGATCACGGACCTGAATGACTCATTTGCGATTCGCAATCAAGCATCGACGACGGAAGACATCACATCGGCTTCTTCACAGAGTATGGCTTACGATGAGGCTGCCGAACAGGCGGTCGATCAATTGCCGGAGCTCAAAGACAACTCGACTCGCGATATCAGCGCCGCGTTGAAGGCCGCTTTGAGTTCGGTTTCTGTCGAAAACGGCACCACGTCGGAGCTTGGAGTCGCACAAGTAGCGGCGACAGCGAAGCCGATGAGTATCGCGCAAAAGAAATCCGACAGTTTGGAATCGGCTTTGAAAGAAGCTAGCTCCGCTACGCCACAGGCGCCGGGGTTCATGCTTCCGGATCAAGGAAAGACATCGGTTCTTGGTGTGGCAACGGCCTCGACGGCGATGATGCCGCAGGCGGAAGGTTTGGTTAAAGAGAACGCACAAGACGTCATTCGCAACGCCCAGCTTCTGCTTCAAAAGGGTGGCGGCGAAATGAAAATGCAATTGAAGCCCGAAGGCGTGGGTGAAGTTCACTTGAAAGTTCAAGTGAAGGATGGACAGGTCGCAGTTCAGATGTTGACCGAGTCGGACTCGGCAAAAAAGCTTCTTGAAACCGGGTTGGATGATCTTAAGACATCGCTAGCCGCGAATAAGCTTCATGTCGACGCGTTGAAAATCGAAGTCGGAACCGAGATGGCGAAGCAGCGCTTCGAGCAGTCTCAACAAGACGCTTCTCGAGAACAGGCTAGACAGTTTGCTCAAGATTTCATGGGGCAGTTCCGTCAAGACCGCGAAGCGTTCCGCCAAGGTTTCTCCGATGGCAGCGGGCTTCGTTCGTACGGTGCGCCACGTAGACCAGCGCCTCCCGAGATGGAAGGTGTGACGGCTTCTGGGGCCAATGGCAAATCGTCGTCGAGTCGTCGATTAGATCTCGTAGCATAGGTGGAATGAGAATATGTCGGTAATGGGCGTAAAACGAGGAACTCAAGTGTGGTCGGAAGGAAAATCCGATCAAGCCGCTATGAGACAGGGCGCGAACAAAGACGCGCCGGCGGTGAGCACCGCCGCTGCGGGGGATTTCCAAAAAGCCTACGGCAATCAGGCGATCGGCGATGTCTTAAACAAGATCGCGGACCCCAACTGGGTGGATCCGGCGCGCCGTGTTCGTACTACTGGAAACAACGAGCTTGATAAAGACGCGTTTTTTAAACTCATGCTTACGCAGATGAAAAACCAAGATCCGACGAACCCGATGCAGAGTCATGAGATGGCGGCTCAGTTGGCGCAGTTCTCTTCGTTGGAACAGCTAAACAATATCGGTTCGGGCATCGAAAATTTGGCGAAGGCGCAAAATGGCCAGGGGAACTTTGGTGCGTTGGCGTTCATCGGTAAACGTGTCAGCGGTGATGCTTCGAAAATCGCGCGTGCTGCGGGAGACACCGAGCACGGTTTTAACTTCACTCTGGCCGCGGACGCTGCTAAGGCGAAGATCATGATCAAAGATGTCACAGGAAAGACCGTGCGCACATTGGACCTCGGTGCAATGGCGAAAGGTCCAAACTCCATTAAATGGAACGGCTTGATGGATGACGGTCTTCCGGCTCGGCCGGGCGAGTACAAGTTCTCAATCGAAGCGAACGCATCTAGCGGTGGCAAGGTGTACGCGCAGAGTTCGTTTGAAGGGCGTATCTCCGGAGTGGACTTCACCAACCAGGGACCGATGGTTATCGTTAACGGACAGTCGATTCGTTTGTCTGATGTGAAAAAGATCGAAGATCCAGGAATTGAAAACCAGACTTTCGCGACGCCATTGAACGTTGGACAATTGAATAATCAGGCGACGAAGCCTGCGGCGAAGGAGTTTATTCCGCCAGCTCAGGAAGACGATGTGATGGGCAACCTCGATTCGATTCCAATGGCAGGTGATCTCTTAGCGAAAGTGCAGAAGGAAGCGAAGTGAGCGATCTTTCCGTAGTGAGCAAATTTGATCCGAAGTCGATCGCGGGTGGCGTTGGAAACGTCACCGGTCGCGACGGCGCGGTCGGCTCGCGCGGCAAGGAAAATACCGGAGTCGATTTCCGGAATACTCTTCGCGAAGCTTTAAACTCGGCTCCCGGTGCTCCAGCTCAGGCTGTGGCGCAAGGTGCTGAGACGGGTGCAAAGGAAGCGCTTAAGTTTTCTGCGCACGCGGTGGATCGAATGAAGTCCCGAGGGATTTCTTTTGCTCCGGATATGATGAAGAACATTGAGAGTGCTGTTTCAAGAGCCGCATCGAAAGGGTCGCGAGACACTTTGGTTCTGGCGGGTGACAATGCTCTTATTGTGAGTGTGAAGAACAACACGGTCGTGACGGTAATGGATCGCGCAGCGATGCGCGAGAATGTGTTTACCAACATCGATTCGACGGTGGTTGTTTAAAGCACGTCGCTTTTGCCAGGATGGCAAGGTGGCGTGAGTTTGAGTGAGTGAGTACGGGCTGGTCTCTTGGGCATGATGAGGCGTTTGACTGACGCTGAAGGCACAAGGGAAGCCCTCCCTGCGACCGACTGATTGACGTCGCAGTTAATAACCACACTGCCAAGGATGGCGGTGTATGTAACCTAGGAGGGGTTCATGGGTGTTCTTTCATCTCTTTATACAGGTGTGTCTGGTTTGACCGCGCAGGGCGAGGCCCTTGGTGTCATCGGCGATAACATCGCTAACGCTAACACAACTGGTTTCAAAGCGAGCCGAGCTGAGTTTCAAGATATCATTTCGAAAAACTTAAAAGGTATCTTGGGTGGTAACCAGATCGGTCGCGGTGTGAAGATCGGCGCCGTGAACCCAATTCTTACGCAAGGTAACGTCGATGCGACAGATAAGTCGACGGATCTCGCGATTTCCGGTGATGGCTATTTCGTTCTTCGTGGAACTGATGGCGAGTCGTACACTCGTGACGGGTCTTTCCACTTCGACCGTGAAGGTTACCTCGTATCGAACGACGGTCAGCGCGTTCAAGGTTTTGAAGCGAATGAAAAAGGTCAGATCGTCAATAAAGTTGGCGATATCAAGTTCCCTCGCGCGTTGATTCCGGCAAAGGGCACAACTGAGATCGTGCTGGATTTGAACCTCGATTCACGGGTGGAAGCGGGGAAAGTATTTAATCCGGAAGATCCGTACGGAACTTCGCACTACTCAACGGGTGTTGAGGTTTTCGACTCGCAAGGTAACAAGCATTTGATGACTCTGTTTTTCAACAAGTCGTCGGATCGCAATTGGGATGTTCGCGGTATGGTCGACGGCAAAGAGGTCGTCGGTGGCAAAGAAGGCAAGATGTCGGAAGTCATGGCGGCCAAGCTGACATTCACGGTCGATGGAAAGCTGGATACCGAGACTGTTTCCAAGCAGGCATTTAACTTCACGGGCGGCGCTCTGCAGAACCAACAGATCAAGATCGACTTCGGTGATTCGATCACGACGGACAAGGGCAAGGGCCTCAACGGCTCGAAGCAGTACGGTAAAGAGTCGGATTTGATCTCATGGCGCCAAGACGGTGCGGCGGCGGGAACAATTACGAACATGTCGTTCAACGATGAAGGTGTCCTGACGGCACTCTACACGAACGGACAAGCACAAGATCTTGGTCAGATTTCGCTGGCGAAATTCGAGAACCCAGAAGCGTTGTTCAAAGTCGGTAACAACCGTCTTAAAGAGTCGCGAGACTCCGGCGCGGGTGCTGTCGGCAAAGCACGTCACGCCGGTCGCGGTCAGCTCTTTGCGAAATCGCTTGAGCGTTCGACTGTCGATCTTGCGACAGAGTTCGTGAATCTTATCCAAAACCAACGTGGCTTCCAGGCGAATGCTAAGACGATCACAACGACGGATGAGCTTCTCAACGAAGTTATCCAGTTGAAGCGCTAAGTCTAACAGTCGCTTGATAAGCTAACGCGGGGTCGCGCGCCTAGTCAGCGCGTCGTGAACGGAAGTCTTCGGAAGAGGACTTCCTCACGATAGACTCCGCGCCCTCCTAATGACCGCCGAGATAAGAATCGACGATTCTCGAGTCCTTTAAGAGATCGATACCTTTGCCGGAAAGGGTGATCTTGCCGGTCTCCACGCAGTACGCGCGATGTGAAATCTTAAGAGCCATTCGTGCGTTCTGTTCAACAAGAAGCACCGTCATGCCCTCTGAGTTGACCTTCTTAATGATTTCAAAAATCTGAGCGACGATCAAAGGCGCCAAGCCAAGGCTTGGTTCATCTAAGAGCAAAACTTTGGGTTTCGCCATGAGCGCGCGCGAGATCGCGACCATCTGTTGTTCGCCGCCGCTTAATGTGCCCGCCTTTTGTTTGATGCGCTCTTTCAGGCGAGGGAAGAGCTCAAAACAATGTTCAAGATCTTTGGCGATTTCCGGCTTGTCGTTTCGCGCGAAGGCGCCAAGAAAGAGGTTTTCGTAGACGGTGAGATTGGGAAAAATTCCGCGACCTTCCGGCGAATGAGCGAGACCTTTGCGAACGATATCGTGTTTAGCCACGGTGGAGAGATCGAGCCATTCGGTTTCACCTTGGAGCAACTGGATGCGGCCGGTGAACGGTACAAGGCCGGAGATCGCTCGCAGTGTCGTCGTTTTGCCGGCGCCGTTGGCTCCGATCAAAGATACGATTTCCCCTTTGTTGACTTCAAAGCTGATGCCTTTGAGAGCCAAGATTCCACCGTATTTTACCTGGAGGTCGTCAACTGTGAGGATCTTGCTCATACCGTTTCCTCACTTCCAAGATAGGCAGTGATAACCTTCGGGTTCGATTTGATTTCCGCCGGAGACCCTTCGGCGATCAGAACGCCGTGATCAAGCACAAGAATTCGTTCGCAGATGCCCATGACGAGTTTCATATCGTGCTCGATGAGGAGAACCGTTAGACGGAAGTCTTTGCGAATTTTTGCGATGGTATTCATCAGGTCTTCGGTTTCTTTGTTGTTCATCCCAGCGGCTGGCTCATCGAGCAGAATCAGGCGAGGCTCTGTCGCCAGCGCTCGGACGATTTCAAGGCGACGTTGCTCGCCGTAAGGAAGGCTTCCGGCTTCGTGGTCCGCCTTTCCTTGAAGATTGAAGATCGAAAGCAATTCAAAAGCTCGTTCACGAAGTCGAGACTCCTCGATGTAGTGTCGGGGCGAGCGCAACACGGAGTCGAACAAGCTGTGTCGCGTGTGCTGAAGTCCGGCGATCGCGACATTATCAAGGACACTTAAGTCCTTGAAGAGGCGAATGTTCTGAAATGTTCTTGTCATTCCCAGCTTCGAAATCTGCCACGGCTTCATCGACTTCGTATCGATACCGCGAATCTCGACTTGGCCTTCGGTCGGTTTATAGACACTGGTGAGACAGTTGAAGCAGGTTGTTTTGCCGGCGCCATTTGGTCCGATCAGGCCCACGAGCTCGCCGGATTTTAATGTGAGATTAAATCCGTCGACGGCGCGAAGGCCACCGAACTGCATCGTCATGTTTGTCGCCTTCAGGAGGATTTCGCTCATTTGGACTCCTGGGCGGCAGCCGGCTTAAAGCGCTCTCGAAGCTTGCGCAGGATATCTGTGGCCTCGAGGGTTCCCAAGATGCCGGTCGGCTTAAGGATCATAAAAAGAATCAGCATGAGTGAGTAGATCACCATGCGAAGATCAACACCTGTCAGTTGTTGCAGCTCCCGCAAGACCATTTCCGGAAGGACGGTGATGATGGCGGCCGCGATCACAGACCCGGTGAAGCTTCCCATTCCGCCGAGAACGATCATGATAATGATGTCGACAGATTTGGTGAAGGTGAACGTCGCCGGGTTTAAGTACTTCACCGTGTGGGCGAACAGCGCACCGCCGACACCTGCAAAGAAGGCCGAGATGACAAACGCGCGCACTTTGGTCTGTGTGATATTGATGCCCATGGCTTCGGCCGCGATTTCATCTTCGCGAACACTGAGAAACGCGCGTCCTTTGGCGCTATGGACGATTCTCCAAAGCGTCACGAAGGTGATAACAAGCCAGATAGATGAAATTGAGAACTGAGAAATGAACTCCGACATGCCAAGCGATGGAATCGCCGCCGCCGCAGGAATGCCGTACAGACCACGCGCTCCGCCGACCGCCTCCGAGTTCAGAAGAATAACTCGGATGATTTCGCCGAAGCCGAGAGTCACGATTGCGAGATAATCGCCCTTCAGGCGAAGAGACGGAAGGCCGACGATATAACCGGCGATCGCCGCAAGCAGACCGGCTGCAATCGGCAGCGACAAAAACTTTAAGTAATCCGGTAGAAACGCGAGCTCGGGGCGCGTCGCGAGCCATGCCGATGTGTAAGCGCCGACGGCCATGAATCCGGCATGTCCGAGAGAAAACTGACCGGTGAAACCGTTGACGAGATTAAGCGAAGTGGCCAAGACAGCGTTAGCCAGGATCATGGTCAGAACAAATTGCGTGTACGGGTTGGCAGTCGCGTCGAGCAGATAAGCGATGGCGATGAGAATCACGATGCCGATCAGAGGGCCCGGAATAGATTTTAGGGCTTGAGAACGGGCGGCTTCGTCTCGCATTTCCATTAGACTTTCTCCCGTGTAACAGTGCCTAGAAGCCCTGCGGGTCTCAGTAGCAAGATAAGAATGAGAATGCCGAAGGCCAGGGCGTCACGATATGTGCTCGAAAGATAGCCGACGACCATTTCCTCGCAGAGACCAAGAATAACGCCGCCGAGCATGGCGCCGGGAAGACTACCGATTCCGCCGAGAACTGCGGCAACGAACGCTTTGATCCCGAACAGCATTCCCATCAAAGGGTCGATCTTTGGATACTTCAGGCCCACCAAAACCGATGCGACGCCGGCAAGGGATGAACCGATCACGAACGTGTAAGTGATGATGCGATCAACATTGATGCCCATAAGGTTTGCGACATTGGCATTGGAGCTGACGGCGCGCATGGCGGTTCCGATTTTGGTGTAGTGAACAAGAAAGTGCAGGCCTGCCATGACAAGAGTCGAGACGATGAGAATTGTCAGATCGAGTGACCGAACTTCAACCGTACCGATAGAAAACAAGGGCGAGTCTTTAATGACCTCTGGGAAGAGTTTGGGATCGGCGCCAAAGATGATCTGTCCGGAGTATTGCAAGAGTAAGCTTACGCCAATTGCCGTGATGAGAATGTTGAGCTTTGGTGCCTTGCGGAGCGGGCGATAGGCGAGTCGTTCGATAGTGATACCGAGAAGCGAACAGACGACGACCGCCGAAAAAATTAAAACCAAAAGGGCGAGAACTCCGGGATGATCCGCAAGCCCGAGAGCTTTTCCGACATAGAACGCCGCAAAAGCTCCGACCATGTAGACTTCGCTGTGAGCAAAGTTGATCAGCTGCAGGATTCCGTAAACCATCGTGTAGCCCAGAGCGATGAGAGCGTAGATGCTTCCGAGACTGATGCCGTTGATGAGATGCTGAATAAACTCTTGGCTATGACCTTGGTCCAATACGAATCTCCAGACTTAAGCGCGATCCATATCAAGTAGACGAAAATTCCAGGCTCAGGTCAAAAGCAACTTGGAACTAACGTCTTGGGTCGATCATCAAAAGCGCGGATTCGAGTTTCTCTATAGCAATTCGAAATGTCGAAATTTCCGTGGGCGTGGCAGTGATGTAGCCATCCCATTTCTGTTCACCAGGCTGGAACTCATAGCCGAGCGACTGCAAGAACACGAATCTCCGGGAGTCCTTGAGGGCTGTGCCGTAAACGTATTTTTCACGCGGTGGGACCTCGGCAGAGGTCTTGTTTCGCGCGAGAATAAAGCGATACGCTTCCGAGCGGAGTTGCATATTGATCGAGCGCCCTACGTAGTCGGGTGCCGTCGCGGCTCGGCTTAGGACCCAGCAGGGAAGAGTTGAAAAAGGGGCGTCTGCTGAGAGCTGCATGATCGTCTCAAAGAGTTCGGCGCTCTCTACTCGAGTCAGCCGAATGGTGGAAATCAATCTTTGCTCGCTGTAGGCGCCGAAGTGAAAGCTCTCGTCGTCATGTCGGTTCCACATGAGAGCTTCGTCACGAAGTCGATCGCCGAATTTTGGTGAATAGGCGAGTTTGCGAAGTTCGGTGATCGCGGCCTTCGTCGCTTCGGTGACCAGGAGTCTTCGCAGTTCGATGTTCATTGCGCCTCTTTTTCGGTCAGCCAGATGGGCAGTAGCGGAAGATAGAAGAGAAAGTTCACCCCAAGCAAAGTGAAGGTCGCAAGCTGAAAAAAAACAGTTCCCACGAGAATCGGAACTTTCAGTCGTTTGAAAAGAATGAGTGGATAAAGTAGCTCGAAAAGTAACACGAAGTAACTGAGACCCAAAGTGACCACAGGTGCGCTGATAAGAGTTTGAGCGAACGTCGCCAGCGGTCGGTCGGCCAGGGTGCCAGCGCGCGTGATTTGGTTGGCTAAGAGGTAGTCTTGAAGGAAGTTCTCGCTGGCCCACGCCCAGCCGCTGAAGCGCAGTTTATTAAGTGCCCCCAGGAAAAACATCGATATCCACAAAAACCGAAGCAGCTGCAACGTCCATTTTGAATCTGGCAAGAAAGAGGAAGCCACGGATTTTCCCGACGCGAACGGAGCTAGAACCAGTATGAATTGCGCCAAGATGAGGATGGACTCCGAACGAAACGCATGGCCAAAGGAGTTTTTTAGGCCGAAGGTCACCAGAGACAAGATGAGAGTCGTGAGGCTCGAGATGCGCCACTGCCAGCCGACGACACAAGCAAGAGTGCTGGCGAGAAATAAAAACGAGATCAGATGACCGATCCAGGCGGTCGCTGGCGCCTTGAGAAGTAAAACGAGTGGGTGCATAAAGCTGGTAACACCCACGGGACTCCAGGCGGAGAGCGGCATAAGCTGAAGCCAGCTCGCGAAGTCGCCTTGAAAGAAGAAGAAAAAAGAAAACAGCAACGCCGTGTAAACCGACATACGGGTGAGTCGAAGCAGGCCGATGGCTGAGGTGTCGAGAGATGTGTTAAGGCGCAATCGACACCTCCGAGGTGAGATCGCGCACGAACACGGGAGACGCCTTGGAGTGATCGCGGACATCGTGTCGAAGTAATATGACTTTCATGGTTCGCCAGCCGCGATCAGGACAGACATGTCGGATTTCTTGAGCCAGAGACTGGGTCAGATCAAGCAGGGCCTGGGGGCGGCTGGTGTCTGCGTGTCCGGAGCCGAATCGAAGAGCGGAGAAGTGAAATCGCACGTATCCGAGTCGACCGTAGCAATCTTCTTCGATCATGGGCTGCCATTCGGATTCGGAACCGTCTCGCACAAGCACGCTGGGCCATTCGAAGCGTTGGTAGGGCTTTGAATACATAGGAAAGCTGGTAAAGGGCCAATACTCCTCGCCTATGGCAAGGGAGATAAGCGACGGAAGAAAAATAATAGCCGCGATGATTTCATTTTTAAACTTATGCATCTTCGCTCCAGATGAGAGCGTAAGCCGCTACGTAGGAAAAAAGAAATTGAATGCCGAACAATAGGTAAACAGCCGTATGAAAAGCGAGCGCGAGCGCAATGGTCAGGTGACGTGTTCGTTTCCACAAAAGTCCCGGCAGAGCCAGGCTTTCAAAGCCTAGGGTTGCAAGACCGATCGTCAAGAGGATGGTTTTTTGCGTGGCGAGCCATGCAAGGGTGCTGTTGTCGGACACGAGGGAAAAAGTTTTGAAATAAAACGGCAGTGTTTCGTTCCAAGCCCAATCGAAACCGACATTGCGAATCTTCGTCAAGAAAGCGGCGAAGTAGGACCAACCGATAACCAGAATCATAGCTTTGGTGAGCCAGACGTGATCCGCCTGGTTCAGACATCGCAGGGCTAAAAGTCCGAGTAGGAAAAAATGAATGTTTTCGCTATGAGGAAGATAATGAAATCCATTGATGTAGACCATGGAGTAAGAGGCGGCCGTGAAGGTACCAAAACCCAGCATGGCAAAACCCAGCGAGGCAAAGGTGGGACGGTAGGCCGCCCATGCGAGGCTAAGCATAGCGAGGATTTGCAGCGAGTAGAGCTGGGCATTTGAGCGAAACTCGAAACCAAGAATAGTCATCGACGGAATGGTGTCGAAGAGCGGGCTCGAAACATCGCGCCAGGAGATGGTGAGCAGAAGCACGATAAGATAAAACCGAACCGCTTTGAGGGTGTTCCAATTAACGCGCATTGGGGGTCTCGGTTGTGAAGACCGTGTCGGGAGATTTTCCCGGGGCAACGCGCTTCACGACAAGCGCGTTGCCGGCGGTTCCGCCTTGCGAAAGATGGCGCTTGTAGAGATGCAAAAGAAGGCGCCTGGCGGATCTCGTCTTTTCGGAACGAAGCATGTATTCGAGCAGAAAGTGATAGCCGTGATATTTTGCGGGCAAGAGAATGCGATGATCGTCGACGTAGACGTGCAGAGCGGTGGCCTCTTCGGCTTTTTTTCGTTCGGAGAACATGCGGTAGTCGGTAAGCGGCCACGCTTCGAGGCGAAGCAACCATGCTAGTGGTAGGAGACTTAAAAGGAAGATGGCGATGGTGCGAGTTACCAAATTCGAAACTTTGGAAGGAAACACTGGTTTCCACTTATCGAGAGAGTCGTACCAAGGAGCGAGGAAGGATGAAACCACGAAGATGGCCAAGAACTGCGAATAGGCGAACTCAAGCGAGCGAAAGCTGACGTTGAGGATGCCGATGACGAATCCCGCAAGAATCTGCATCTTGTGAGAGCTCGGTGATGTTTTTGGGTCGGTAAACATCAGCAACATAAAGAGCAGGCCTTCGACGCCGAAGTCGGGCCCAAACAACCTAAGAAACTCATGATTCCTAGAGAAAGACGTGATGACCAAGGTCGTAAAAAAAGAACTCGCGATGTATGTCAGAGTCTGTCGCCAGCGATCGACTCGGATGGTGGCGATCGTTCCGTTGAAGAGCACGAAGAGATATGGGAACAAAAAACCGTTGTACTGATCGCCGCGCACGAACACGTGATGCGGAAACATCGCGACCATGCTGATGATGGCAAAGCCGGTCGGGTTGTAGGCGTGTTGGCCGTTGGGCCGAATGATAAAGGTTTTCGCCAGAATCGCAACCAGCGTTGCGACACCGTAGAACCACCAATGACGCGACAACAGAAAGACGAGCAGACCCAGCACGATGACGGTGGTTGAGATAAACTGCTCGAATATTTTTCGCCAATCTTGCCCGCGAAATTTTCCGATGACGACATCACAGGTGTAGCCAACGAGGAAGGCAAAAAGAATTTGTTCCCAGCGACGCTGTACGCACGAGGTCCAAATGCCAAAAGCCACGAGAAGAGAATGATTAAAAACAAGAATCCAGCGCGGATCTTTTATATTTCGGATTGCGCGGATCATGGCAGTCGTTCCCCTGATGCGCGGCGAATCTCATTGTAGGCAAGAGGCTTGAGGTTTGTGTGTTTGACTCTTTCGCCTGAAGCGGCGGTTCCACGGGTGGGCCATTTGACGACGAGTGAGACAGGTTCGCCGTCCTCGGGACTTAGCCCGAAGTGGATGCGGTGGTCGCTTTGGCTATTAAAGCCGTTGCTGGGAAAATGCAGCGCGATGCGCTTCTCGCCTGTGGAGAGTTCAAGTTCAAATTCGGCTCCATAGTTGATCGACTCGGCATCTGGTCCTAGATCAAAGCCGATCCATCTTTGGTTTTCGCGCTGAGTTTCGTTGTGGTAAAGGACGGCCGGTCCACCGAGATTGGAGACGACGAAATCCATGCGGCCGTCGGAGTCGAGATCGATAAGCGCCAGGCCGTAACCCTCTTCGAGGTCCGTCACGCCGGCGAAAGGCGCGACATCCCAGAACTTACCGGAGTTTTGGCGAAAGACACAGCTACGAGCAAACCCCGAACGATGACGACCGTTCGTGCTTGGATAGTCGAGCCGCGGGTCAAGTTTTCGCAGGAAGTACGGTACATCCAAGGCGATCGCTCGAGCATGCCAAAGGGAACGAGCATTTTCCGCGGTGCTGTTGGGACCACGCGCGCGACCATTGGCCACGGCGAGATCCAGTTGGCCATCGTTATCGAAGTCGGCCCATTTGCCGGACCAAGACCAGCCGCAGTGGGCGGCGCCAAGTTCTCGAGAGCGATCGACGTAGCGATCTCCCATATGGGTCCACAAGATATTGTTGTAGGCGACAAACGGTGGCGCGGAGATATTGCTGACGTAGAGATCGAGACGTCCATCTCGGTTGAAATCGCCAAAGTCGGCGTTCATTCCATTGAGGCCATGATACTCTTGCGGAGCCCATTCTTTTGTGACTTCGCGGAAACCCTGATCGGCGCCTCTATGAAACACGAGAAAGTCGTATTGGTAGTCATTGGCGATATAAAGATCGAGCCATCCATCGCCGTTGATGTCGGCGATGCCACCGTTGTTTGAATAACTTCTCGGTAGGAAATCGAGCCAGTCGGTCATTTCGAAGCGTCCGTCTCCCAAGCCACGCATAATGACTCGTCTTCCTCCTGGCTGTTCGGCGCGAGACGAGCGCAGACGTGGGGCTCGAGGAAGAGTTTTGGCGAGATCATCTTCTTTCCAGTATGCGGAAAAGAAGATGTCGACATTTCCGTCGCGATCAAAGTCCGCAAGGTTGAGACCAACGACGTTTGAGCAATACCCTTGCAGTGCATTTTTGAGAGGCTGAAAGGGGCGCCCAGGGCCTTGTCCGAGAAGCACCTCGTGACAGCCAAAGCGCGCGATCACAAGATCGATTTTTCCGTCATGATTGAAATCACCGAAGAGGGCTCGCGAGATGCCCGGTTGAAGCTTGTCCGGCCCCAGACCATATGCCTGCGAGGCCTCCTCGAACCGCGGGTTTCCCGGTTCACTGCGATTGAGATAGAGTTTCAAACCGCCGTCCGGGTGCGCATCGGTGAATAGGATGTCCGGTTTGCCATCACCATCCACGTCGTAAATGGAAGTGGACGGAAAAATCGCAAGTAGCGCGAGTGTCGAAGGGGAGATTTTCTCATTGGGAAACCAGAGCTTGTTATGAAAGTCGAGCCCGGCACTTTGTGCGACCTCACGAAACTGGATCTTCGAGTCTTCGAGTTCATGAGCGGGTGGAGACGCCTGGAAGCCGTTGTTTGTCGAATCACGTAAGGAGCCACGCCAGAAAAGCGAGGTGATGCACACGGCTCCCACTGCTACCGAAAGATACTTCCCGATCATCTATAAAATTATTGGCCCTGGGTGAGTGCGGTGCAAGTGGCAAAAGCGACGGCACTGGACTATCGCAATTGCGTCATGAATGCTCTAAAATGAAACCATGTGGGACGCAATCAGACGCCTTGTCCAGACCAACGAACTTGAGCTCATCATGTATGCGCTCTTGCTTGTGTTGTTCTTGTTGGAGTCGCAAGTGTACTCGGCGATGCGTTTGCGGGCGGAGAGTTTGCGCGAATTCGCGTCGAACGTGGTCGCGATTCTGCTTCATAACTTGGGTAAGTATGTATTCCTGCCGCCATTGGTCGTTTTTTATCTTTGGCTTTTCAAGTTTCGAGTTTTTGATTTTGGTTGGAACACGATCGACTTTCTTGTGGCGTTGATTTTGGTCGATTTGACCTACTATGTGCACCATCGTTCGATGCATAGGATCGGTTTGCTCTGGGCTATTCATGCGGTTCATCACCAGCCACGATTCGTTAATCTCTCGATGGCGACACGGCTTTCATTTTTCAATAAAGCGCTGACGTATTGGTTCTATTTGCCTTTGGCCCTGGTGGGGGTTCCGCTGCCCCTCTTGGCGTTTGTGGGCTTGGTGAACGGATTTTATCAGGCGATGACTCATAGTCGCACTTGGCGGCTGCATACTGTTTTGCGTTTGATATTCGTGGATTCCCGCGACCACCACTTGCACCACAGTCGTTCGCAAGATGTTTACGATCGCAACTATGGTGGTATGTTTTCGGTCTGGGATCGACTGTTTCGCACGAGAGCCGCGCGATCTGTTTCCGAAAAGTTCGATCAAGATTTTCTTGAGGGGCGTGTTGAATACGGTTTGCCAGGTGAAAGCGGGCAGCCAGGTGTCGTCAATAATCCGTTTTGGGCCAATCTTTATCCGGTTGTGATGTTGGGGCGAAATCTTCGCCTGCGCGGTCTAGCCGCGCTTTGGCGCCCGCCAGTGGACGGCGCATGATTTTTCCTGCTGTTTCAGCGATTTGTCTTCGGAAGTGGGCCACGACAGGGCTTTTGGGCGCCGTGGGATTTGCGGTTTTTGGATGGCATTTTTCACTTCTGACAGAGGTGGATTCGGGGCCGCATTTGGCCGCGGTCGGCTTCGGCATTTTTTCTGACCTAGGGGCGTGGCTCACATTTTCTTTAAGCTGGATCGTGACGGCCTTGCTGGTTTTTGGAGCTTGGATGATCTTGTCCGGAGCGCCTGAACGACGGGTCGCATTTTTACTTCTGGCGACTGGCGGTTTGGCGCTAACGCTTCAGCTTTTGACTGTAGAAAAGAGACTCGTCTTTAGTTACTTTCCCTCTTTTGCCTTGATGGCGACGGGCTTGGCTTTTTGCGTTCGATCACACACGCCGCTTTTGATGCTGGTCGTATCGCTGTATTTCGCGGCGGCTACGCACAAGCTAGTCAACTTCCCGAAGTTATTAAAATACATTCCGGAAACCATCGCGGCTCGCTTGCCAATTGGCCTAGTGGAACGGGCTCCGGACTTGGCGGCATGGCTTCCTAAGATTCTTAGTTTTATCGTCATCCCACTTGAGTACACGATGGCGATCTGTCTTGCGGTGCCGCGACTTCGGATCGTCGGATTTGCGCTTGCTTTGACTTTTCATACAATGGTTTCAAGCTTTACCAATGATGCCGACGCGTTGTCGTTGGTCGGTTTCTTTGTGTTGTATGCTCATGGGTTGCAGTTCCTGTTTTTCGCTTCGCGACCGGTTGTAATAGGGAAGGCGACGATCGGTATTGTCGGAATGAGCTTGATGGCATGGTTCGCTTTCACGCATCCGGACTTCGTAGGTGTGCGCAAAGCGATCGCGCTCTATCTGCCCATCGCTTTTTGGGTGTTCTCGGTTCTGAAAAATCAAGAGGAACGTGCGCGACTGCGTGCGTGGATCCCGGAACTGCCGCCGGCAAAATGGACCTATGCGTGGGGGGCCTTGTTGATTCTTTGGTGTTTGTATCCGGCGATGATGGGATACCGCAGTCAGCAGTACGGCTGGGCGATGATGAGCGGCGCACACCTAGAGCGTCCGATAGAATGCATCAAGCTTGCGCGCGACTCCTGCGCAGACCGGTGGTTTTTCGAGCCTCAGGTGAAAACGCTTCGGCGGGCTGAGGAACTGGTCTTTGCAAGCAGTCAGCCGAAACATCTTGAACAGGTGGCGAGGGAGCTAAGGCGGCGCTGCGGCGTTGAGGCGTCAGCCCTTGGACATTTTCAGGTCGCTGAC
>CAUJGS010000063.1 GCA_963170185.1 Bdellovibrionota bacterium
CCCCGAGATCGTAAAGTCGCTCGCTCGTCACGCCAAGCTCATGGCCGCTGGCCGTGGCATTCGCCTGCACTTTGATATCGTCACCAACGGCACTTTGGTGAATGCAGAAGCCGCGGAACTCCTGGCAAGCCTTAACGCCAATGTCACGATCTCGATCGACGGAGCCCCCGAAGACAATGACCGCGCACGCGTCACGAAGTCTGGTCGCGGCTCAAGTGCCATGATCCTTAAGGGCCTTGCCGAACTCGTAAAAGTTCGCGAGCGCTTGGGCTCGCTGACGGCCGGAGCGGTCTTCGGCAAACATAATTTGAATGTCGTAAAAGCTTGGGAGTTTTTGTCGGCCTACCCATTTGATTCGATCAAATTCGACTTCGCAGCGGAAACGGACGATGACGAGGCTTCACGCGAATTCGCCCGCCAGGTCTCGGAAGTCGCCGATCTCGCCGTCGCCAAAGGTGGCGAGCGCGAACTTCGCAGGCTTCACACGTTTGATCACCTCTTTCGCGCACTCGACGACAAGGCTCGCATCCAGAACCACTGCTTGGCTGGCAAGAACCATATGCAGCTTGATACCAACGGCAAGCTGACAGCGTGCCAGTGGTTTGTCGGTCAAAAAGACGAAGAGTTCGGGAGCGCTAAAGAACTTGATCTCAGCCTTGAGAACCCCATGCTCAAGGGCTTCTCGCAGCCACTCATTGAAAAGAATGGCTGTGGTTCGTGCTGGGCTCGCCACATTTGCGGTGGCGGCTGCATGCACGTGAACAAAGTAAAAAACGGAAATAAACACAAGGTGGACCAAGCCTTTTGTGAGAGAACCAGAACCATCATCGCCAAAGGAATTGAACGATATGCTGAATCAAGGTATGACAACCCACGACGAAACATCGGAGACGCCAGTGAAGTTCATTAAAAAACTCAATTCGAACACGACAGCTGGTGTCGGCTCTTCTGCTGAAACTTCTAACGACCATGGTCTCCATGTCGTGGAAGGCTCGAACTCGCAAGCGGGAGCTTCGAGCACTGAGGCAACGGCGGGCCGTGTTTCTGTCACGGCGGCTAACCCTCATCAACCATCGATGGAGAGACCGGGCGGCGGCTGCATTCCGGTAAAAGGTCTCGATCGATAATTTCCCCGTTTGGATTTTCAAATGGCCAAAAAGTGGAAACCAGCGCTCGTTCATTTATCGCGAGCGCTCTTTGCGGCCGCAATCACGGCGATTCTCGCGCAGTTCCCATTCGACTACATCGAATCATTCACTTACGACCTGCGTGTTCGCGTAACTCCTCCGCCTACTCCCTCTGGCCATATCGAAACCATTGTCGTGGATTTCGCGACAATGAAGGAACTGGGCCGGGCACCTTCGGCCAATGACTTCCGACTGGTCCTAGAAAAGCTCTCGCATGCCGGGGCCGACACAATCATATCGCTTATCAATCTGTCTGAAACCGTCGGCTCCAACGACGAAAGCCGAATGTTAGCAAGCACGGCGATCGGGATTCCGCGTTTCATGGTCGCACTTGACGATGTCCCGCTTGAGGGCGAACAAGATGCGCTTAAGCTCCCGACGCCGTTTGAGAAAGTCCCAGCTGTCAGCGCACCGGTACCGATTGATCGCAATATCTTCGCTCGCGACGACGTCACTCGCCGCATGATGCTGGCTTATCAGGGGCTACCCACAATGTACCCGCTCATCGCGGCTCGGTTTCGCGACGATCTTAAATCGAAGGCCATAAGCACGAATGCCGCTCACGAGACTACCGGTCACGAAAGTGCCGACGGCAAATCCGGATATAATTCGAATGATTTTCGCGGCGTGTTTGACTACCTGAAGAGCGACCAGGCCTTCGTGAAATTCGCGCCCACCGGCACTTACCAAGCCACGAGCTTTCTTTCGATTTTGAATGGCACCATCGACACGTCTCGCTTCAAAAACAAGATCGTGATCATCGGCCGCGATATTCAAACCACCTCACGCGACTACGTCCGCACACCCTTCTCACGCGATATCGTGGCCATGACGATCGTGGAACTTGCGGCAAACTCGCTGGAAACCCTCATCCAAAATACAGCCCCTAAGCGCGCGCCAGATTGGATCAACTCCGTCATCACCGGAATCATCTCCTACTTCACGGTTATCGTTGTCCTGACGGCGACGCCAACGACGGGACTCCTGCTTCTGGGTTCGACTTTGGGAATGTACTTTTTGATATCGGTTCTAACACTCTGGCTTGGAGGGTACTGGATCGGCGTCGCTCACCCCTTCATCGCGATCTTCATCTGCTACTACTTTTTCATCCCCTATCGCCTCATCATCGAAAATCGCCGCAGCTGGGAGTACTACCAAAAGAACAAGCTACTTACTCAAGTTGAAGAGCTGAAAACAAACTTCCTGTCGATGATGTCACACGACCTGAAGACTCCTATCGCGCGCATTCAAGGCATGGCCGATGTCGTTCGTGGCGACTCCAACCCTCTTTCACCAAGGCAAAAAGAAGCCATCGACACACTCAAGCGCTCGAGCGACGAACTTTTGGAGTTCGTCTCAGGCATCCTGAGCCTCGGCCGAATCGAGTCCAAAGCGATCCAGCTTCACATGCACTCCAAAGACGTGAATGCCCTAGTACGCGAGGTGAGCGCCAAGCTCGAGTACCTCGCACGCTCTAAAAACATCGAAGTTCGAACCGAACTTGAGCCCTTGTTTAGCATTCGCATGGACGTCGATCTCATCCGCCAGGTGCTACAAAACCTCATTGAAAATGCGATCAAATACAGCCCAGAGGGCTCTTCGATCCTGGTGACTTCTGAAGAGCGAGATGGGCATATCGTCGTACAGGTCGCCGACCAGGGTCCCGGTATCCCCGAGGATGAACTTCCTCACATCTTTATGAAATTTTATCGCAGTCGGAACGCCAAGGGCTCATCCATTAAGGGCTCAGGCTTAGGTCTCTATCTTGCTAAATATTTTGTGGAATTGCACAAAGGACGGGTCTCAGTGGACTCGACCCTGGGGCAAGGGTCTACATTCACGGTCGAATTGCCGACCGAATGATGGTACAAGACCCCGAGCTATTTGGTGGTCTTTTCAACTGGTATCAACTTAGTTAGTGAGGGGCTGATGCTTCGTATTCTTGTCGTGGATGATGATGCGGGACTCCGATTCTCGGTTCGCGAAGCGCTTGCAACCAAACAAGCGCCCTCGGCGGCTAATCGCTACGAAATCGTCGAAGCACAAGATGGCCTAGAGGCCGTCGAAAAAGTGCGAGCTTCGCGCTTTGATCTCGTCATGCTCGACGTCGATATGCCCAATCTTTCGGGTCTCGAAGCCCTGAAGCTGATCAAGGAACATGACCCTTCGATTCAAGTCATCATCATGACCGCTTACGCGAACATCGACGACGCTGTCACAGCCGTCAAAGAAGGCGCTTACAACTACCTCTCAAAGCCCATCAGCTCGGAAGACCTGCTGGCGATGACCGAGCGAGCACTTAAGGCACAGAGCCTGATCTCCAGCATCGCGGCAAGTGCGCCCGTTCTTACCGAAGCCGGCCGCAAGATTATCGGATCTTCTAACGAGATGCAGAAGGTTTTTAACATCATCAATCGTCTCTCGAAGGTCGACACACCGGTTCTCATTCGCGGTGCCTCGGGAACGGGTAAAGAACTCGTCGCACGAGCCGTTCACTACAATAGCTCGCGCAAAGACGGAAAGTTCGTTGCGATCAACTGCTCGGCAATCCCAGAGAACCTTTTTGAAAGTGAGCTTTTTGGCCACGAAAAGGGATCATTCACGGGCGCGCATGAACGCAAAATCGGAAAGTTCCAATATGCCGAGGGCGGAACACTCTTCCTGGACGAGCTTGGTGAAATGCCGGTCACGATGCAGGTAAAACTGCTTCGTGTTCTTCAAGAGAAGGTGTTCACACCGGTTGGATCGAATCGTGAGATCGAGTCCAACGTTCGCGTGATCGCGGCGACCAATCGCCCACTTGAAGAGATGATCCAAAGCGGAAAGTTCCGCGAAGATCTCTATTACCGCCTCAACGTTGTTCCGATCTACTTGCCTGCACTTGCGGAACGCAAAAACGATCTCGAAAATCTGGTCAATGGCTTCATCAAGAAGTTCAATCTGGCTCACGGCAAGCGCATCACAAACATCGCAGCCGATGCTTTGGCAGTTTTCAAACGCTACACATGGCCAGGCAACATCCGGGAACTTGAAAACGTGATCGAGCACTGCTTCATCTTGGAGTCGAGCAACACGCTGACTTTGAGCTCGATTCCGGAGAACGTTCTCTCGGCGGTTGGTGTTCAGCTAAACGGCACGGGGCTAGAAGCCTTGATGAACAGTGAAGCCACCGCAAAAGCGGTTCTCGCACAAGCGGCGCTTACCCAATCTGGCACTGTCGTTCTGAGCACGGCAAGCGGCGACGATGGTGATGACGACCTCCAGGCCGAGAGTGTTTCGGATGACTCTTTGGATCTTGGAGATAGCGACGCCGAACTTGGCGAAGACGGTGAACTCACTGTTTCGATTGGCGGCGACACGTTGGACTTCAACAAACACAAAGAAGCCTTCGAGCGCGAGTTTATTGTAAAGGCGCTTAAGACATTCAAGGGCCGGATCAATCAAACGGCCCTTCACGCCAATATCCCGAAGAAGACACTTCTTCGAAAGATTGAAAAATACGGTATCGTCGCTCGCGACTATGCAGATCCGAAGTGAGGGCCGACCCGAAATAAGGGCCGACCGAAGTTAGGACATAGGTCTCAAGGGACCGCGTCACCAGCGCCACCGATATCGGTGGCGTTGTCGTTTTCGGAGTCTAGCTCCCCTGGCTTACCCGAGGCGTTTCTAGCGTTGCGCCGAAGCGCTTCTTCGTAGACGGATCCGCCGCTTTCTTTGGCGAGACTTTGTGCAATTCCGTCGACGATTTTGGCGACTTTCGCATCTTTAAAGACAAGAACCTGCTCGTTGTTTGTCTCGGCACCCTCGCTAAAATTAAAGGACGTTCCCACAACGGCAAAGTCGCCAACCGACATCAGCTTGTGATGAATCTTGGCCGAAACATCGTACTTCTTGCCCTTCCAGCTCACGACGGAGTTCCCGTAGATCTTCGGCGCAATCCGCACCTGCCTACGAAGACGGCGAAGCTGAGTCGGCGTGAGTTGCTTTTTCCAAGGGTTTTCCGAGTCTTCCAAGAAACGTGAAATCTTGCGCTGGATATTGCCTCCGCGCGGACCCACCAAGTGCAGTGTCTCGTTTTCACGTTTTAACCCAGACATTTTAAGAAACTGACTCCAACCCTGCATCGCAAATGGTGTGTCACCGACACTTAAGAAATCAAACTTTCCAGTCGCTTGGTAATCGCGAATTGCGCGCGCCAAGAGAGCGTCGGATACGGCTTGCGCCGAGTAAGCGAACTGCACCAAACGCACGGGACCTTCGGACTTTTCGATGATGTGCGCCAAGAGATTGCGATTCACACCGCGGTAACTTCCGCCCGGAGTAAACGAAATGAGAAAGCTTCCTTCTGGGTAGGCTTCCAGCGTGTAAGGGTCCGTATCGGGCCCCGTGATTTGATAAGATCCGGAGGTTGGATAACTCGAGCCTCGAAGGGCGAGTTCCGGCGAGAAGGTTTTAGAAAGCTCGTGATAGATGAGATTGGCGGCAAGCCAGCTCTTCATCGTTAAAACATGGTTCGCGTTTGGTACCGATTCACGAGGGCGAGGCGAAAGATCCTTTAAGTCCCCTTCCGGACCAAGGCAGCTCTGCGTGAGATTTCCGCTAGAGAAAAGTGCTCGTGCTTTTTCCGGATTCGTCCAGTCGATCGCCGCCATCTTTTGATGATTGATCCCGACCGAGTCGACAGCAACGACACGCACTCCACCCGAAACCAGTTTGTCATGAATCGCCTGAATATTTGCTTTGGCGACGATCACATCTTGATCGATTCCAACCGTTACTTCGACGCCGCGACCGACGGCCGAGATGAGATCGTGCGCCACGTCCTCGAGGTCAAATTCGTAGACGTTGAGGATCAGCTCCTTTTCGGCTGAGCGTAGGAATTCGCGCCAAACCTGAACAAGATTCGACGAGCGCACACGACGTGTTCCGAGACGGTAATCATGGGAGACGAAAAATTGAAGGTCCGAATAGCCGGGCCGCCCAGTCGGCGGAATTAGTCGAACGTGTTTGGTCGGATCTGAAGAAGGTGGCTGCGCCGAAAGCTCTCCGTATAGGGCTTCGAGCGATTCACTTAAAGACTTTGGCTTTGCCTGCATGAAGTCGACGGCTTCACTTTCGACGATTCCGCGAACAACAGGAATCTTTGCCGGCTTCTCGGCGTTTTTCCGTGCCTCGCGCTTTTCCTGAGTGAGCCGAATCAATTCGCGAGACTTCGCAAACGCGCGCGCAAGGTCTGGTTCGGCTGCTTGCACCGCTGTTTCGTTTCGGGTTTCGTTTCCAGTTCCGTTACCAGATTCGCTACTAGATGGATGGCGCGGCAAGACCGCGCCCGATGTTTTACCAAAAACACTTACAGAACCACTTCCCCCGCCGCCGTGAGCACAACCCGTGATGAGCACCGCAAAGAGCGCCATCGCAAAGCACCAAAAAGCGAAATCTTGAGATTTAAGCGACTTTGTTCGCTGCATCGTTGGGCCCATATGTGTTTTGTCCATCCCTTTAGAGTACAGCGAAATTATGCTGCACAAAACTTGATCAAAGTCTGAAATTTCCTTGAAACGAAAGGCGGACGCCCGCTACCGTCGCCCCCCTATGTCATCCTTCGGTCTCCCACCTGGTTCAACTCCCCACGCTACGCAGTACAGCCGTGTGGATCTACAGGCTGCGTTCAACTGGCTAGTCAATCAGCCAGACCATGTGCGCAAGCAGGCCTCGGACCCGGATCGTTTGATGACCCTGTACTACCGCTCAAGTGGTCGACCAAACGCGGAAACACATTCGGTTCGCACAGACTCTGTCAGGCTCGATACCTTAAGGATGGAGTCCTCGAGTTCGCGAATGGAAAGCGAAGCGCCCGTCAGCAGCCAGAACTTCTTGTCGGATCTTCGTCAGATAAATGAGGCCCTGCGTCAGTTCGAAAGCCCACAACCCGCTCCTGGAGCGGCTCCGGTGGCGCCACACGTTTCACACCATATCCCGCACCAAGCTCCGCATGGCTCTCAGCCGGGCCCCATTCCGACGGCCGCCCACCCAGTTCCTGGTCCAGCCCCGGCGGCGACGCAGGCTCCATTGGCGCCCATCGCTCTCAACGCGCGCACACTCGAAGCCCTGCAAGAGGTTCGGGAGAAACTCAATCTCTCGTCAGATCTCGAGGCTTTGCAGATGCTCGTCTCGCTTGGCTACAAGCAGCTTAAACCGCTGATCGGTTGAACGAAATTAACCACTCTATCCTCGCTGATCTACTAGGCCGAGCGTTGTTCGTCCCCAGCCTTCGTGCTAGATCATATCTATGAAAGACACCATCCAGCTGCCTTCGACCGAATTCCCAATGAAGGGCAATTTGCCCGAACGTGAACCTCAGATCATCGCCGATTGGGATAAGAAGCAGCTCTACCAAAAGATCATGGCAAAAAACGAAGGTCGCCCGGTGTTCACCATGCCCGACGGACCACCGTACGCCAACGGCAACATTCACATCGGTCACGTACTGAACAAGTGTTTGAAGGACTTCACGGTCAAATTCAAAAACATGTCGGGCTACAGTGCGACTTTTATTCCTGGATGGGACTGCCACGGTCTTCCGATTGAAATCAACGTCACTAAGGCGCTTGGACCAAAGCGAAAAGAGAAATCGGATAGCGATATCCGAACACTTTGCCGCGAAGAAGCTTCGAAGTGGGTGAAAACTCAAGGTGAGCAGTTTAAGCGCCTCGGAGTTTTAGCCGACTGGGCCGAGCCGTACTTGACGATGGACCCCGCCTACGAAGCAGAAGAAGTTCGCGAACTCGCGCGCGCCTTGAGAAAAGGTACGCTCTATCGTGGCGAAAAACCTGTGTACTGGTGCCCGACTCTGCAAACCGCTTTGGCGGAAGCGGAAGTCGAATACCACGAACATAAATCGCCTTCGATTTACTTCGTGATGGATTTCACGAAACAAGCTTCGCAGTTTGGTTCGTTTAAAAAGCCAGTTGGTTTCGCGGTATGGACGACGACTCCTTGGACCTTGCCGGCTAACTTAGGTCTCGCGCTGAATTCCGACTTTGACTACGGTTTCTTTGATACGGGCGATCGCATCTTGATCTGCGCGGTTGGCCTTAAAGAAGCCGTGGAAAAAGAAACGGGTCTCACACTTTCGCCGACAGGAACCGTGGTGAAAGGTGCGAAGTTTGAAAAGCTTCACACCAAACATCCGTTTTACGATCGCGAATCGCTGATCGTGCTTGGTTCGCACGTCACCATGGACGCCGGTACCGGTGCGGTTCACACAGCACCTGGTCACGGACAAGACGATTACCGCGTGGGTCTTCAGTATGGTCTCAAAGTTCTTTCGCCTGTCGATGGAGCCGGTTGTTACACCGACGAAGTACCTGAGTACAAAGGCATGAAGATTTGGGACGCAAACCCTGTGATCGTGCAACGCCTTCGCGACAACGGTGGGCTTTTGTCGTTCAAAGAATTTGTGCACCAATACCCGCACAACTGGCGCTCGAAAACTCCGCTTATCTTCCGCGCGACACCGCAGTGGTTCTTAGGCATGGATCTCGAAGAGTCAGCGACGGTTTCAGCAGGTGCAGCACAAATGCGTAAGCGCGCGCTGAAAGAAATCGAGAACATCAAATTCGTTCCGGCTTGGGGCGAAGCGCGCTTACGTGCGATGATCGAAAATCGCCCGGACTGGTGTCTTTCCCGTCAGCGCATCTGGGGTGTGCCGATTCCTGTGTTCAATTGCAAAAAGTGCGACGCCGTTCTTGCCAACGCGGATGTCATGGACCGCGTTGCTGACGCCATCGAAAAAGAAGGCGGCATCGAAGCCTATCACGCCCATGCCGAATCCGACTTCACGCGCGACGAAAATGGCACAGCCTTAAAGTGCAAGTGTGGTTCGACAGAATTCAAACGCGGCAATGACATCTTGGACGTGTGGTTTGATTCCGGCGTTTGCTGGTCAGCCGTACAAAAGCGCCGTAAAGGAATGTCGTATCCGGCAGATATTTATCTTGAAGGTAGCGACCAACATCGCGGCTGGTTCCAAACGTCACTTCTCGCTTCGATGGCGACAGAAGGCAAAGCACCGTTTAAAGCGCTTGTCACGCATGGCTTTGTCACCGATGTGCAAGGGCGAAAAATGTCGAAGTCGTTAGGAAACGTCGTCGACCCTGCCGACACGACCAAGAAGTCGGGTGCCGAGATCTTGCGTCTTTGGTGTTCTTATGTCGACTTCGGACAAGACGTCGGCTGCGGTAAGGAAAGTTTCGACCGTGTGACAGAAACGTACCGTCGTTTCCGAAACACGATGCGCTTTTTCTTAGGAAACATTCATGACTTCGATCCGACCGCTAATACGGTCTCGTTCGAGAAAATGACTGTTTTGGATCAATGGGCGCTTGGCCGCTTAAACGAACTCATCAAGGACACTCGCACGGCTTACGAGTCGTATGAGTTCTACAAGGTCTATCACCTCCTAAATCAGTACTTCACCGTGACTCTTTCGGCAGGCTACCTGGATATGCTGAAAGATCGCCTCTACACGGCGAAAAAAGATGGCGTCGAGCGCCGATCGGCTCAGACAGCTTTGTACACAATCGCCGAGAGCCTGACACGTATCATGGCGCCGATCACTTCGTTCCTTTCGGAAGAAGTATATGGCTACTTGCCTGGCAAGAAAGCCGAGAGCGTCTTCTTGATGGATTTCCCTGCTCCCAACGCAAAGTGGGACAATGCGGAACTCCAAAAAGATGTCGAAGGGCTTTTCGAGGTACGGTCCGAGGTTACAAAAAAACTCGAAGAGCTTCGCCAGGCAAAAACAATCGGCTCAGGTCTTGATGCGAAAGTGGTTCTGAAAGCGGATGCGGAGCGACTTTCTTTACTGAAACGGCATGAAACGCTCTTGAGCGAGTTTTTTATTGTTTCCCAAGTCGCTCTTGGCATGGGACCATTTGTCGTCGAAGCTCAGCACGCCGACGGACAGAAGTGCGAACGCTGCTGGTACTGGAGCACCGAAATCGGGCCGGAGAACAAAGGCGACGCCAAGTTCCCGACCGTTTGCCCAAAGTGCTCGCGAGCTTTGAACTAATTCGACCGCGCAATGGCGCGGTCGATAGGGCCGCCTCCGGTGGTCTGATACGATTAGAGGAACTGACACCGTGAAACTGAAGTACTTGATTCTAGCAGCAATCGCCGGCGCCGTGATCACGATCGATCAGGCGACGAAGATGTATGTTCACACGCATTTTGGCCTTCACGAGTCTATCGAAGTCATTCAAGGTTTCTTCAACCTGACCTATGTTCGCAACTACGGCGCCGCATTTGGCTTCCTCGCCGACAGCCACCAAACATTCCGCGAGATCTTCTTCCTTTCGATGCCGCCGGTCGCGCTTCTTGTCATCCTCGCGATTCTTCGTGGTGTACTTGAAACCGATCGCTGGCAAATCGTCTCGCTCTCGCTGGTGTTTGGGGGCGCGATCGGAAACTACATCGACCGCATTCGCTTTCGCTACGTGATCGACTTCCTCGATTTCCATATCCAGAAAAAGTACACGTGGCCGGCCTTCAACATCGCAGATAGTGCGATCGTCGTCGGCGTCTCGGTTTTGCTCTTTTTGGAACTCACAAGAACTCGCTCAAGCTCGACAGCAACCACGACGCCCCCGAGTTCGGATTCTTCGAATCAAAAAGGTTCGGACGAACCCTCTACGACATAAAAGAGGTCACTCGTGCCCGAGTTGTCGTTTCAAACATCGGGTTTTCTTCCCTGGATCGATCTCGGCTTCGTCCGTATTCAAACGTACTTCGTCATAACCAGCTTGATATTGAGCGCCTTGGCGTTCTTGATCGTTCGTCGCGCCAGAGACTTGGACTTCTCAACCCGTAAAGCTCTCGATCTTTACATCGGCGCCATGATCGGCGGTTTTCTAGGTGCTCGCCTGTTTCATATCTTGTGGGAAGAACCGAAGTATTACCTCGAAGACCCCACCAGAGTTTTCGATATCCTTCAGGGCGGTTTTGTCTGGTACGGCGGGCTGATTGGCGGACTCGCGACGATCTACGGCCTGCTTGAGCTACGAAGAAAAAAAGGCGAACCGCTTAGCCTCTTGGCATGGCTCGATCTTTTCACGCCGATCGCCGCCATCGGCTATGGCCTTGGGCGACTAGCTTGTGTACTCACCGGCTGCTGCTACGGCGGAATCTGCCACTTGCACGACTATGTCTTTCGCTTCCCCACACAAGGCTTCGCCGTCGTTTACGAACTTGCCATAGCCAGTCTTCTCGTTCGTGCGGAGAACCGACGCTGGCATGGCGGCCGAAAGTCGGGACATATCTTTTTCCTCTGGCTCACCCTGCACGGATTTGGCCGACTCATCATGGAGTTTTTGCGAGATGACCCCCGCGGCCCCGAGCTCTTTGGACTATCTATCGCTAGCTTCGTGAGTCTCATTTTGATACTCGTCGGACTTTCTCGCTTAAGATCTGTCAAATGGTCCGGGTTTCTTCCAAAGTTTGGTAACTCCTCGCACAAGTCCTAAGAGGTTTCCTCCGATAGAGGAAAGTATGCGACGCCTCTTTGCGACTGCCGTCTTGGCTATCTTTTTGCCTTCAATGTTTTCATTTCTTTTGGTGCTTTTGCCATCAAACGCAAATGCCCTCGAACTCTTCGATAAGGCAAAGTCGTGGGTGAAGGCGCTTGATGTTTTAAACTCCGCACCTGAAAAATGTGACGAGCCGCCGCCCGGCGCCGCCAACAACGCCGCCCGCGTTCCGGCAAGAGCGATCTCAGCACCCGGAACCGGCAAATCTACAGTTTCCGAAAAATCGCCGACAGCGGTGCCTGTCGCCAACGGCGAAGTCGCGCGGCCCGCCGCAGCCGCGAAAAGCTCACTCCCTAACGGTCTCTATAAAACAGAGGCCGAAATGCGTGAGTACTTTAAATGCTATATCGACAATCCCGCGCACATCAAAGCGGCCTTGGATAAGTACATTCCGATGATCAACGCCGCGGCCAAAGCTTACGACATTCCGCCGACTCTTCTTGGCTGTCTGCTGTTTCGCGAGAGCATGTTTAACCAAAACGCACGCTCCGGCTCTGGAGCGCTTGGTCTCTCTCAGCAACTTCCCAAAAACCTTTCCTATCTGACCAATGTTCTGAAAAGTCGGACAGCCGAAGAAGCTCGCGAAATCGAAGAAACCGCGGCACGAACGCCAGAGGAACAGGTCACATTTCGTAACAACCAAATTCGACTCAGCATCGCGGAAGGCGAAATTGCACAGGCTAAATCTCGCCGCAAAAGTTTAAGACTCATGCGCCGCTGGGAGGCTTACTTTCAAGATATCACACGTCAGAAGCTGAGAGCCGGGCAAATCCCTCGCCTGCTTAACTCGACAAATGTTCGAAATGATCCCGCCATCGCTATCGGAGCCGGAGCGATGTACCTCCGTGACATCCTCATTGCCTTTCGCTCTACGCTAGATCCCAGCGTGCAAGTGGATCAGGCCGGTGTCGCAAGCGATCCCGATCTCTTGCTGGCGGCGGCAGGCGCTTACAACATGGGCCCTGGTGGCGAAAGCAAAGATAAAAACGGACGCGTTGTGACGTCTGGCGCTCGTCAGTTTATCAAGCCCGTCGTCAGCCAAGGCTATGGCGCTTGGGTAAAAGCACTGACAGAAAGTAACGAAGAAACCTCGGCTCACATCATCTCGATTCAAAACTGTATGCGACCCACATCGCAAGAAGACCCGTGGGCGCCGCCAATCGGGACCGCGCCGCGAGACTGTAAAAACCCCGTGGACGGCAAATATCCAACCCTTTCAAGCAAGCCAGCCGCACTTCCGGCGGATGTTCAGCGTGTGCTGTCTCGAAAACAAGCCGAGGCTCGTGCCGCTGCCGCCGCAGCCAGAGCCAACCGCGCGCCGAAAAAACCGTCGGCCCCCGCGGCGAAACCTGCTGGCAAGCCGAGCACGAAGCCAACGACTAGCAAAAAACCAGCTCCTGCTCCGACAAAGACACCATCGGGAGGAAAGAAATGAGACTCTCCCTCTTAATCACGTCGCCAATCATGTCATTGATCGTCTTAGTGGCTCTCGCGGGCTGTTCGACAAAGTCGTTCGAGCCGACTTCCGAAAGTGAGTCTCAAGACGTGCTGCTCGATACAAGTTCCGAATCGAAAACGACGCCGTCTGGATTGAAGTCTGATCTGACCCCTTTTCCGAAACTGAACTGCGCGGCTCCCGACAAGTCACTGAGAGCGCTTGCCGACTGGCAAGAAACAAATCTCTCGGCACTTAAACAATTAAAAGACGCCAATCTCATTGAAAACGATGTGCGCCTGACATCGGCGGGCCTTCTCTCAGACGAGCTGCCCTTCGTAGCTCTGGATCGCGACTGCTGGTCCGAATTCTTCACGGCATTTTCAAACTCTCTAGACAAATCCCGAGCGCCATCAAAACAAGCCGCCAATGCTAAGCGCGATGAAACCCAACAAGCCGCCAGTGCGTGGCTCACATGCATCGAGGCGCGCCATCCGGCGCTGCTAGAGGAAGCCAAGAAAATTCGCAGCTGTTTCCCATAGGCTTTTACCTTCGTATCCTGTTTCATCCGCTCATGATCGTTTCATTTCGCATTGAAGGGTGTTGCCTTTTCAATCGGCGGCCCTCGGCTTGATTATCTCCCTCATTATTGCGAAGCGTCGGTGCAGCAAGCGCGGCGGGTGGCTTGACCTCACTTTAGGGAATGAACCGGAAGTGACGGAATGACCCCGCTCATCGTGGTACGGGCGTTGCTCTAATTGGGCATGTTCCAGAAACGGTGGTCGTTTTGAGGCCAAAAGGAACCAACTAACCATATTAGGGGGCTACATGTTCAATAGATCTATCGGCGTTGCTTTGTCGGCGCTTGCAGCAGCAGTTCTTGTTTCCGCGTGCGGTGGCGGCGGAGGCGGTGGCGGAGGTGGCGGCGGCTACTATCCAGATCCAGGTTACCAAGCATGGTACGATGTTTACGGCTACAAGTGTGGTTCTGGTTCGCCAAGCCCAGGCTGTAACTTCTATGCTAACGGACTTAAGATCATCGACATCGAAGATCCGTACTTCACAAGCTTCTACGCTCTTGAGTACGACACTTGGTACTACATCGACAGCTACGGTCGTTCGTCACTCTACACTGGCTGGGCATGGCAAGCGCCAAACGGCATCATCTATGACGACTGGGGCGACGCTTTGAACGACGAGTCGGGCGCTGGCCGTGACTTCGCTGCTGACGTTGCAAACCAAGAGCAAAACATCGTTAAAACAGCTGGTGAGCACTTCGCTGCGAAATACCAACTCGACGCCGCTACTGGTTTGAAAGTTGCGAAAGTCCTCAACGACTGGGCAACTCTCGGAAAAGACCGTGCACGTACAGAAGCTGACATCGCGGACTTCACAACTCGCCTCTACGGCGTAGACTTCAACAAAGTAAAAGGTGCTTTGGCTGAAGCTATGGCTGGCGACAAAGGCGCGATGAACGCGGTTGTCGACGAAGCTGCTGCTAACTGGATGACTTCGCCAGAAACAGTAAAAGACGTTCTCCGTCAGTGGTACGGAAAACAAGCTGACCAGATCCTCTAATCGATCGGTCATCTGAATGAGTCGTCACTCGGTGGCGACCAAAAAGCCCGCCTGGGAAACCGGTGCGGGCTTTTTTGTATTTCTTACAATCTGCTGTCTACACCTCATCACATCCCGGTCAGATGAGCGGCGGGAAAATAGCGACCTGTTTCGTTCGCAATCTCCTCACTCCCCGTCCTTTCAATACCTTGCTCGATTGACATTTTGCGTCACCGTCCCGTAGTATCCGGCGATTCTGCGATGCGTAAAATACGTCGTCGCGCTTCGTTTGAGGAGGGTACGACCCATGACGCCATCACGCCTTGGCCAACAGCTCTTGGTTACTATCGGTGTTCTCGGTTTTCTCAGTGGAACGATCGGCCTCACGGGTGAAGCGAAAGCAGAATCAAAGGCCCTGCCGACAACGGCAATCGAGCTGAAGAACAACGAATCACCGGCGTCGGATCTCCTTCTCAATGGTCAGCCACTTGATGCCGACCGCGCGGCCGACCTTCGCAAACAAGGTCAAGATCTCAGCCGCCTCAATCCGGTTAGCAACGACATCTGGTCGAACACAAAACTCTCTGCTGTCGACCACGGCAATCGTCAATACCCCGCAGAAAACAGTGTTCCACTGATCGAGTTCAAGTCGATCATGCCCTTGAACCCAGAGGGCTGGTATCGCACCCAAGTACAAGGCACTGCGGAAGACGGACAAGTTCGTCTGTATCGCATGCTCTTAAGTCTCAACACACACCAAGCCCTGATGCGCGCGGCCTTGCTTCGCAAACTGGGCTACCCCGTTCAGTCTCCCCGTTGGTTCCGCCAGGTCCGAGTGAAGTTCGCAAACGCCGATGAACGCAAAAAGTTTATCGCCGAGATTCCAGTTCAAGCGGGTCTCGTCGACAACAAACGTTGGGTTGTAAATGACGGTGAAAAAGACGGTGTCGTTTTGCTTCAAGACGTGATGCTCGAACCGTCGACGATCACGGTTCCCACGGCGTTCTACATGGGCAATATGCTAGCGACCCACCTGAAGGGCCGTCGCACGATGCGATCGCTTTTGATTCCATTCACTTTGGTGGACGTTCCCGAGAGCGTGAATATGTATGCGTGGGAAGCCGCGCAGCTGATCAACGAAAGCGTGATCTTCACACATAAGTACGCAGATGCCTTCCAGGAGACGACTCTCGACGACGTTCAGTGGATCATCGAGCGCATGGCGCAGCTCTCGCGCGATGATTGGCGTGAGATCGTGCACGCAGGGAAATACCCTTCGGACATCGAAGCTATCATTTATGAAAAAACAATTGCTCGTCGCAACAACCTGATCGCTTACGCGAAAGTCCAAAATCGCCTAGCTCCCGAACTCAGAAAGTATGAATTCAATAAAAACGTCAGTGTCGGCTCCGTTCAGCAAGGGAAAGTCACGCAGGAGCACTATGACGGATACGCTCTGCGTTTCACGCATGGCGATCCAGAGTCTCCGTTAAAAACCGACGACATCGTTCGCTTCTTAAAAATCGAGGCGAAATCCGCTGGTATCAGGCAGCTCACTTCCATGATCAACGAGAAGCTTGAACTCTTCCCGATGGACAAACTCCTGCAAGAACGCTCGGAAGGATTGCGCCAACAGTTTTTCGATCACATTCGCACAAACCCGACTAAACCATTTGTTCAGCCGGTTTCCACGTGGGGCGGCCCCACCGGCGGAATCATGTTCAATGCCTCTCGCTCGATCGTCACTGGTTCGTACTTCGGCGATCAATCAAGCGACTTCAAAGTGAGTCTTGTCGACCAAGTTTCAGCAGGCGCACGTATTGGATACTTCTTGGGGGTCGATGGCTATCCAAAAGTCTTCCCTGGTATTGGAGCCAACCTCTCGGTCATTCGTAGCTACGTCCACGTACGTCCGATTCCTAGTATGGAAGCGGCGGACAAAAAGTCCTGGGGAGATCTCTTTGTTCCGAAGTTCATGAAGAACCTCGGCAACATGCTTTCGACATCGTCGGCCGAGAAACCGGAAGACCGCCAAAAGGAGATGAACGACAACATCACCAAATTCCTTGAAGAGTTAAAGGAAGGCGAAAGCTTCACCGTCACCGACACTTTGGCGATGGGAGAGAATGCTTCACTCACGATTCCGATCACGACTCTGCTTGGTCTCGATCCTGTGTCTTATGCCAGCACCATCGTTCTTGGTGTCTCAGCCAACCAGGTCGTGCTTCGCCGTACGACATTCAACCGTGAAAACGGATTTATCAAAATCTATCTACAAAACATCCAATCGCAAATGGCCGGCGTATCGTTAGATGTGAACCTTTGGATGAACATCATGCGCCTAAGCTTCGAGAAAAAATGGGGCCAAGCGCGCACCCGCGCCTTTCATTTGGATGAAAAACCAACGGACGAGACAAAGCTCCGCAATACGATCTTGGCAATGAGAGGGATTCTAGCGAGCAACAACTCGGAGATCCTAGAAGCGAACTTCTATCCTTATATCTTGAATCACAAAACTCAGGCCGATATCTCTCAAGGAAAGTTCCTTTTCTGGAGATGGACGAATATCGAAGAGTGGCATCGCGTAAAAGTGCGACCGCCGAAAGATCCGACGAAGGACTTTGATCCTAAGAAATTCGAACGCACGCTGTTTAGTCATCGAATCTTGCAGCGTTCGGGGAAGAACTACTACTCGTTCCTATCCGACGTTTTAGATGGGCTCGTTCAAAACTCGAGCTTCTGGAAGCCAGGAATCCTCGCCGGTGGTGGCGGGTCGAACCCGAAAGATAGTTTCTTCGGAAGCGCGCGCTGGACAGTGACGACAACGGAAGCCGAAGTCACAAAAGGCAAAGAAGGCAATCCCGTTACCACCGTCGAAAACTTCTGGGCCGGCTGGGACCTCTCGAAAAAGGATCTCTTCGGAGCGCTGGACGACATTGATCGCCGCGTGCAAGGGCTTGGTCTTGGCTTACCACTGGTGAATCGCGACAACTTCCATGACATGCGCCGCCTGCAGCTCTACGAGATCCGCACGACGCTGATCATTTACAAGGCCGGAATGGAAAAACTTCGCAAGCGCCTTTTGGTTCGGAACGGCGATCGCGGCAATGCGTTTAAGCGCATTCTTGGCTGGGACAAGTTCAGCGGCACGGACAAAGAGATCGTCGAAAAGATCCTGATCCCGATGTATGGGAAACAACGCTTCGACGACTGGTGCTATATGCAACGTCAAGGTGGCGAAGCCGAGCGTTCAACGGAAACCGGATTCAAGGGTGAAAGCTACTCATGCTTGATGCCTTGGATGTGGGAGGTTTTGGAGCTTCGCCGGGCGTATCCGTCTAATCGCGAAGAGCGTGTGAAGTGGGCGACTCGCATGGTCACTCACCTCGAGCGCCATCTCGAACTTGCCAAAGTCATCAACTTCATCGGCAAAGAAAATCTCTTCTTCCAGGTAAAGATCTCTGGATTCCGCACCCGCGATGAAAATGGCGATACCGCCGACTACCGTTCTTCGACCATCGGGACGTTCAGCACGAAGGATCGCGCGGGTATCTTTAAAGACTTCTCGACCGACTACAACATCACGTCGTCCGAGATGAACGCCAGCTACTTGAGTGAGGGGTTCTAATGAAACGGTTCATGCTCAACACACTCAGTTCAACACTCATCTTAGCTGTCGCTCAAACTCTTGGAGCGTTCACATCTCCGCTTTTCGCGATGACACCAACGACACTCAAGAGCGGATACGAAGTCATCGTCAGCGCGACCCCAGGCGGCTCCACTCAGGAGATCGAATCTGTTTTGAAGTCTCCGATGGTTTCAAACGTTCGATTTGTGTTTTCTCCTGATGAACAGCGCATGCTGAGGTCGATCGGACGAATTGCCCTTGCCGAAGCAAGGAAGTTCACTCTGAAAGACGAGACGGATTATGCCCGCCTCAATGAGCAAGTGGTTCGCGCCAAGTGGCGCGTTAAGCTTGAGCCCGCAGAAATTCGCTTTCTCGTTTCTCAACCTCTTCCACAGACCACTCCACAAACGGGCATGGGCGATACAAAGCCTGTGGGGCTTTCCGCCAAATTCGACAACCTGTTATGGGGCATGAAAAACATCGGGCAGCAGATCGCGATCGCCCTAGACGATCTCACGAGCGATATCGTTCAGGGCATCAAAGGCGAAGATATCGGGCTAGACCGCGCCCCCAAAGAAAACTCGGACCCTTCCAAGCGTATCACCATTGCTGTTCTTGATTCAGGTGTCGACTTCGGACACCCCGAAATGGCAGATCAGCTGTATGAAAACGTCGCCGAGTGCAAAGCACTGGCGCAACACACGAAATGTCTGAAAGACGCCGGCGCCCTGCAAGGCGCTAGTGCCTCGGCTATCGCGGAAGCCAAGAAACAGTGCGATCAGCAGTATCTCGGCAAAGACTTCGACGGTAACGGCTACCCGCTCGATTGTTCGGGTTGGAATCTCACCGTAAAAGGTGCTGCTGGTTCCAATGTCTGGGGCGACAACGACGCGCGCGACACCATTGGGCACGGAACACACATCGCCGGAATTCTGTCGGCCACCAACAAAGACGGCGACGGAGTTTTTGGTGTCATTCAAAACTCCAGAATTCTTCCGGTAAAGGTCATCACGGCATCGCCAACAGAACCCGTAAGACCAGCGGAAGTCGGCGTCATCAGCAACCCGGCTACTGTCGGCATCCCATCGGTTTCAACGACTCTCCCCGCCCCGGACGAAGGAAGCCTCAAGGCGGAGCGCGGTCTCGGTGATCTCGTTGCTCGCGGTATTCTGTACTCACTTCGCTCGGGTGCTCAAATTATCAATATGTCCCTGGGGTGGCCGGCTGACGTCGATTCCAATTTGATGTCGCAGATGATTGATCTCGCGCGATCGCGAGGAGTTTTGGTCGTAGCCGCGGCAGGGAACGACGGCACCGATGCGTTAATTCGTCCGTGCATCTTTGAAGGCGTAATCTGCGTCGCCTCCCATGATCCAGACGGTGCGATTTCTCACTTCTCCAATCACGGTGCGGGCGTCGACATCGCGGCACCTGGCCTTGGAATCTTAAGCATCTTCCCAACATCGCTCACCTCACGCATCTTTACGGACCGTGTCGGCTACGAGCAGAAAAACGGAACAAGTATGGCGGCCCCTTATGTCGCCGGGATTCTAGCTCGTCTTCTGAATGCCGGATATTCGGCGTCGGAAGCTCAGGCTCGTCTACTCGCCGGAGTTCGTCCGGTTAAGACCAACCCCCGAGTGTCTCGATCCAAGCAGATGTTGGTGCAAACAGGAAACGCCGATCTCGGCCTGGCGTTCAAAGCGGCACCCCGCCCTTTGATTCTACCGACGACAAAAAAACCTCTCTTAGCGAAATGGAACCGACTGGATCGTACGATCTCCGTTTCACTGGAGTTACAAAACCAGTGGGCCAAAGCACGCTCTGTGACTATTCGCCCGGATGTTGTCGAGCAATCCGGTTTGCCTCGTGAGGCCGTGGTGAACCAGCGCGAAATCCGCGTCAGCGGCTGGCCACAAGGCGAAAAACGAACACTTCCCCTGGAAATCACAATCCAATCGACCCGTCTGGATAGCGAACTCTTGATCGCTCTTGAGATCGAAAGTCAGGATGAAAAGTCCGGTAAAACCACGACGGATACTCGGCACATAGCTGTCGAGATCGTGGCCCTTCCTTCGGCTGGCGATCGCGAAATTGAAAACAAACCGTTTAGCGGCGACATCCAGCTTATCTCGCTTGTTCCGAAGTCATCGCTGCGCACGATTCAGAATCTCGACGGAGCGATTAACCAAGACTACATGGCTATCAACACGGCGGGATCAAAAACCAAACTGATCCTCATGCGCGAAACTTCGGGGGCGTTTAATCTTGAAAACTCCCACGAGATGGCGACACCACAAGGGAGCCTGCTCGTGCTTCAGCGCTTGGATCTCAATGGTGATGGAGTTTCAGATTACGCTTTGGTTTGGAAACAAGCACCGTCGGCGGCGGCTCGCTATCCGATCTTCACATTCCGCTTCTTCGACTCCAATCTTAAGCCTCTTGCGCTTGAGTTCGATGGCAAGACGGCGACCGAAGCAAGCTATGGGAACACGATCTCCGTTATCACCGACAAGTTTCAGTGGATTTCCGTTGGCAAACGCCGATTCCCGGCTTGGATTTCGCGCGGCACGACGCCGGAATCCGAAAAGCCAGCTTACGATCCTTGGAATCCGACCCCAATTGACCTGCCAAGTTTCCGCTTCTACGTGTGGGGCGACCAAGGACTTAAAACGATCAAACTCGAGGACAAAACCCCGATCGCGTTTTTCCCACCGTCGCGCGAAGATCTGAAGTCAGGACGCCTAAAGGCATTGTGGGTTACCGGAACGGGAACCGATCAGGTTTACGAAGTTTCGGAAGTCTATGACATGACTGTTCGCTCAATCCGTGAAGCCGACTTTGGCGGCGTACGAAGCATTCGGCCGACAATGATCGCACCCGTCTATGATCTCTCGCAGTCGCAGGCTAACGGTAGCGGCGAAGTCGTCGGAGCTGCCTTTTCAAGCGAGAGCTATCGCGCCGCTCAGCGTGTGACGGGCTTTAGCCTTAAACATGGAGTTTTGTACGATTCGATTTTGAATCCGATCTCTAAGACAGACGCCGTTGTTGCGGTTTTAGCTGGTTTCGCGGACCCGGCGAAAAAGACCTCGACGACGACGATCACACAAACCATCTATGAGATGCAAGTCCACGAGACTCGTGTCGACGGTTCCAAGGGTGTGGTTACAAGCACATCGCTTAAGAAGTTTAGCTTCATGCCGGGATTCTTCTTTCAAAAGCTCTTCTTCCCGATCGTGGGAGGCGACTCTGTCTCCGGCGGAAGACTTCCGATGGTCTATCTCGCTCAGGGCTTTGGAACCGGAATCGCAATGGAAGTGACGGCCGTTCGCCAAGAGCGCGGGAAGGTGCTTGGTCTCACTCGCCCTGCTCGCTTGCGCCTGATTACTCCAAACGGGTGCGAGTCGATGGGCGATCCGCTTGAGGCTCATGCAACGGGGCCAGCACGCGTCGCATATATCTGTGCGGATCGCGTGATGTTTGTTCCTATGACCTACTAACAAAGAGCCTTTTAGGATTCTTTGATCTGGGCTTTAAGCTGTTTGGCGGCGAGGGCGTAACCTCCGCCGCCACCGTCAACGAAGTGAATATGATTGTCGAGTTGAAAAACCAGACACGTCATCAGGGCTTCGTTTGAAAAGTGAGCGCCGTAGTAAAGTCGCCCGTTAGCTCGTTGTTCTTCTAGATAATTTAGAACCAGATTCTTTTGTTCTCGTGAACAATCACGCACCATTCGAATCATATCGTCGAACTTTTGAAAATCCGTGTTGGCACTTAGATCTTGCAGATATCTATCGGCCGTGAACCAGCCTTTGATGGTAGCACCCGTCCAAACCAGAATACGCATCACCAACGCCTCGACGAGTATGGACTTTAGCTTGCCTAGCTGAGCGAAAAACGAAAATCCGAAAGCTTGAATACGCATTTCTGTCAAAAGTGACCGATAGTTCAAGCCGCGGTCCATCTTCTCGGGGGAGACGGGACGCGAATCTTTGGAGTCCAAAACGGAGTCCAAGTACCTTAGAGTTTCGCGATAAACCGTCGACGATGTCTTGGACTCCTTGGCCAAAATCAAGAGACTCATCATTTCACCCTTTTTTGCCTTGATCGGGTTCCAGCGACAAGAAAGCCCTTCGAAGTCCGCCTCCGATGCAGACAGATCGCCGGCGATGCGAAACTTCTGGCCATCTGTCGATGGGTCCTTCACCAGCTTTTCCGCAACCTGGAGGCCGCCTCCGCGAATAGCGGCGATCGTCGACTTTCCCGAGATCGCAAACTTTGCGACCTCAACACTCGCTCCTAGGCCATTGATAACCGACACCGGAACGGCGCCGGTTCGGAGTTCCATAGCAAATACATCTCGAGCTAGGCGCTGCGCTCCGATGAGCGACGGACGAATTGTTTCCATATCGTCGGCATGCACGAGGATTGTTGCTCCATCACCTCCAAAAACGAACGGAACCTCTTTGCCTTTGAGGCGGTTTAAGACGGCGACAATCGAGCTTGCGCCTAGCAGGTTTACGTCTTTGTATCTGTTCTCTTCAATCGCCTTGGTGGAACCGGCAATATCGGTCACCACGACCCACCAATCGGAGGGCAGCTCTCGGTAGTGTTCCGGATTTGCCACTTCACTGAATAGTGAGAATGGAACGAGCTTTTCGTAGAACGATTTAGACTCGATCGACATACTGTCCTTCTTTCGTAGCGAATCAACTAACGACTATCAGGAACGGGAGACGGAATCGGTGTCGGGGTCGGGGTCGGACTCGGCATCAAGAACGGCAGTAACGAACGGGCTGCTTCACTTAACACTCCCAGTTTCGCACTCGCGGAATCACCCGGCTGCATGCGTGGAATCGGCAAAACGGCGATTCTCCTACGCATCTCAGCCTCGTCTATTTCTCCATCGAAGAATCGCTTCACGGTCTCCGCGCGAGTGGCCGGCACACGAACAAACGTACCGCGCGGGATATCTTTCTTCCCGCTTCTCACAGGCGCATTGATGTGTGTGTTCTGCAATTCGGCCAGAGCCGCTTCGCCATCATAAATGTCGACCAATGTGCGCCAAGCCATCGGCTTTCGAATGTCGAGTTCCTGACCGTCGAACTCGATGCTCCACTTCACGTCGCCCAGCAACTCGCGGGCTCGTTTTTCCACCTCAATGGCGGCAAGAAAGCACGCGTAAAAATTGCTCGACGCAAAACCAAACCGCCGGCTTTCGTATTTCTCTACAATCACGCCGAGGTCGCGTGATTTGGTTTTGCGAACCGCCCGAACGAGCCCCGAAGCGCCGTGATTGTAGGCCGTCAGTGCAAGCGGCCATGATTCTAGCCGCGAGTAGTTCGCCTTCATCAAGCGCGCCGCCGAGCGTGTTGCGGTCAATGGGTCGTTGCGCTCGTCGATTTCACGATTGACCATCATCCACGTCTTCGCGGTTCTTGGCATGAACTGCCAAATACCGCTGGCGCCAACGCGTGACCGAGCTTTGATATTAAAACTGCTTTCGACAAACGGAAGCCGCGTCAGCTCGATCGGTAAACCCTCCTCACGAAAAACGCGCTCCATCTCCTTGAGATAACGACCCGAGTAATACACGCCCAAAATGAACTTGTCTCTTTGGCCTAGCTGAAAGCGAACGCGACGTTTGTTGGAGGCCTTCTGCAAATCCGTCTTAAGGCTCTTTAGCTGCTTTCGGCTCTCCTTTTTAAAAAGCTCAACCGGAGCGAGCTTGGTAAAGAAGCGCAAGTAGTCGCGATCCTGATCGCCCTTGATGTCGGACTCTTTTGTGATTTTGGATAGACGCAGAAGCCGACTCTGAACATCGGCGCGCGTGCGATTGAGAAGCTTTGTACGGGCACGGGCTTTTGCTTTCGGCGAGAGCGACGGGTCACGCGCGATTTTCGTGAAATCCAAGGTCGTATAAACCCTGGTCACATCATCGACATCGTGAAGGACGCCTTGATCCGACGTATAGCGCGAATAGATTTCTTTCCAGAAATCGACGCGTGTGCGCAGGTTGTCCGGCACGGCAAATACTTTAGGATTCCAGCCAAGCGCTCCATCTTGGTTTCCATAAGAGGGCTGACGCCACGGAACCGAACGAATCAGATAACGCTCGGGAAGAATCTCCGCGGCTTCGTCGAGATCGCTCGGGTCCGTCGCGGGATCGTCTTCACGAAGGACAGACGATTGCCCGGCGCCTTCTTCAGCCTCAGGAAGCTCAAGCTCCGAATCGCCGAAAATTCCTTCTGGTCCACCGTCGGCTCCCAGTTCCGGAACTTCGCCGCCTTCACCAAATCCCGCTAAAGAAAAGATCACAAGACCGGTCAGCGCGATCACTCCAAGAGAGCGAAAATGCAATGAGGCCTTACTTCGTGACGTCATCTTGCTTTCGTCTCACAAAGTTTTTACGAGTGTCGTCGCCAGGCGATCAAAGAGATTTCGAGCGGCATCTTCTCTGCCCGCCGAGCCATTGAACATGAGAACAAATGTGTAGATACGGCCCTTGTCATCTCCCGAGTAACCAGCAAGTCCGATGGTTCCATTTAACAGACCCGACTTTGCGCGCACCCAACCCGCACCGTCTAAGCCGCGGAAACGGCTGCGAAGCGTGCCGTCGACACCAGCTATTGGAAGCGACGCCAAAAACTCGGGGAAAATGCGGAAGTCATTGCGTACCGCCGTGAGAATCGCGCCTATCTGAGCCGGACTCAAACTATTGTCACGCGTGAAACCGGCTCCATTTATGAACTCATACGATCCAGGCTTCAGCCCGGCGTTACGCTCTAGATATTCACGCACACGCTTGATTCCGTCCGACGTATTGCCATTCGACCCAGCCACTTCGGCAGAAAGATTTTTTACCAACATATCGGCGACGTAATTATTCGACCACTTCATCATATCGGCGACGATCATCGGCAATGGTTTACTCTCGGCCGTTGCGAGAATCGCGAGCTCCGCTACGGGTTTAGGTGCTCGACCTTGTTTCACCGTGCCTTTGACGACAATCCCGCGTGACTCCAAGAACATGCGAAGCGATTGAGCCGAGAACATAGCTGGCTCGCGAATACTCTTGTAAACGGCTTTCTCCGGTTGATCGAGACCGATGGTTCCCGTTGCCAAAAAAGTCTCGCCCTCTTCCGGTTTGTCCGACTTAAGACGTTCAATCGAAACATTGAACCCTTTGCCGGCCTGAACGGTTTTGGTTTTGTTCTGCAAACGAATGAACGGACTTAGTACGTCCAAAACGACTTCCGCCTGAGCGCCCGTTTCTACACCGGGACGAACATAGGCCGTGATCGCGTTCCAGTTGAGCGACATCGCGCCGAGTGGCGCATCGTAGGCACGATCGACACGCTGGCTCTGACGATCTTCTCCGAAGCGAATCGCATCAAAGCGTGAGTCGTCGACAATCAAATCGCCCTCGACGGTCTTTACACCGGTGCGAACCAACTCGTTGACCAAAAACCAAGCGGTTTCGGAAACAAAGCCGGGGTCTCCGCCGCCGATAAGGTAGAGTGGCCCCTTTAGTGTTCCGCTAGCCACACGAAGATTGCGCCCGACACTGCTGTTATCTTTTGCGGTCGCAAAATAGGTTTTGAACTTATGCCCTTGCGGCAGCAGCGCCAAAGTAGCGGCCGCCGTCGGAATTTTCGAAAGCGACGCCGGAATAAATCGTTTGTCGACTTGGTGACCATAGATCACGTTCGCGCCATCCGAAATCCAAATACCGATCTCGTCTTTTTTGAAACCCGCTTGTTTGACTTGAGCCTCAAGCCGCGCCGCGAGATTCGAACTCACATTCGATGTCGAGCTCTGTGCTTGTGCGTTCGATGTTAATGAGACGTTGATCGGTATCAGAGACACCGATACTGCGGCGATCAAAATAGATGAAACCGATTTGCGCACGTGAGCCAACTCCTTACACGTTCCCTGAGATTCCGTTTCCAGGTAAAGTGTACCCTCGGAACACTGCTTGCGTCGAACAGAACTGAGTGGGAAATTGGAAAGCAAGATAGGATGAAACTCTGCATGATGAAACACCGTACGCCGCCCTCAATGTCGTTTGCTCTCACCGCTCTACTTCCTCTGGCACTTCTGGCCTCGATGCTGTCATCGATTTCGTGCACCAAAAAGGCTTCCGAGGATCCTAAGACACTGTACGTCGGCCTCTCCTCGGCTCCTGCGACACTTGATCCCCGCAACGCAATGGATGCGGGCGGCATGCGACTAACCGGACTCTTGTTTTCGTCGATCGTTCGTCTAGGTCCGGATCTCGAGATCATCGGAGAGGCGGCTAGCCAATGGTCCTACAAAAATCTGACTTACACTTTCACTCTCCGACCAGGGCTTCAGTTTGTCGGTGCTGACGGAAAACCGTTTCCGGTCACCAAAGAGGATTTCGACTTTTCGATGGAAACCTTTCGAGCATCGGGACGTTTCGCAAATTCTCTCGAACCGATCGCTTCGGTAGAAACAACCTACGACGTTGCAAAGGGTGGTACGCTACTCATTAAGCTAAAGAGCTATTCGGCGACCCTCCTAACAGACCTCACTCCTGTCAAAATTCTTCCAAAAAAAATCGTGACCGAAAAAGGCGATGCCTTTCGCGACCACCCAGTCGGTTCAGGGCCTTTCCGTTTTGTCTCGGCCGACGCAAACGAAATTCGGCTGAAGTCCAATCCGGATTGCCCATACGTCCAACCGAAAATCGAGAACGTCGCGTTCAAAATCGTCCGCGAAGACAACACACGGTTCTTAAAAGTCATGAAGGGCGAGCTGGACCTTGTTCAACAAGAACTGCCTCCCTCGAAAGTCGTAGAGCTTGAAAAAAAGGGCGGCTTTCAAATTCACAAGTATCCGGGGCTTTCGATGACTTATCTCTTGGTGAATCTGAAAGACCAGACCTTCCAATCCAAGGAATCCCGCCAGGCCCTGTCACTTGCTTTTAACCGTGACGAAATCATTCGGTTCAAACTTGAAGGTCTTGCGCAACCGGCGACAAGCATACTTTCACCGATCAACCCCTATCACGATGGCTCGTTGGTGGCGCCGAAGTTCGATCTTGATCAAGCAAAAAAGCTGATCAAATCGGCCGGACTTGAAGGCAAAGAAATCACCTTGAAAACTTCAAACTCCACACAGGCCGTGGAGAACGGAAAAGTTTTGGCGAACCAGTTGGAAGCGGCCGGCCTCAAGGTAAAACTTCAAAGCTTTGAATGGGCCACGTTCTACAAGGACATGGACCAGGGGAACTTCCAGCTGGCGACAATGAAGTGGGTTGGCACCACCGATCCGGACATCTACAAGACAGCTTTTCACTCTCAAGAAGTACCGCCGAAAGGTCGCAATCGTGGCTCTTACAACAACCCCCAGGTCGATCGTCTAGTCGACCAAGGTCGAGGTATTGAAGACGTGAGAAAGCGTATCGACCACTATAAGCGCGTACAAAAAATCGTGTACGACGAACTTCCGATGATTCCACTTTGGTACGAGTACGAAGTCGCTGTCGCCAGCCCTCGCGTTAAGAACTATTCGCCGTCGAAAAATGGCGACTATTCTTCACTGACGAAAATCGAGAAAGAGTAAATTAATCAGCCTCTTCTACCGATACTTCACTAGAGCGAGTGGGGTGTCGATGCAACTGAGGCGTTTGGATTGGTTTCTGGTGATTGTTCCCCTGTTTCTGACATGGGGAATCGATCAGGCCACCAAAGCCTGGGCGGAAGGCATTCGCGGTCTTCAATTCTACGGACCGTTTGGCTTTGTTCTTCATCACAATCACGGCGCGATGCTCGGATTGTTTAGCGATCTTCCTGCCGTTCTTCGCATTGTGACACTTTCCACAGGCGGCGCATTTCTCATTTTCTCGTTCGCCATCATTCAGTACCTGCTACCGATAAAATCGCTGCTTTTGCGTTCGGGCATGAGCGTTTTGCTTGGTGGGATTCTCGGAAACGTCACGGACCGGATCGTGAACGGTTATGTTGTCGACTTCCTTTTACTCGGATCACCAGCCCGCGCGACGCCGGCCTTTAACCTCGCCGATGCCTTGCAATGGGTTGGTTACGCGATGATCGCAACTGCCCTTATTCGTGAGTCCGAAATCTTATGGCCAGCCGATAACACGCGTAAACGTCTTTGGGTCAATCTCAAGTTCCAGCTACGCTACTGCTTTATCCTGACGGGCGTCGGTCTTGGCTTTGCGATGATCGCCGGAGTCTTCTCGTACACGTTTTTACGCGTCACAATCATCGATCTCGTTGGAAACAACGAGAAGCTTCTCGATCACTATCTTTCGCCGTTCATCTTTACCTTCATGATCGTGAGTTTTACTTTTGCCGTTGTACTTTTCCTCGTGGGACGAGTGCTCTCGAGTCGAATCGCGGGGCCTCTTTATGCATTTGAGAAGTTCATTGAGGATCTCACCAACGGCCGACCACGTCGTCTACGCCTGAGAGTCGGCGATGAGTTCAAGCATCTCGAAAACATCGCGGCTCGTCTTAGCCAGCAAGTGATCGATAAGCAGCTTCTTGGAAACCTGAAGGAAGATTACGTTCAGAAATTTAAAGAAGAACAGGCCAAGCATGGCGCCGCACCGACTACGACAACGAGTTCCGCGGAAACCAAGTCGCCAAACCCTCAGGAAAAGGAATCAGAGTCCGTACTTCCTGTTGCGGAAGCATCGACAGGAACAGACGATTCGTCGCCTCAAAGCGCCATACCGAACAACGTGACGCCTCTCAAACGATCGACGTAACGTCCTTTACCCAGTACCGCTTAACCTGCTTGAGATCATCGATTTCCGAGGCGACAAGCGCGTCGCCATCCAACTGACGAATAACACCGATAGGCACGACGTTTCGAGGCTGACCAGGGCGACTGCCCCCCTTGTAGACCATCTCTACGATCTGTCGCTTGGGAATCGAGTCAACGAAGGCTCTCATGCTTTGATTCCCCGCAACGAGTTCGTTGATCGAAAACCTCGAAAAGCGCAAACAACCGATGTCAGCCGTCGACCTGCGAAGCATGCGTTTGGCTATGTCTTCTACCGAAATGGTGTCCGGAAATTTCTCGAATATTTTCAAGGCAACCAAGAGACAAGATCTCGCGTCATCCAAAGCACGGTGTGCTTGGCCAGGTTTGATTCCGTAATGCGCCACCAAGGTTTGCAACCGATGATTCGGAGTCTCGGGAACATTTCCTTGCGCCAGCAAAGATGTGCACACCGTGAGCTCAGGCGGCAAAGCGATGCCGTTTTGATCCATCTGAGCAGCCACAAAACCCAGATCAAACTGCGCATGATGCGCAAGCAGCACTCCGCCCTCAATGAATTCGGCAAAACTCCTTAAGGTCGGCTCCACCGCAGGCGCATCCTTTACCATGTCGTTTGTGATTCCATGAATGCGGATGACTTCCTGACTCATGGGACGCGATGGTTTTATCAGACTCTGGAATGTCCCGATCTCTTTGCCACCTCTCCACTTTACAGCGGCGATTTCGCAGATCTCGGACTCGATCGGGTATTTGCCGGTTGTTTCCGTATCAAACGCGATCCACGTCACATCTTTCCAAGATCTGCTCTTCATGGACTCCGCATTTGAAACTCGTTCCGACGAATACGAAAGATCAGGCGCCATGGCACTTCTTAAACTTCTTGCCGCTTCCACAATGGCAAGGATCGTTGCGACCAATCTTCGGCTCGGCCCGTACGACCGGCTCCGTAGAATGGTGATGATGGTGACCATCGCCATCGTGATGCTCATGGGATTCGCCATCAACGAAGTACCAACGACCATCTAGCTTTTCTTTACGAAACTGACTCACTTCGTGATGGCCGACGACCTTGCCCTTCATCTTGTAGCGTGCGTTGAATTCGACAACACCCTTGGTGTCGCCCTCTTTGCCAGCTTCCGTGCGCAGAATCTCAAGCCCCAGCCATTCTGATTTTTGCGACCATTGCTTGACGGCATCCTCATCGAAATCGCCGCGCGATTCCGGAGCCAGGGTCGATTTGATGTAGCCGATCTCCGCTTTCACGAAAGCCGAATAGCGCGAACGCATCAATGCTTCCGCTGTCGGCGCGATCTTCTCGCCGCCAAGATAAGGACCACAACATTCCGAATAAGGTTTTCCCGTGCCGCACGGGCATAGCTCAGAACTCATATATCACCTCGATTTGCTCCTCTTCATGTAAATCACGCGAACCCAGCTTTGAGTACCGTTTTGTACAACTTAAAGACCGGCCAACCGGCGGCGCGAAAACGACAGTTTTGGGCACTTCGCCAAACCCGGTCCAAACCTAGGTTCTCCCAAAATACAGGATTGTCGACGGCTTAGGCAGAACGGCGCCCGGCTCACTTTCTGGTCAAGTTCCTGCATCGCCCTCTTCATTCCCAAGGAATCGCCGCAAGCGAAGGAGAACTTTATGCGTCTCAAATCTCACCCTAAGAAGGTTTGGCAACTCACGTCACGCGTGGCCGTTTCGGCTGGCCTGTTGGCGCAATCAGTTGTCGGCTTTAGCCATATGCCCCGCGCAAATGCCGACTGGGGAATCTTCGAAAACGGTGAACTGACGCAAAAAGAAATTCTCGCGGATTCTTCGGCTGGACCCCTGAAGGTTAAATCGGCGCGCTTGCTGACGGACAACGATGCGGCCTTTCAGACCAAATTGGATCTCATTCGAAACGCCAAAAGCTCTCTGCGTTTAGCCTATTACATCATGTCCAATGATCATTCGTCGTCGGTTCTGATGGAAGAGCTTATCGAGGCCGCTCGGCGCGGAGTTAAGGTTCGTCTACTGCTGGATTATCACACGAACTATAAACATCTAGATTTGCTTTCCGCATTTGAGCGCGAAGGCGCAAAATCCAACAAAGGCGGCTCGATCAGTGTTGCACTCTTCAACCGTCCGACTCGCGAAGTGATGAAAGATGCGTTCTTTCTTACGTCCGATTGCGGCGATTCCGCTAAAGCCGGCGACATGACGGCTTGCTCGGCCGATAAACTTAAAAAGATGGAAGCGTTCTTTGCTACCGAATCCGGCTCCAAGACACTAAACGGTAAAATCTCGAATCTTTCTTCGCCATTTATGTCGCTCTTCCTTTCGGGTTTGTACTCAAAAAACCCAGGCGCCATCAAAGCCGCTTTCTTTGAAGGAAGCGGATTTGACCCGAAGACACTAAAAGGCGGCGATGCACCTCCGAGCCCGGCGGAACTCGAACAGCTTAAGGACTTCGGCCGTCTTCTGTTTGATGCAAAGTTCAAAGGAAGTCTCGAAGCGAAGATTAAACTCGCATTGGCCTTTTCGATGTACGGCGAGGAGCTCGACCCTGTTTATCGAGCGCTTTCGACGATTCTTCCCGTCGAGCGTGAACGCAATGAATCGGCAAAAGCCGACTGGAAACACTTAACAGACTTCTTGCATCACAAACTTCTCGTCGCGGATGACGAACGCATTCAACTTGGTGGTCGCAACGTCGAAGACTCGTATCACACGCAGCCGAGCAACCTTTCCGCCAAATACACGTTCATGGATACAGACGTCCTCATGGAGCTTCAAAAGACCGATAGTTCTGTTGGGAAGTCATTTGATCGCCTCTTTAACTTCCGTGAAATGGTCGCGACTCTGGCGGAGGTTCGCCAGCACGCGCCCAACGACATGACCCAGAACTTGAACATCACAGCGCAAGCAATCGCGACCTGCCAACCCGTTAAAAAGGCGAGCTTCGCACAATACCCGACGTGTGTTCAAACCACGTTCGCAGGCCTTCCTTATCGCAACCTTGAATCACGCATGAATGACGCTCTTCAAAACATGAAAGAAAAAGCTGCGATCTACCGTTCGCAGTATCAACCAGCCAAACTGGCGGCAAGCGACGCGTTTGACGCAAGCGACATTCGCTCGATGCAGGTGACATATATCGAAAACGTTCCGTTTAACCGATCGACGAAAGTCGGCTCCGAAGTTCGCAAGTACGGAGCGGAAGATGAGCGCGATACACGAGATGGAAAATCGATTCATAGCCTCTGGACGCAAGGGCTTCGCAATACATGCAAAACGTCCTACGATTCCAAGACCCGCAAACGTGTTGTTTTGCACCAAGGTTATGTGCTTTTCCCGGCAAACCTCTTGAGTGCTCTTGGTAAAATGACGAGCGGCGAGTGGGACTGTCGATATGTCGATGTCGTCATTCTCACGAACTCACCCGAGACGACGGATTTGAACATCATTAACTTCTTTGCTCGTCAGCAATTGAAGGCGACACTCGAACAAGCACGCGGCAGCTCGGCTAAAGGCAAAGCATCGATTCGCGTTTTCGAATACAAAAAGCAAGCGAACGCGGTCTTGTCGCTACATAGCAAGGTCAATGTTCTGGGTGACGATGCCATCATCGGCTCGGCAAATGCTGACGTTCGTAGCTACTTCATGGACACAAATAACGGAATCTTTGTTCGTGGCGCAAAGAAGTTCACCGAAAACTACCTCTTGAAAATCGGTGGCCTTATCAACGACACGAATCAAACGATGGAAGTGACCAAGTCGCTGCTCGACAAGCCTTCGGCAACGATGATCGCCGAAGATATCGCAGTGCTTCGCGGCATGATCGCACAGCGTGGAAAATCGGAACTTCTCACGCCTGAGCGCGACAAGATGTTGGCTGACCTCGTGACGAAACTGCAAACTCATATCTATAAGACATCGCGTGAGCTACTTGACGTGCGTTACATCGAAATGCCGTTTACCGAGGACTTCTCGCGTGAACGTATTGAACGCGAGAATATGCGTCGTAAAATCGGCGACGAGTTCAATTCGCTTCTGATGTTGCTCTAATCAAGACTTGCTGAGGATGGATCACGTGATGACGAAAACAAAATCCACGTTCATGATAACGGTGACCATTCTCGGCACTCTTCGACAAAATTCGCCGTTTTCTCCTAAGAAAACTGCGCAAAGCTCTTTCTTAGCCTCCTGAATTCACGACGGATTTTGCCCCTATCTTGCATATCTCTTTTTTACAAGTAGAGGGCCCCATGAAGAATTTGAATTCGAAAACTAAAAAAACCGTCTTGCTGGCTGCTCAGTTCGCCTTTGCCATGAGTTTCATAGCCGCTTGCCAAAAGGCAGAGTGGCGCGAAATTCAAGCACCGAACACCGGCGATGTCGCGACGGAGGCTCAGACTGGGAACCTTGGACAAGCCGCTCTACAGCCAGGTCAGTCAGCCTATGTGGCGCCCGACCGCCTGCGTGGACGCCAAACACCCGATCAGAACCCGGAACAAGCAACCACGCTTCTCGAACAGGGCGATCAAGTAGAAATCGTCGATCCAACTCCGCGTGGTGACGATCGCCTCGTTGGGGTAAGAATTCTCGAACCTACTGGAGTTGAACAAGAGCCAGACGTTCCGGCGACGCCAACTCCGGCGCCTGCCCCTGCCGTCACCTATGTTCCCCAACAGTACTTGAATTCAACTCCTGTCGAAGCTGCACCTGCGAAACGTGATGCGGATCGCTTTATCGTGATTCAGAACATCGCCACAGAGAAGCTTCGTGTTTACGAACTCTCCAACGCGCCTGGAGCGCCCAATAAATTGATACTTGAAACCGACATGATCGCCGGCGAAAACAATCCGACGAAGACACGTCGCACGGCTTTAGGTAGCTACAAAATTTTGTCTTGGCACAAGTTCTACCAAGACAGCCAGAACTTGTTCCCGTCGTGGTATGATCCTTCGTCCCCCGCCCTCCCTCTTCCTGGTGCTTCACTCGAGGACTGGACACAAAAGCACTTCCTCCCGCAAAACAAGCAGGGAAGCGGTCTCGTTCGCGGCGCCTTCGGTTGGTACACGGCGAAGATCGGCCCGAATGCTTTCGCACAATGGACCCATGGGACACTCGGCTGGGGAGCCGATGGCGATCGCTTCATTCAAATTCCCAAGACTCAGCTCGCGCAGTTTTATTCAGATCCACGCAGCTTTGGATGCACACGCGTAGAGAACCAAGCAATCGCGTTTCTTCAAGAGCTCTTGCCCGTCGGCACACGTGTCGTAAAAATCTACGCGCGAGAATCGGAATCAAAAGCTAAAGCTCCGAAATCCGACATGACTTCATGGGAATGGGTCTTGACCAAAGAGGGCGTTCGCTCGCCCCGACCAGACTCGATAGGTCGAGCAGCCGTCGCACTTCGTGACGTGCCAGCCGAGGAAGTTCTTGAAACCGGGGTCTACCACCTCAACACGAACGCGAAAGCTGTGACCTTTAAAAAAACCGTGAAGGGCGAAAAGCTCTCAGCCACGATCATTCGTGCGGAAGCGAATCTTTACGACCTCAAAGAGTCTTCATTTCGCGGTGAGTTCTTGGTCAACGAGGGACGACTTTCGAATTACGCTCACCCCAAAGAATTGCGCAAAGGCGGCTACACAGACGAGCTCTTGCCTCGCGCGATCGTGAAATAGTCGAAAGATGATTTTGAAAATGGCTCGTTATTCGCGACGAGCCGGCCGGCGATTCGAAGCTCGATTCGCTTTACGCTCGGACTTTCGCTCGGAAAGCCTCGAGACATAGTCATCGTAAGATTTTTGCTCGGGCGAAGTGCCGCCGAATACTCCGTCTTGAAGAGCTCTTGGCGGTTTTCCGGTTTTCGTTTCGGGACGCTGTCGGATTTCGATCTTGAAATATCCTCCGCCAGCTTGATTTTCACCACGGCCACGAGTGTCGCGTGAGTTCACCGCTGTTCCGGAAACCCCGACCGACTCATGCTCAAGCGAACCTTTGATCTGAAGCTCGACAATCGCAAGTCGCTCTTCGGCGACATTGCGCGCGACCTTCGGGTCACGACCGTAAACGCTGTCGTCATAGACCAGCGAAGTGATCTGCACATCGGCATCTTGAAGACCAGTGGTGATCCCCTTGACCTTATCCATAACCGCGACAAACTGCGCGGCCGGCATCGTCGTACCGGCTTTGAAAAGATAGAGATCGGGAATTTCAAACACAATCGTGTCGGGCGTAACATTCACGTTTGTCGCGATTTCGCCAAGCTGCGTGGCCAAATGGGCTTGCACGACTTTCTTCATCCCCATCGCCATAACGTTTGGCGTACGGTCCATAGGGTTAACGAACGCTTGGAATACTTTTAGCGGCTCGTTGATCAGATCCAGGAAAAGCTTTTCCAGCGTGAGTTCCACACCGTAGTTATTGAACTCATATTCGATCACCGAAGGTGTGGAAAAATAGTCCGAAACCGCTTTCTTAGTTTGTTCGGACTGGGTTGCAAGCAGCCACATGACAAGAAAGAATGCCATCATCGCCGTCATGAAGTCAGCGAATGCGACTTTCCATGCACCACCGTGAGCTCCGCCCCCGGCTACGGTGATTTTTTTGATGACGATCGTTGCCTTCTTGTCAGCCATACTTAGCCTTCAACCTTATGCCGCTTTCTTTGCGCCCTTAGCGGCCGCATCGACTTCCGAGAACGTCGGACGTTCGTTAGGAAGAATCGTTCGACGAGCAAATTCGACGCAAACAAGTGGAGGCGAACCACGCTGCAAAGCGATCAATGCCGCTTTGATGACTTCGAGGTATCGACCTTCTTGTTCGATGTCATTGTTCATCTTGGACGTAATCGGGTTGACGAAACCGTAACACGCCAAGACCCCAAGAAAGGTACCAACAAGTGCGGATGCAACCGCACCACCGATAGCCTCCGTACCTTGATCAAGAATTCCCATGGTGATAACGACACCCAAAACGGCCGCAACGATCCCGAGACCCGGAAGCGCTTCCCCGATTTGCCCGAGGGCGTGGGATGCCATGTGCTCTTCTGTATGAGCGGCTTTGATATCGCCGGTCAGAAGATCATCCACATCATACTGCGAAAGGTCCGCCGAAAGCGTGATCTTCATCGTGTCACAGAGAAAATCGACCGCATGATGGTTCTTCAAGAATGATGGGTACTGTTTGAAAATCTCCGACTTCTCTGGTTCTTCGATGTGACGCTCGACTGCTTGCGGACCGTCCTTACGGAAGATCTGAAACAGCTGGAAGAGCAATTGGAGAAGCTCGAGATATTCGGCTTTCGAAGGCCCTTTGCCAATCAGAGCATGAATTGCCTTCTGTACAGTCAGCTTCATGATCGGAATCGGATTGGCCGTGATGAATCCACCGATTGCCGCGCCACCAATGATCAAGAATTCGGTCGGCTGATTAATGACACGCATATTACCGCCGTGGAGAACGAATCCCCCGAAAACACAAACTAGAACGACGATTCCGCCTACAAAACCCATGAATTCACCTCAGTCTCTTTTTCGGACTAAAAGCGCCCCGGATTGACTACGACGTCTGTTTTTAAGACTGAAGTCGAGAGGCCCCGGACACGCTCTTGACTTGCCTCTCGACGAAAATCCGAGCAGAACAGTCTGGTGACCAAACAGTTACGAAATCGTCCTCGTCCAAAAGTCCAGGCTCAATGGAACTTACGAAACAGCATGTAGCGCGCCAAACCGAACCGCAAGTTCTCTTCCTCCATGGTCTGAACACCTTCGGTGACGATCTTCTTCATGTCGGGTCTCGCGGATACGGCAGAATGGATCGCGAGCTCAAATTAGAGATATCCCGCTACGAAATCCAAATTTTTTCCGTCGATGGAGTCGGCAGCGGTTCACCAGAGGATCAAGCAGATATCGTGTTTTCTTGGCTTCGCAAGAAGTTGGCCTCCGGCGAACTGACTCGTAAGCGTCCTCTCGTAATCCTTGGCAATAGCCTCGGCGGCCTTGTGGCCCGAGTCGTCGCTCATCGCATGCTAGCCTCCGAGTTTGCGCCTTGGCCAATCCCACTTATCGTCACCTGGGGAACACCTCATCGCGGAACCGTCGCCGCAGGACTTTCGCGCGAATTTGCCAATCGCCATCCGAAAATTTTTCGTGCTGTTCGACGCCTCGCAGCCGCAGCCCGGTACGATCTCGATGAGAAAGACCAAACATTTCGACATTACACGCCGCAAGCGATGGATGAGTTCAACCTCAAATACCCGCGCTTCACGAATGGCATTCGCGAGGTGAGTCTCCTGTGCCGAGTGCCGGTGCAAGATGTTGCACCCTGCTTCTGGCCACTTTACCCTCACCTACATGATCGCGGCTATATTAGTATGTTGAAGGGATTCGTGTCGCAAAACGAGACACACGCACCAAGTGATGGGTTCATCTCTGTCGGCAGCCAGACATGGGGAGAAGTTTTGGGCGATTTTCGCCTTGATCACTTTGTTCAGATGGGATTCGTCGAATTATTGCCACA
>CAUJGS010000064.1 GCA_963170185.1 Bdellovibrionota bacterium
CCTCAGGTGAAAACGCTTCGGCGGGCTGAGGAACTGGTCTTTGCAAGCAGTCAGCCGAAACATCTTGAACAGGTGGCGAGGGAGCTAAGGCGGCGCTGCGGCGTTGAGGCGTCAGCCCTTGGACATTTTCAGGTCGCTGACGATTGGTCGTGTCGCGTGAATGGGCTCTGAAAGAGTTCTGAGAAGCGGTTTGGCGAATTCGTATTTTGGCGTGAAGATGAGATGATCCAAATGAAAGTGTGTGATGATAACGGCGAACGCAACCGAGACAATCGGAACAGCATCGCGGCGGCCCATCGAAGGCATGAAGAGATCTGGGTATCTGAAGAATCCATAGGCCAAGAAGGCGCCAAGAACGATGAACGAAAATACCATGAGTGACGGCAGAAGACGCTGTTGCCTCTTTTCAGATTGCACGATTTTGTCAGTCACAAATACGTATTCGGTGCCGTGAACGGCGGCACCAGCGTATGCGGCGATAGCCGAAAACGGTCCAAACATCTTGAGATAAAAGCGAATGGAATAAAGGAACTTCCAAAGCTTTGTTCCTTTTGGCGACATCAGGGCGCAACCCGTGATTCCGAGAGCCAGCAGAGCGGAAATCGTTAAGCTGATTTGAAACGTCAGCTTGGACCAGGTTCCTAGATCGACCCCGTAGTCGAAGTACGTGAAAACGGAAATGAGGGAAGTGAAGTAGAAAATATTGATGAGGTGGTGCTCGAACTTTTGCACACGTTGAAAACCTTTGTCGTGAGCCCAGTCAGAGTTTTTGCGGATGAATTCTCGATTGGCGATTCTCAAAAGTCCTTTGGACTGCCCCAGATCATGTCGTCTGCGAACGGCCGTGAGCGCGAAGTAGAAGAGGGCAAACACCCAAGTTCCGCTGGCGAATGTCGTATGCACCGCATAGTACGCGTAGCCGGATCCAAAAAACACGAGAGCGATTCGAGCGATTCCGATGCGTCCGGTTTGCTTGGCATACAAGCTCACCGCTTCACGGCCACTTGCGGTCGTCGCCAGATAGATAAAAGTGAGACACACGTGCAGCCCATTGAAGAAGATGATGTCCTGCATGTATTTGAGAAAATTTTGATATTGCCACAGGCTTCTGGAGCCGGAGAGATATTCGAAAACCGCAATTGTTAAGAACACGACAGGAATAGCGAGATTTAACTGATCAAACGGCGTTCGAAACAGGCGCATGAAGTTCATTCTACCGGAAAAATGAAGAAAAAAAGAGACCTAATCAGGGTTGTCAATTGAGCCCTTCTGGCGCAGGCTGAGTTTTGAGGAATTTAGAATGGGAATGAAGAATCGGATCGTCGACATAGTGTTGGTAGTCGTTATTTTGTCGGCTGCTGGGTTTATTGGTTATCGCTACTTCATGGCATCCGAAGCCTCGCGACCGACGACGGCTGGCCCTTTGGATTCGAATCCGATTGTGACTGGACCAGTGGTAGGTCTTGCTAGGGAGACAGAGCGACCAGCGCACCCGCAATGGCTTTTGGTGAAAGTGCAGCCGATTGAATCCGCCGCTTACGATGCGGTTTTGGCGAAACACACGGGAGCATTGGTGCAGTTGGAAGAGACTGCGGGCTGCGCTTCGGATTCGGTTCCGACGCCTGCGGTAAGCCTGCTCGACCAAGTGGTCGCGGAGCGTGTTAAAAAAGGCGAACTCCAGTTTCTCTTCGGCTTCAAGCAGGCGCGTTGTTACAAGAAGAACCAAAAGCTTTCTGTCCTCTACTATGGAAATGCCGAGTCGGAACCTTTTGTGGCTTTGTTGGGCGATGTAACGGTTGAAAGCGTTGTGGAGAACGAACCTTCGCAGATGCCAGAAGAACTTTTGAAGCTGATGGGTGTTTCTCGTGAGGAGTACAACGACTTCGTTGGATTCCGACGACCTCAGGGTCTTAAGGATATAATTGTCAAATTTGGGTCTTTGCAGCCAGCCAAAGCGACCTCGGGAATCGTTCCGCTTGGATTTCCACGGGCCGAAGTCGTAACGGCGGCGGAAGTACCAAAACTTGCGGCAAGCGTTCCGGGTTTGCGTGTTCTCGATGTGCGTTCAGCAGACGAGTATCATGCTGGGCATCTTCAGGTTCAAGGCGTGAGAAACGTCCCGTTTGTTCTTCCTCCGAGTGTTCCGAAGGAGTTCGCTTGGAATGTGTTGAATCGCGATGTGCTACAGTCGAAGTTCGATGCGATGTCTGTGGGACAAGGAGCGGCGCCGGTTTTGGTCTATGGCGACTCTGTGAAAGACCCGCGACCTCTGTATGCGATGGCGGATTTGATCCGGCTGGGTTATCGCCAGATTTTTTGGCTGAGAGAGGGCTTTTCGAAGCGTTGACCTCACCGATCTGGTCAAACGTCCTAAATTGAGACTTAAGAGATTGATCAGTGGCCAAGAGATGCAGGAGCGGAATGAATGATTGCTTGGCCAACTTGCGTGGCGTTAAGATAAAACCAAGTACAAACTGGGATACGTCTCTGAGACGTATTTTATTTGGCTACGTGAGGCGGATCTAATGATGTTTCGTGCGTTAAATCGGCGACGTTTGGTGGCACTGGGCCTTGGGATGCTTGCGACTTCGCTGCCGGTACGTCTTTTGACGTCTGGCAATTCCAAGAACGCGGTCGTCGACCTCAACATTCGGTTTCCCGAAGGTTACACCATGGATCAGTACGAGTACGACGTGCCGATTTGGGCGAAGAATAAAGAACTTCGCGCGTTTATTGGAAGTTTCATGCGTGATGGAAAGCTTGTTGATTACCAAAAGACTGGTCACGCGGCGGGTGTCGATTATCGATTCACGTTTAGCTCGATAGATGGATTGAAAGCTTTTATTCGTGGTGTTCGAAGCCGTGATCTCGTGAACTTCGAGTCCCGTTCAAGTCGCGGATTGATTGCCGTAATGCGAGTGAACGGGGTCGAGTTTGAATGTTGATAGAGTCGAAGCTACAACATTTCGCGTAGGCGACACGAATCGATCCTTGGAGCTGGGGCTCAACGAAGAAGCACTTCGAAGTCAGCTAGCGGCTCTTCCAGACACGAAAAAATTTAAACATGAAAAGTACTTTGCGAAGGACCCTCTTTTTGAG
>CAUJGS010000065.1 GCA_963170185.1 Bdellovibrionota bacterium
TTCGCCAAAGAGAAACTGTCCAATGAATGGCGAGTAGTGGGTGAAGCTTCCTTTACGAAGAATCAAAGGGTTTTCTAATTCGCGAATTTCAAATTGCACGCTAGGTCCGGCATGTCTCCCGCGGTGAATTTGATTGAGCGACTCAAGATCCTGGATGAAGTCCTCGATCTTCTGGCCCTTATTCATTCGAACTTTGCCGATGGTTTGGCCGGCCCGACCTTTGAGCGTGAATTCTTGATCCTCCACCCGACGAGAGTGGCGTGGGCGGCCAAAAAGCCGCAGACGGTGTTGGCGAGCCATTTTTCGACGAGCAGCTGTCGGCTTGGTGACAATCGAATCGATCACGACGGTCGCTAGCGCTATTCCGGCCGCGGTGACACCCATGCTGGTCATCGAGTCTGTCATCGGTTTTGTGAGCGAACGGAGCAGGTCGATCGAACCGGACTCCAAAAGTATGAGTTGTGCCTCTTGTAGTGCCTGATTGAACCCTTCGAGCATGCGACCTCCGAACAAAATCAGGATAGCCAGTCTCCAGGAGGGAAAGGACTTATATCTTGTGCCGGATAAAGACGTTTCATCTTGGAGCAAGTGATATGTCTCATGGCTTTCTCCTAGAGAAACAAGAGGCCCAAACGGCCATTAATTGTTTCAACGTGATACGAACCCGAGCCGCTTGATGAGACAAGATTGTGAGCATGGTTTTTGGTCTGGGAGAGATGAAAAAATCAGAAGAAATTCCGATAGGAAGAGCAGCATGCTGAACTCGGATCGTATTAAAGACATCAAGCAGAAACTTAAAAAACGCGCGCTTCCGCTCGCCTTTCTTTTTGGTTTCTTGGCAAGTGTCATCGCCGTGGATCCTTTCTCGGGTCGTGGCAGCTCGGGAAGCGGCGTCGTTTCTGATTCGATGAGCGAGGGGGCGTACGACCCATTTGCGAATCCCGAAATCTCTACCGAGACCTTGGCTGACCAAACCGCATCGGAGCGTGGCGCCCCAAGCGACACATCACAAGTTTCGTCCTCGTTGGCGTCGACTTCGGAGTCGGCGGATTTTTCGGAGGAATCTTCGGCGAGTTCGTCGCAAAGTTTATCGCCAAGTTCATCGGAAGCTTCGGTTTCGATAGGCGGGATCGACGGCGTAAGTGAAGCCGGATCCGCGCATCCATTTGATCGTGCATTTCCTAGGTCGGAACCAGAACCGGATGTCAGAAATCCTGTTGGCGTTCGCAAGCCAGCGAATGCGCAAGTTTGGGAGAGCGAAGATTCGCTGCAAAACCTCAGATTCGACGACAACGAGCCGCTTTGGAACGGACGAGCTCAGCTACTTCCCAATCCGATGTTTGTCGAGCAACTGACTTCGAAGCGTATGAAGGCGATTCGCGGTGGTGGCTGGATGGCGATCGACCTTGCACGTGGGGAAGTTTGGCCGGTGGAGTTGTTCAAATCGACGTCGGCTAATTTTACGAGTCGCGCTGTTATCGAGGCCAAGGTGGTTCGTGTGGCGCAAGACGGGCACGGGCGGGTTTTGAACACGGTGAACACCGGAATTCCAGTCGTTCGAGGAATCGCGGGCGTTGTTCCCGGTGTTTACGAGGTTCCAGAAACGCCAGCATGTCTTGTCAGATACTCGGTCGTGACGAAAGAAGAAGTCTGTTCGGCTCCTCGGCCTCGGTCGGCCGGTGGTGCGCAGATCCGTTTTCGGTTTGAGCCGCCTGTCGCATCGGCAGTGGTGCCTGAAGGTGGCAGCGCGGACCCGCTTTCCGAAGACGGCGATTTCCAGTTCACGACGGTTTATGTCGAATCACAGCCCGGCAAGTGGCTGGAGATTGGAAACTTCAATGAGAGTTTCACGCCCATCGGTGATGCCAATCGCGACGGGTATCCGGATTTCTATCTCGAATCACTTTCTGATTCATCGTCGGGTGGTCGACACGATCTCTTGATCTCATCACCTCAGGGCGATGGCGTGGTGTACACGACCTACTCCGCTCGTTTTATCGGACGATAAATTCGAAGCAGGCGTTTTTCACTGAGATCACTTGCCAAGGGCTTTTTGCTGAGCACGGCGATCCGCGATCCAGCTAGCGACCATCGATCCACCGATCAGCGAAATGATGATTCCAAGCGACCAGCTGATCGGAAACTTTCCGCCGAACGCATGATTGAGATAAACCATCTTGAGGCCGACGAACATCAGCACGGCCGCCAAGCCGTATTTGATGTAGATAAATCGATCCATCGAACCTGCGAGCATGAAGAACATCGATCGAAGTCCTAGAATCGCGAAGATATTGGACGTGAATACGATCAGCGGCTCTTTCGTTAGAGCAAAGATCGCGGGAACCGAGTCGATCGCGAAAATGATGTCGGACAGCTCGAGGAAGATCAAAGCGATGAACAGCGGTGTGACAAAGCGCTTTCCGTTTTTGACTATGAAAAAGCGATCGCCTTCGATCTTCGGGTGGACCCGGAAAAATCGTTTGAGAAGTCGGATCAAGAAGTTCTTTTCGAGATCGGCCTCTTCGTCGCCGGCAAAAAGCATCTTGATGCCGGTGACGATGAGAAGTCCGCCGAAGAACCATACGACCCACTCGTACTGCATGAGGACGGAGCCCAGTGCGATGAATATACCGCGGAACAAGAGAGCCCCCAAAATTCCCCAGAAGAGAATTCGGTGCTGGTAAACTTTTGGGATGGCAAAGTAGTTGAAGACAACGGCGAAGACAAAGATGTTGTCGATGGCTAAGGACTTCTCGACGACAAAGCCGGTGAGAAACTCCAAGGCCACGGCTTTGCCGATGACCGGGTCGAATTTATCGGCGGCGTAGAAATAGAAGAGCAGGTTGAAGAGCAGGGCCAGCGAGATCCACGCGACCGTCCAGGCGCCAGCTTCTTTGAAGCTGACCTCGTGTGCTTTGCGGTGGAAGACGCCCAAGTCCAGCGCCAGCATGGCGAGGACGAATCCGACAAACGAGAGGTAAAACCACCAGTATTCTGCAAAGGGAAAGAGGATCATCTCAAACACTCCAATTTGATTCCGCTAGTTTCCCAGACTTTGGATGGTTCGTTCAAATCAATAAATCCACATAAACACTTCGTTTAATGCGATGAAAGTGACGGGTCGCCGAAAGCCCCCAGAAAATATCCGTCGTCACAGATTTCAGTGGCGCGGACTTCTGATTTCCGTTGGACTTATGGGATGTCAAACGGACTCCGTAAACATCTTCGTGCGAGTGGCGGGATCAGTTCAATCGTCTTTTGGTTCGTCTTTTTTTTCGCGATGTCGTGGTCTCAGGAGGCTTGGGTGAGCGGAAGTGCTGGAATTTCGATTTTGCAAGAGGGCGTGTTTTATTCCTACGAAGAGCATGGCCGTAAAATTTTGGCCGCGGATGACTATGAAGACTATTTCGCGCGCAAGCACAGTGCGATGCTGGGGGCACTGGCCTTTACTAAGCCGGAGTTTCAAGCTTGGCGAAAGTCCGTCGCGGCCGCCGGTCTTCAAATTGAAGATGCTCCGATTTTCCGCACGGATGAAAAAGACCCTCGGCTTTCGAATATCCGACTCGATGGTGCGCGTGGCGAAACTCGTCTGACGATCGAATGGCAAAAGCCCCCGACAGAGGTGCAGAAGAAGAAACTTGAGGAGCTCTCGGCGAGGCTTGAGTTTTCCAAGCTCGATGAAAAATGGAGTGCCGCCGGTTCTCCGGAGGCCGCTAAGGAAGTCTATTTCAAGGGCGTTATGGTGGCGCGTGGGTTTCACAGGTACTCGCTGGCGCTTGCGATGACGGCCGAAGTTCCTAGGCACCTCGAGCCAGCTGTGCGTCGCGCACTGGAGCGGCGAATGGAGATGATATCGCCCGTGATTGCAAACGGCTTTGAGGAACACGTCGCGAGCAATACGATGTGGATCGATCCGAAAACGCTTCTTCCCTATGAGAAAGTGTTAGGGCCTTTGCCAAAAGGCCAAGAGCTAAACGAACCACAGCGATCGAGGTTTAATTTTTTTGGGCCGATTTTTGATTCCGTCGGCGGTCGCACGGCGCGTGCAATTGGCCATGTGAAGGCGTCGATGTTGTTTCTCTCAAGTAACAAGGATTGGGACAAGGACCCGAAGTTTGGGCCCAATCGGGGAGCTTTCGAAACCTGGTTTAGCTGGGCCACGCGTGAGCCGGGCGAGGTGGCCACCGAGATGCAGTCTATGCTTCAAGGGTTTCTCGAGTCGGCGGCAAAAAACGCAGACGAGCGGCGCTCAGCTCAGGAGAAGATCGAGTGGGTTCTTAAACAACCAGCGCTCTATGCGATCGCCACCAAACCCTTGCTTCAAAAGCTGCGCTCGATCGCTATGGACAAGAAGGCAGATGCTAAATTGGTACGACACGTGTTGGACCTCTTGGTCTGGATCCCCTCTTTCGAGCGCGATCAAACCGTTCGCGATTGGCTGACGGGTCGACTCTACTCGGGCGGGAGTGAGGGCACGACGCCGATCATTGTTCAGGCCGCCCAGAGAATCGTTTCAAGTGCTCTTGCGCTGGAGAGTCCGCAGCCGGAATCGCTACAGATGCTCGAAATTTTGGTGAGCGAATACAAGCGGGCGGATCTCCCGGACGAGGACCGCAGCTGGGTCAAGAACGCACTTCAGACCATCGACAACTCGATCCGCTCGGCTCTGGAAGACGAGAAAGCGGGTCGAGCTTTCGACAAAGCGTTCATCCTTCGCGCGAAGGGATTGCTTGAAGGCCTAAAACTTTAGAGGTTCGGGCTTAGACGAGTTTTTTCCATTCGTCTTCTTTGAAGCCGACCGCGCCAGCCGTACCAGTCAGGAGAAATGGCCGTTTGATGAGTTTGCCATTTGCCGCAAGCAGATCCAATGCTTCGGCTTCCGTCATTCCTGCCTTGAGTTTGTCGGCGATTTTCATTTCGCGATAGAGCACGCCGGAAGTGTTGAAGAGCTTCTTAAAGTCGCCGCCTTGTTCGCGAAGAAAACCCAACATTTTTCTGAGTTCGACTTTTGAGGGAGGGGTTTCGACGATCGGGATTTGTTCAAATTTGAGCCCGCGATCTTTAAGGAACTTCAGAGCTTTTTTGCAGGTGCTGCAGCCGTTGTATTCGTAGATTTTCATAGGGAAAATTCCTGCCTCATCTTGAATTCTCTGTCATGTCGAGACTTTGGCCCCATGTGGCAAATTCCCTAAAAAGTCTCTCCCATGGCTGAAACGGGGTTGTTTCGGGTCGCATTTCGCGGTCTGATTTTACAGGGCTTTCATTGATACAGCTAAGGAGGGCGGATGATGAGGAGCATGGAAGGTGTTGGGAACGAATCCTTGGAAAACACCCAGGAACGTCGGTTTTCAATCAGGAGCTTCCTGCCGGCCGGTGCTTTTGTCGGCACAGCCTTGCTCGCACTTCTCGTCGCGACGCTCGTTTCTGTTTTCTTGGGTGGTTGTGCTCCCGAATCGCCTAAGCTCGTGCCACTTCCTGTTGCGAAGCCCGAGCGTGTGCGTGACGTTTCGGATATTCGGGTTTCGTTTCAGCGTGCGGTCGATATTCTATTTGTCGTCGATGACTCCGGTTCGATGTCGACCCACCAGCAGAACTTGGCGAAAAACATCGGCCTTTTCACGCAAGGCATGAAGGCCAACCAAACGCTGGATTATCACATCGGCGTTTTGACTTCGAATATGGACTATGCGCCATGGCGCCCGGTCGCTGGCTACGGCTGGAAGGGTGAACTCAATGGTGTGACGAAGTACGTGAGCAAGCTCACGCCAAACGCCGATCAAGAACTCGCGAAGAACTTGAACCCGGGAATCGACGGTTCTGGCACCGAGGCGTTTTTTACTCCAGTTCAGGCGGCCTTAACGGCTCCGCTTTTAACGGGAGTGAACAAAGGGTTTTATCGTCCCGATGCGTATCTTGCGATCGTCTTTCTGACCGATGCGGACGATCAGTCGCGTGTGTCGGCCGGGGACTTTCATAAGTTCCTTTTGGGCCTTAAAGGCGGCGATCCGGACAAGATCATCTCTTATGGTGTTTACATCCCGTCGGCGGTCTCCAATTGCACGCGCTCCGGGGAGCCGATTCCTCGGAAGCTAGAGGAGTTCTTTAAACTGACTAAGGGCACCACCTTTGGTCTTTGTGATGCCGACTACGGAATGAAGCTTGCGGAGTTAGGCGCTGACTTGGTTCGTCGAGTGGGATCTTTGCTTTATCTTTCACGGCCTGCTGTGCCTGAGACTATTAAGGTCACGTTTGGTTCGCAGACGATTCCGAATCATCCGGATCTTGGTTGGATCTATGACCCAACTCGTAACGCTCTCATTTTCGGTGAACAGATCGAACTCCTGCCGGAGCCGACTGGCACGGAAATCGAAGTCGACTTTATCGCCGCAGAATATTGATAGACCGTTAAGGCATTAATAAATCCGGTTGGTTTTCGAGTGGGCGTCTTAAGTTTGCGCCCTTTTGTCACCGATGAGATGGGTATGAGTGCTCGTGTCCCGAAACGAGATGAATCGTTTGAAGGGTCAAAAATTCTCGTGGTCGACGACGACACCGAGGTCGCTGCAAGCCTATGCGACCTGATCGAGGCCGCGGGATATGTCGCAATTGTGGTCAATTCGGCCGATGCCGCCCTCGGCGTTCTCAAGAAGAATGAAGCGGACCTCGTGATCTCGGATGTGCGCATGCCGGGTCGCGACGGTTTCGAGTTCTGCGAAGCCGCCCGTGAGCAGATGAAGGACGACTACGTGCCGATCATCTTGTTAACGGGAAATGTCGACGAGTTTGAGATTCGAAAAGGATTGGACTCTGGCGCCGATGACTTTCTTTTGAAGCCGCCGCGTATGTCCGATCTTTTGGCAAAAGTACGATCGCTTTTGCGGATTCGTATTCTTCAAAGAAAAAACCGACAACAAGCGGAACTCCTGGCGCGTTGGAACCGAGATCTCGAAGAGCGAGTGCGGGAGCAAGTGTCGGAGCTGCATCGTCTCGAGCGCTTTAAAGCATATTTCTCTCATAGCGTGGCTGAGTTGATTGTCTCGGACGACTTCGAAAGCCGACTGAAGACGCATCGCCGAGAGATCACCTCGCTCTTCATCGACTTACGAGGTTTCACAGCCTTTGCTGAATCCGTGGCGCCTGAAGAGGTGAGTCTTGTTTTAAACGAGTTTTATTCGGCGGTTGGCGAGGTCGCTTCCCGATATGAGGCAACGGTTGGAAACATCGCTGGCGATGGCATGTTGTTCTTCTTCAATGACCCGATTGAAATTCAAGATCACCGTCTGGTGGCGGTCTCTATGGCGCTGGATCTTCGCCATGCTGTTGGCGAACTGACCGAGATCTGGAAGGAGCGCGGTCATAAACTTGGATTCGGAGTTGGATTGGCCGAAGGGATCGCGACGATCGGCGGTGTCGGATACAACCAGTACTGGACCTACACGGTGGTGGGCTCCACGGTGAACCTTGCGGCCCGTCTTTGTGCGGAAGCGCGCGATGGCGAGATTTTGGTTTCTGACCGCTTTCGTTCGCGTCTCGAGGGGCGAGTCGCGGTCGAGCCGCGTGGACTTAAGAGCTTCAAGGGCTTCTCCGACGGAGTCGTTGTTTTCAACGTCTGTGCGATGACGCGGATCCAGCGCGTCAGCGCGTGATTTTTCATGTGAATCAGAAAAATTCACGATCGTTAACCATTTTGACAGTCTAGGTGGTCTCATCCCCGGAAAGCTCCGACTGCGCGCTGTCGCGGGCTTTTACAACAAAAGGGGGGAGCTTGAACTCGTGCAGCAAGGATGCTCTGGGAGTTTACGGAAGGTTGTTTCTTTTTTCATTTCTGAGTCTCACGCTGGGGTGTTCGGAGTTTTCAGCGATCGAGGCCTTGTTAAGTCCAAAAGGCTCGTCGTTGACTTCGGACCGTTACATCGTGGTGTTTCGTGATCTCGCGATCAGCGAAGCCAGTGGTATTCAGGCCAGTTCCTCGGAAAGCTTCGGACTTGCCACGAGGGCGTTTGCTGCCGCGATCGCCGATGAACATGGCGTAGAAGAACCAGAGGTGGTGTTTCAGCGGGCACTGCGTGGTGGAGTCTACAGAATGTCGCCGAGTGAAGCGCGTGCATTGGCCAATGACCCACGCGTGAAATATGTCGAGGAAGATCGTGAAATTCGTTTGAGTGCCGAGCAAACAGCGGCACCTTGGGGTTTAGACCGCCTTGATCAAGCAGCGCTGCCGCTGGATCGCCGGTACGAGTATGACGGCGGAGCGCAAAACGTTCGTGCCTATGTCATCGATACCGGAGTCAATATTGAACATGTCGAATTCGAAGGTCGTGCCGCGCACGGTTTCGACGCCATCGACGGCGATAACATCGCTTCGGACTGCAATGGTCACGGCACTCATGTCGCGGGCTCTGTCGGTGGTCGCACCTACGGGGTCGCCAAAGATGTGAAGCTTGTTGGGGTGCGAGTGTTGGATTGTCGAGGGTCGGGTTCGATCTCATCGGTTGTTCGAGGAATCGAATGGGTGACCGCAAATCATGTGGCTCCGGCCGTTGCCAATATGAGTCTTGGCGGCGGGGCTTCGCAGGCGATTGATGATGCTGTTCGAGCGTCCATTCAAAGTGGCGTGACATACGTTGTTGCGGCCGGAAATGAAAACCGTGACGCCTGTCTTGGTTCGCCGGCCCGTGTGCCGCTTGCGATCACAGTGGGTGCTACGACTTCACAAGACGCGAGATCTTCGTTTTCCAATTATGGCTCGTGTGTCGATATCTTCGCGCCCGGATCTGACATCGCATCGGCTTGGTACAATTCCAACACCGCAACCCAAACGATCAGCGGAACCTCGATGGCGTCGCCGCATGTCGCGGGCCTTGTCGCACGCATGCTTGGGCAAGACCCAAGTCTTTCCGTTGCGGAAGTCACGTCTCGACTTATAAACGGTGCACGCTCCGGATTGGTTTCCAATGTCGGCATAGGCTCGCCCAATCGGTTGCTCTCGAGCTCGTTCTTGGCGGGAGGCAGCAGTCCAACCCCAACTCCGCCGCCAGCTCCAACACCTCCGCCAGTTGAGGAGCCCGGCGTAACTCGTTTGGAAGTGGGGTCGGCTGTGTCTTCGATTAGCGGTGCGACCGGAGAAGAAAGGTTCTTCGTCGTTCACTATCCGGCCGGTACGAGATCGCTGGAGTTTCGTCTCGATGGCACAAATGGAGACGCGGATCTCTATGTGCGAGCCGGCTCTAAGCCGAGCGCCAGAGATTATGATTGTCGACCGTATCTCGGCGGCAGTCGTGAGAACTGCACATCGACGAGTCTTGCCGCCAGTGGTGGTAAAGTTTATGTGAGACTGCATGCGTATCGAAGTTATTCGGGTGCGAGTCTTTCGGTGAAAGGCGTTTCAAACTAGGACGAGGTCTGTCAATAGCCTTTTCAATTGTGAGGAAAAGACGACGGAGTCGACGTTTAAGCTTCCATGGGAACGCGTTAAAATGAAGGGATGAAGAGCAGAAATATAAGAAGTCTGGCATGGGTGTTAAGCGCGGTCGTGGCGGGACTCGCTACGATCGGATGGCAAGAGGTAGCGCAAGCCGAGCCGGCATGGAAGGTTCGCAAAGAGATCGCGACCACTGTGCAGGGGTTTTATGTCCGCTACTTAGGGGCGACGAAGAAACCAAAAGACAAAAATCTGGTGCTTCAAAGCCATCTCACGCCGGAGTTTTATCTCAGCATTCAAGACGCGTTCGAGGAAATGGACGCCGACCCCGTAATTCGTTCGGAATACATCGGTGTCGACTATCGAAGAAAGATTCATGTCTACAATATTCGCCTGGATGCTAACGGGCAGGCGCGCGCCGATGTGCGTTTGGGTGAGCTTCCACAAGGAGCTCAAAGTCCAAATGGTCCGGTAAATCTTCGCTTGAAACTTCAAAGCGTCGACAATCGCTGGAAAATTTCAGCGGTCGAGCGTGGGTTTGACAACTAGTTCGATCACTTCGTTTCAAGCCATGTGGCGATATCGGCGATCTCGTCTGGCGAGACGCGCTCGAGAAGGCGTTTGGCTGCTTGGATTTCAGCCGGCGAGCTGGAGCCTCCGGCAAGTTTCGAGATCAGTCCGTCTCTTCCCATTTGTTTCATAAAAGCCGACGTCGAACTGATTCCACGACCGAATTCGAATTGGGTGAGAGGGTTTGAGTTTCTCGCCGTCAAGTCAGCCAAGAACTCTACAAGTCGCATCTCCACTCGCTCCTCGGGCGAACGCAGGCGTCGCATGGCTGTCTCCATGATCTCACCATCAATTCGGTTGAGGTTTTCGATCACGTAGTCGCGAAGTTTTCCCATGGAGTTCCAATGCACTCGCTCAGTCTGAGACTTCGCTGCTTGAGCGCCTCTTGCCAAGGTGCCCGGATTCTGTCCCCATAGGATTTGCAAAGCCTCATTGAGACTCATTTCGATATGCTTGCCATCGGCGCTTTGCCTTGAGACCCAAGACGTGAAGTCTTGATGGTCCTTAAGAAGTTCAGTGGGAATTCCTTGGTACCCGTGGCGGTCGCGCAAGGTCTTAAAGTCGAGAACCTTTTCCTTATCATGTTGCTTGAGCATTTTGAGACTGTTCTTGGAGAGTGATGGAAACAGCCCCTGATGTTTTTCAAAAAGCCGTTGGGCTTGCGATTGCACTTCTGAAATATGTTGCCTCGAATACGCCGCCATTTCTTGGGCGGAAGCCGGGAGCCAGCCGTGCTGGGAGGTTTCGTTGACCGCTCGGACACGAGAGACTTCACGTCGGGCCCGATTGGCCTGCGTCACTCGAACAGCCGCTTTTGTCGTAGCAATGGTCGCATCTTTTAAGAGTGTCGCTCCGCCGGTGAGAGCGCTAACCGCCGAGATCGCAAGCGAGGCGCCGGCCGCCGTGCGATGATCCGCGGCCTGCGAAATCGAGTCGCTATCTTGCCCGACCGTCGAGCCGACAAGGCCGCTATGAAAAGCGCGGTTTGATTTATCCATTGCTAGTCCGTAATCCAGTGCACCGATTGCGGCTCCCGAGGCGCCACATAGGACAAGTGTCGAACAGGTGACGAGGGTCAAAACGGAAGCCCCTACGAAAAAGGCGGACTCTTTCAGTTGTGTGGAGCTTTCTTCGTCAGCGGCGACTTTTTGAGCCGTGGTGGCGGCCGAGCACCATTGAGGTTTGGCCGCCAGCACCTCGTTTGCGATATTTCTGTACTTTAAAATACGGCGCTCCGATTCTACGTCTCCTTTTTCGATCATCGCGATCTCTTGTTCGACTTCGGCTTTCATCTTAGCAAGTGCGATTTGCAGATCCTGGTCCGATGGCGACGCGGGGTCGTCGGCCGCGACATTTCCTATAAAAGTGAGCAAGGGGTTTTGCCGAATAGTTTCGATGTATCTTTCTCTAGAGTCGTTTCGGATTTTGACCATCGCGATTTTGATGAGCGCTTCGTCTTTCGTGCTTTCCGTTAAGATATTGGTGGTTTTCCGCTTTGTCGCGAGATACGGCGCAACCTCGGGAACTTCCTTGCCGAGGTGTTTAAGGAACTCCTCCTCGATTCGATTTCGTTCTTCGGGCGTTAACGACGGCATGTTTTCGCTATTGGGGAAAGGATGCTTGGGGTGGGTGTTGAACCACGTGACCTTTGAATTGAACATATGGGGGTTGATTTCGCGTGGATGAGCCAAGCTCAGATCGCTCAGCATGTTGGGCCACAGACCACGGACTTGCAGGCGATAACGGGCGAGGGCTCGCGTGCAGTCGTCAAGTGTTTCAGATCCAGTGGGTCGGCAAGACGAAAGCGTTTCGAGTTCTTTTAGTTTGCCTCTTAAGCGATCAAGAACTTTGCCGCGCAGGGATTGGCTGAACATCACGTAGTTCGCCAGACGATGTTTGCTGTGGTCGAATTGAGAATAAGCCGTCATCTGGATTTTTTTAAGCTGTTGAGCGTTGATCGTCTGGCCATTAGGCATCATCGACGAATGGCACTCCAGCGGTGACGAGTCAGCTGCTTTGAATGCTTGATGACTCTCGTCACATGCTTCAAAAGGTTCGAAGGCGTAAGCGTGAAACGAAATCAGCGAGAAGACGACGCAAGCCGCATGCATGATTGTTCGACGAAAAATGAAAGATTTCGGTTTCATCGCGCTGCACATGCTGATGTAGTCTGCAAATTGCGGACACGATTAAAGCGAAGAGAGAGCACGGACGTTGTTGCTCGAAGTGTCGTATGCCAATCACTTCGAAACTCTGTGAGGATTTCCCAACAAAGGCCTATGTCTCTATTTGAGACATAGGTCGAGATTGGAAAACGAATCCTCGCTAGCGGTAAAACTGAGAGATGTTTCAAGTGACAATGGGGTATGTCACGCTCGCTCCGATTTTTTCTATGCGCCGCACTCTTGCTGGGAAGTTTCCCGGTCGGGCATGCCTTGGCGCAAACAGAAGATTTGGGAACGATGCCGCCGATTTCCAGAAAGTTTGTCGAAAATAAACTTCGACGAGAAAAGTTTCGGAAAAGTTTTATCGACGTCTTGCTGAAACATTACGAAGATCGAAGCTTTGAAACCGTTGTTGAGCTTAATACGCTGCTCTATCTGAGAAAATCGGACTACCACGGCCCCCAAGTCAGTTCACCGGCCGTCGACGAAGTTTTACGGTTCATGAAATCCCAAGCAAACAATCTTCGCATCGCCGAGAGTCGGTACGGTGTTGATCGAAATGTCATCGCAAGTCTGTTGTGGATCGAATCTCGACTTGGGAAGAATGCCGGCGGGTTTCATGTCCCTAGCGTTTATCTGCATCTCATTCAGGCGCCTCGGGTTTCCGTACAAAAGTTTCTGATGAAACGAGCCGGGAAGTATCGAGACGACATCTCGCCGGAGGATCACAAAGAAATTGTGGCCCGAACTCATCGCAAGGCCGATTGGGCAATCGTTGAGCTTCGGGCTTTGGAGCGTGTGCATCGGTGGAACTGGAAGATTGACAGTAAGTTTCGTGGCTCTTTCTCGGGAGCTTTCGGGTGGCCGCAGTTTTTGCCGTCCAGTTACGTGAAGTGGGCGCGCGCGAAGAACCCCAAAATGCAACCGGATTTGGGGAAACCTCAGGACTCGATCTATAGCGTCGCTTACTATTTAAAAGATCATGGATGGGTGAAGACGGATCGCGAGAAGCAGTTGCAGGCGTTATTCAAATACAATAACAGTTGGGACTATGCGAGAGCGATAATGGATCTCGCCGAACGTGTCGCAAAGGAAAAGCCGTGATTCATGCTCAATACTCAATCGACCCCAGCGTCCGTTTTCAGTGGCCAACCCAAGAACCGTTTTTGTTCTGTGTGCACCACCTCGACAATTACCCGAAAATGCACGCGCATTTTGGTCCAAACCCGGCCCTGCTAAAAGGCCGAAACATGGGACAAGATTTCGAAGGCAAGGACGGGTTTCGTATGTACCACGGGGAGGTCGTGCCTGGGTTCCCGGTGCATCCGCACCGAGGGTTCGAAACAGTCACGATTGTGCGTAAAGGGTACGTGGACCATGCCGATTCCATGCAAGCCGCTGGAAGATACGGAGAAGGCGACGTGCAGTGGATGACGGCCGGAGCTGGGGTTCAGCATTCGGAGATGTTTCCGTTGCTAAAGCGTGACGAAGAGAATCCCGTCGAGCTCTTTCAGATTTGGCTAAACCTTCCTAAGAAAAGCAAAATGGTAAAGCCGCACTTCACGATGTTTTGGTCGGAAAAACTACCTCGCTGGAAAAGTGCCGATGGCAAAGCCAGTGTCGACGTTATCTGCGGGGAGCTAGAGGGAGTTAAGTCGCTCAACCCTCCGCCCGACAGCTGGGCCGCTGAAAAGACCAACGACGTTCAAATTTTACTTATTAAGATTCAGCCAGGCGGAGAGGTGAATTTGCCAGGCGAGAGCGACGGGGCTAAGCGAACACTTTATTTTTTTGCCGGCGAACAGCTATCGTTGCAAGCCAGGGGAGGAGAGGCCCTTGCTGTTTCTCCAAAAACTGCGACTGAGCTCGACGCTAAGATTGCATTGCAATTGACGAGCGATCCGGCGTCGCAAGGTCTGGTGGAAATCTTGGTTTTACAGTCCAAGCCGATCGGCGAGCCGGTTGCTCAATACGGGCCGTTTGTCATGAACACTCGGGAGGAAATCGTCTCGACGGTTCAAGACTATCAAAATACCCAGTTTGGCGGATGGAATTGGCCGAGCCCTGATCCTGTCCACGGTGAGGTGATCGAACGATTTGCTAGATACCCAGACGGTCGTCTAGAGAAGCCCTAAGAATTCTGTATAAATGCCGAAGGCTTCCCGATAAGTGGACAACGCTTAAAGGATAGCCTGACTTGAAAGAATCGTCGAACTCCGTCCCTTTGGAACAACTATTGTTGCAGACCGTGCGTCTACCGCTTTTGACGGCGATGGCGCTGGTGGCAGTTTTGGTTGTCGGATACCTAAGCGTGTCGGAGGTTCTTAGTCTTCGTTCGGACCTTCATGCGAAGTCGGAGTTTTTGCGCTTTAACGCGGTTGTCGCTTTGGCGGCAGGAGACGATGCTTATCTCGACCGCTTGTTAGCTTCCGTTGTTCATGGGGCGGATGCGTCGGCGGCAGGTATTCGAACGGCTTCCGGGCAATGGGTTCACACCGAGAATGCGAATCTCAGCAATCCATGGGAGCAATCCAATTGGCAGAAGGCATTTTCCTTTAAGGACCGGGAAACCTCGGAGGAAGCCTATTTCTATGGTTTTGATTCGGTCGCGATTCATACGACGATCGAATCTCAGCCTGGAAAATCGATGGGCGAAGTCTACATCGTGCTTTCGACCAGAAATCTTCGTGAATCAGTTCTTCAGATTCTTGTCTTAATTGGGGTGAGCCTATTGGTTTCGACCGCTGGAGCGGTGTTTTTCGCGCAATGGAAAGCACGGACTCTTGCCGGAGGTGTGCAAGCCTTTGTCGACGTCGTTCGGCATATCTCAGTCGGTGATGACCGCAAAGCACGCGTCTACCCGGTCGTAGGAAGTTCGGGCGAGCAGGTGATTCAAGAGATCGCCAACCTCGCTTTGGAGTTCGACAGCATGCTCGATCAAATTGAACTCAAAGAGGCAAGTCTTGAGACAGCGGTTCTAGATCGAACCGCTGAACTTGAGAAGAGTCGCGAGAAAGCGGCGGAGAGCGCACGCATGGCCGCTCTCGGCGAGATGGCCGGCGGGATTGCCCATGAAATCAATAATCCTCTAGCGATTATCAAGGCCAGTGCCGAGCAGCTGATGAAAGTCGCCGAGAGTCCGGCCATTCCGCAAGACGCCGTCAATCGACTGGCTGAACGAATCAATCGGGTTTCCGATCGAATTGCGAAAATCGTGACGGGCTTAAGGACGTTTGCTCGAGAGGGAAAAGGCGACCCCATCGAGCGCACGGATCTTGGTAAGGTGGTCTCGGAAACGCTTGAGTTCTGCGTGTCGCGCTTCAAGGAAAACGGCATTGAGGTTTCCATTCATCCCTTGCCGGAGGATTTTTTCGTGAATGGGCGCCCCGTGCAAATCTCGCAGGTCCTTTTGAACCTTCTGAACAACGCTCACGATGCCCTAAGGGCGGGCGAAGCCGACGACTCTCGAATCGAGATTTTTGGTTGGAAGAAGGGCGAATGGATAGAGCTTCACGTTGTCGACAACGGCCCGGGGATTTCGGATGCGGTTCGCGACCGAATCATGCAGCCATTTTTCACCACCAAGGAAGTGGGAAAAGGAACCGGGCT
>CAUJGS010000066.1 GCA_963170185.1 Bdellovibrionota bacterium
GCCTAGGTAAGGTTCTTCGCGTTGCATCGAATTAAACCACATGCTCCACCGCTTGTGCGGGCCCCCGTCAATTCCTTTGAGTTTTAATCTTGCGACCGTACTCCCCAGGCGGTTCACTTAATGCGTTAGCTGCGGCACTGAAAGGGTCAATACCCCCAACACCTAGTGAACATCGTTTACAGCGTGGACTACCAGGGTATCTAATCCTGTTTGCTACCCACGCTCTCGCGTCTCAGCGTCAGTATAGGACCAGGAAGTCGCCTTCGCCACCGGTGTTCCTCCTGATATCTACGAATTTCACCTCTACACCAGGAATTCCACTTTCCTCTCCCTTACTCAAGCAAGACAGTTTCAAATGCACTTCCTGGGTTAAGCCCAGGGATTTCACATCTGACTTGTCCAGCCGCCTACACGCTCTTTACGCCCAATGATTCCGAACAACGCTAGGACCCCTCGTATTACCGCGGCTGCTGGCACGAAGTTAGCCGGTCCTTCCTCGAATGGTACCGTCATTTTTTTCTTCCCATTCAACAGAGCTTTACGACCCTAAGGCCTTCATCACTCACGCGGCGTCGCTGCGTCAGACTTTCGTCCATTGCGCAATATTCCCTACTGCTGCCTCCCGTAGGAGTCTGGACCGTGTCTCAGTTCCAGTGTGACTGGTCATCCTCTCAGACCAGCTAGGGATCGTTGCCTTGGTAGGCCATTACCCCACCAACTAGCTAATCCCGCGCAGACTCATCCTTCAGCAATAAATTTTTAACCTCTGTAGCCGCAGCTACTGTGGTCTCATGCGGTGTTAGCCAACCTTTCGGTTGGTTATTCCCCACTGAAGGGCAGATTATCCACGTGTTACTCACCCGTGCGCCACTCCGTATTGCTACGTCGTTCGACTTGCATGTATTAGGCGCGCCGCAAGCGTTCGTTCTGAGCCAGAATCAAACTCTCCAGTTAAAAACTTTGAAACTAGAGTCTTTCGACTTTCGCTTCGAAACTTTTTAATTCTCTGAAGAATCAGAGCTATATATATGTATTCAAAATTAAAACTCAATTGGCTTCATCACTGGTTCAACAATATCAACAATACCAGAGACGCTTATACAACCTTGTACCGGTTGTTCAGACTCGTCACTTGCTACGGCTCGAGACCCCGTGAGGGATACCCAGAGTTTTCGCATCAGAGTCAGGCCAATTCGAGACCCAAACACCATTTTGCTAGCTATTTAGTTTTCAAAGAACGATCGAAATCGGAGACGCAGTTGTACGCGCACCTCCCTCTCACGTCAATGGCTTTCAAAAAAAATTTTGATAACCTCGACCGATGTTCGTTTCGTGCCCAAAATGGCATCAGATGTCTTCAAGAAATCTGAACGCGAATGCCCGAAGTCGCATCAACTCGTGTTTGTTTTGCTGAGTTGGTGAGCATATTTCGAAAAAAACACCCTGAAATGCGCAGTAATTATCCACCTTTGCTTTTTGAGAACAGCTTTCAATATTTTGCCGAGTTCTGATTCTCACGAAAGAAAAGCGGCCTCCGAAGCCGCGCTCGAGCCCTCCAAACCAGATCCACCGGACATTTCGAGGAACTTTGGCGAGCCCACGCCGACGGTTTTCTAGATTCGACGGATATTCACTCAAGGCAAAGACGAGCCTTGGGCGAGAGCGGCCTGGCTCTTTTTGAATGAAGTTTTATTGATTAGATATTTTTTGATTATGACTAGGTAATTTTAGATTATTTTTCTGTATTCAACCCCACTCTCTAGCACCGGAACACGATACTTGCGGCGTGTGCCGTCTTGGCAAAACAGCCGAACCAGAGAGAAGAGTCTTCGAGTGATGATGATCGGACGCGAAGATATAGTTTTAGCTGCGCTTTATTTCCTGAGGCCTCTGCCCCCGCGCCCGTACCCTCTCTTAAATCCGACAAGTCTTGATTCCGGACCCAAGCTCAAGTTCCGAAGACTTTGCCGAAGATGTGGCACGAGAGCGCTTAGCTGAGCCCGTGAGGTTGGGATTTTTAGACTGGGGCTTTTTTCTTTTGATAACTCGTAGCGAGCATCTTCTTGGATGCTTGGGATACAAACCTCGGGATACAAACCTAGATAGACGGTCTAGGCAGACAGCCTAGACTGACGGTTTTTGATCGGGCTGAGTTTTTGTCGGGTATTGGATCTTTGGAAACTTCTAGAACCGTTTGTGAACCGACTGAAGAAAATTGGTGGAGGCAACAGGGATCGAACCTGCGACCTTCTGAATGCAAATCAGATGCTCTCCCAGCTGAGCTATGCCCCCACGCGAAAGTCGGACATAGCGAATCTCATTGAGCCTGAGACAAGTCAAGCTCCGCCTTCTAAGAATTCGTGTTTAGCACAAAAGGGAGGCATATTTAGGCTGTTCGAATGACGAATGCCGATGCTTTAAGCGTTTGCCCGCAATCCCGGGCAGGCGTTCATGTAGGGAAGTAGCCAGGCTTTTTCCTTCTGAACATCAAAACCCGCGCGCTCAGCTCCACGAAGAATGGAATCAAAGAGTTCTCTTAGTACACTGAGGTCGCGATCCGCGGAATCTGCCGCGTCTTCCATGGCCTCTAGGACCGAGACCAAATCTGGCGTGGTCACCACTCGGGGCAGCTTCGACGCAGCAGCCGTATTGGGTGGCGGCGCTGCCTTTCTAGCGACGGGTTTAAACCCTATCAGGCGTTCCGTGATGAGGATCTTAAGACCGTCTTGAAAGTTCACTTGCACGAAAGAACGGCCATCGGCATCGGCTCGCATCAGCACATCCTGCAAGCGCGCCGCGCGGATATGAAGAGTGTGGCCATCAATCCGTTGGCGAATACGAACTTGATCAGGTGCAAACTGCTCGGCTTCCAGTTCATGAGCATTCCCCATGAAATCGAGGATCGATTGCAGAAGCTCGAGTTGTTTTGTCGTTGCGGTCGAAAATTCCAAACATGTCCTCCTGCCACCTCGTGTAGCGCGGGGGGCGTCATGCCACAGTCCTCCCCGCTATCGTCCTCTCAATTCAGGTACTTAAGGGGCAAGAGACACTCGTCTCAAAGCGAGGCTGAAATCTCGACTTAGGAAAAGACGCCGCTGTATCGACCCGAGACGACACCCCAGCAAGGAGCGCGGCACGTGACAATGCCGAGCGGAGCATCTAGAAGTAAGTGCATGTTGATCAATCGATGGACCGGCCAATCTCTTCCTTCTCCGCAACAGCTAAAGATGCTCTTGGTGAACGAAGGCCTACAGCCCGAATTAGAGACCTTGGCCGCGCACTCTTCGATTAAAGAGCATCGTCATCCGTTTGATGAAGTGCGAATCATTCTCGAAGGCAATCTCATCATCGACGTCAACGGTAACCAGCTACTCTTGCGCCCCGGTGACAGAATCGACGTCCCCGCCAATACCCGCCACTCGAAGATGGTCCATGGCGGCGGAGCCTGCATCTCGATCATTGCAAAACGCACGTTTTAAGCGCGACCCCAACATCAAGGTTTAAACCCTCAGGTCTCGGTAACTTTGACTTCCTTTTCGCCGGAGGTCTCTTCGCTGGCCTTCTCGCCGCGGATCCAGGCTTGATACTGCTTCATGGTCTTTTCGAACCCACGGCCAGTTAACTCAAGGAGCTTCGTGGTCTCAAGCCCTTCTGGAAGGAAGTTCTGCGAAACGAATCCGCGCTCACCGTCGTGCGAATAGCGATAGCCCTTGCCGTACCCCAGCGACTTGGAAAGCTTGGTCTTTGAGGAGCGCAATGAAAGCGGGATCGGAAGCGAACCCGTACGGTCTACCAACTCGAGGGCGGCCTGGTAGGCGGCGTAGGAGGCGTTGGATTTTGGCGCGCAGGCGAGGTACACGACCGTTTGCGCGAAGACGATACCCGCTTCCGGCCACCCCACCCTCGTGACGGCATCGTGACAAGACGTCGCCACCTGAAGCCCTCGCGGATCCGCATTGCCCACATCCTCTGAAGCGAGAATCATGAGGCGCCTAGCAAGAAAGGCCACGTCTTCTTGAGCGCGAGCCAAGCGCGCGAGATAGTAAAGAGCCGCATCGGCGTCGGAGCCGCGAATGGATTTAATGAGTGCGGAAATCGTATCGTAATGCGCATCGCCGGCGCGGTCGAACTTCAGCGTCAGCTCGCCAATCCGTTCTTGCACCTGCTGACCGTCCAGCGGCTCTTTCGGTGCCCCGGCCGGCTCGCTTGCAACCAACCACTCGACCGAATTGAGAAGCTTGCGGCCGTCGCCATCGGAGATCGCGACAAAGCGCTGCCAGCCATCTTCCGACAGCCATGCCGTCATATCAGACTTGCTTTCGGCAAACCCTCGCCGCGCGAGTTCGCGGAGATCCTCGTCGCTCAGAGGCTCAAAGGCCAGCACCTGGCACCTGGAGATCAAAGCCGGATTGAGAGTGTGGGAGGGGTTCTCCGTTGTGGCTCCGAGAAGGCTCACATCCCCGGACTCGAGCGATGCCAATAAAACGTCTTGCTGCGCACGATTGAGGCGATGGATCTCGTCGACAAAGACGATTGTGCGCTTGCGATCTGTCAGACGTCGCATGCGTGCACGATCACAAACTTCTTTGAGAATCTTCGCGCCGGTTTCGATGGCCGGGCAGTTTTCGGTTACGATCTCTGGGCCTGCCGAAATAATTCGAGCGAGCGTTGTTTTGCCGCAACCTGGAGGGCCGAAGAGGATGAAACTCGGGACTCGCCCACCCTTCATGCTGTTTTCGAGCTGACGACGCCACTGCGCCTGGCCGCTTAAGAGACGCGGCTGTCCCACCATGTCGTCTAGGGACTTGGGACGAAGCCGCTCGGCAAGAGGGCGATCGGTAGATTGAGCGAGAGCAGACTCAAAGAGATCCATGCGCCCGGTCTACCGCAGACACGGTCAAAGCGACACTTACAACTTCTCTGCACGCACCGTGGTAGATTGCCGAATCGGCTTTTGATTGCCCTGTTTGTCTGTCGCGTAACCGCGCAGAGTGACTTTAATAGAGATGGCACCAGAGTTTACCTCGGGCTTTGTCGCAATTCCGGAGATATGCAACCCGCACGGCGCATAGGGATCCGCCGGGCCTTTACGGCGAGTCGAGTTTGACTCAAGATTGTAAGCCGTACTCGCCGAGCGATTGTCATCTTGTTCGATCGTAAGGTCTGCCAAACCAGTTAAGGCGCGAATCTCTTCTTCACTGAGGGCAAGCTCCTGCCCCTCTTCGGAGGCCAAAGCAGATCCTTTCATTTCGATGACGAACTCGGAAATCGTCAGCGCATCCGGTGAGCGCCATTGCAACGTGAAGTTTTGGAAGTAAGCACGATCGGCGTTTAGGTCACGCGCGACAATTTCAGTTCCATCAATCTTGGCCGCTGCATATGCGACACAGCTAGATCCTGTCCCAGGAACGATAAAAACTTTGTTCGGCGTAATACCGATTGCGATATCGGCCGACGGTCCCCCTGTCTCGCCACAACCGGAAATAGCAAGCAAGACTCCTAGGAACAGCACAACTGCTCCCTTATTCAAACTCTTAAAAATGGACCGTCGAGGAGTCATTGCCATATACATCTCCTATTCTAACGATCTCCCCTTCGGGAGGGTACGGTCGGCATTCAAAATTCTCGGTGTGATAAACACCAAAAGCTCGTTTCTGAGGCTTGTTTTATCCGTGGACTTAAACAGCCATCCCAGAATCGGTATATTTCTCAGATAAGGCGTTCCGGTTTCGCCTTCCGTCGTATCAGACTGGTACACGCCGCCAATCACCGCTGTCTGGCCATTCTTCACCATGACATTGGTTTGCACATTTCTAGACTCGATCGGCGCGTTGTCGCCATCCGCCGCACCTAGGAATTCTCTGCGGAAGTTCACCTGCATCAGAATATCGCCACCCGAAGTAATCTGCGGTGTCACTGTCAGTGTGGTCGGAACTGGGCGATACGTGACAGAGACCAGCGGCTGCGTCGTCGCAGCTCCCCCAGTCGCCGCAGCTTGGGTGAGGACGGGAATCTGAATAGATTGGTCAATTGTGGCCTGCTGGGCGTTCATGGTGACGACACGTGGAGAAGAGATGATCTTCGCCATAGATTGACGCTCAAACAATGCAAGCTTGGCATCGAGATCACCAAAGAAGCTCAATGTTCCGAGGCGGAAATCAAGAGATGTCGCAGCAGACGGCAGCCTCGGTGAAACTCGTCCACTTTGTCCAAACGTCAAACCTCCGAGCGGAACATCTTGTCCCGTGTAACCCCAGTTGATACCGAAGTTTCGCCCCATGTCCTCTTTTGCTTCGACGATCTTACCCTCGATCATCACCTGCAGCGGAGCCGTATCGAGAGCGCGAACGAGTTGCTCGATACGCTGAATGTTTTCTTCCGTATCAGTAACGATGATCGAGCTAGAACGAGAGTCCGCCTCGATACGGCCTCGGCCAGTTGGCGCGGCTTGCTGCTGCCCGCCGAGGCCTGTCGACGAAGTCGCCTGGAGCGTGTTGCGAATCTGCCCAGCAAGGGTTCCGACGTTTGCGAAACTGACCGGAATCACCTTCACTCGCAAAGGCAGAGTGGCTTCCTGCGCCTCGAGAATACGCCGAGCATCCTCTGCTTCGCTCTGAAGCTGGCGGATTGGAGCGATACGCAAGACGCTTCCCTGCCGAACGTAACCGAGCCCGCGTGTTTTCATGATAATCGAAAGCGCTTGATCCCAAGGAACCTGACGAAGCTTGATGGTGATGCTTCCATTGATGTCGTCCGACATAATGATATTGGCACCGCTCTGATCCGCGATCAAAGTGATCACGTCACGTACCGGAGTGTCTCGCACTTCGATGGAGATAGGGCGCCCGTAAAAGCGTGTGGCGCCCAAGTTCTCCTCTTGAAGCGAACTCGTTCCCATAATTCTAGCGGAGCTACTGGACGATGCAGGAGGTGCTGCGACTCGACTCGCCGTTCGCGGTGAGTCGCTGCCGCTTGATGATGGGGTAAACTCTTCTGTACCAGGGTCCTCGCCACCGTACTCATCCCCCGCTTCGGCACCCGCGGCACTGGAGTCTGCGACCTCAGAGCCCGCGTCGGCGAAATCCTCCGCAGAAGAGGACGCCGCTTGTTGCTTCTGAGCAGATTGGGCATTGCCGGCGACGATCGCCAAGACACGATCACTTTGCTTCACGTCGACCGAACGTGGTTGCCGATACTGAAGAACGATGCGGGCCGTGTTTGAGCCTGGCTCTTGGTAGGCGTTAATCGAGACAGTCGCTTGTTTGAAATCCTTCGTATTGAAAGGACGCTTGAGCTTGTCGGGAAGTTTCGCATTTGCGATTTCGATGATCACCTGATTCTGGCTGGGCACCTCGCGAGTGCGATAGGTCGCCGGACTTGAGGTTGTCACCACGACGGTGCCGCCGGCTTGCTTGGAGTCGTATTGGATATCCGTGATTTGGATCTCTTCACCCAAAGCCGTCGGCTGAGCAGGAACAGGCTCCGGCGAAAGTGGAGCCGCCTCTCCAGCGAAATCTCCGCCGCCACCGCCGCCGAGGTCCGCGTCGAGATCTGACTCGAGGTCGTTTTCCAACTCCGACTCAAGATCCGACTCGAGATCATTTTGCGCCAAATAGCGGACACGACCAGAAGTCGATGCCGACATGCGCTTTTTCTTGGAGTTCTTCTTTGAACTTTTCTTCGCCTTCGCCGTCGCCGTCGAACGATTAGCGCGCGAGTTAGTCACTCCTTCGCGAGCCTCGGCGACAAACGGGCTACCGACAAGTAAACCGCCTAATGCAACGGCGAGCGAAAGAGACGCAACAGATGCGTGATGTAAGAGTCGTTTCACCATTCGGGTGCCCTCCGTGGATCCCAACATGAGAAGTATGACATGGCTTCTCGCCAGACGCGACCTCTCGACAGGTCCAGTCCAGGTCTAGGTTCGATAAGAATTTGGCGAATGATTTTATACCGAGAGAACTATTTGGCGAGCTTCACGACCTGAGCCGTCGTTGTCAGGCGACCAGCATCACCTTCCATCGTCTCAACGACGACGATTTCACCTTCGCGAATGACCGCGATGTATCCATTGCGCAGGCCAATTTTTGCATTCGGACCTACAACATGAACCTTCCCAAGCGGATCGGAGATCATCGCTCGAGGTCGTTTGACGTCCCATACGATACCAATGAGCTTCAGCGCACTGAGATCAAACTTTTGCAGTCCAACCAGAGGTCCGTGACGAGCTCCCATTGGAACTGGCTGATCCAACACTGGAGGAAAGAAGGGATCACGACGCTGACGAGGTTTATAATCAAACGCGTCCATCAATCCCTGCAAAAACAGCTCGTCCGACAGCGTCTCAAGTTGCTTGGTGGCTTCTTTCGGATCAATGGCTCCGCCATCGGCCGCGGCATCGCCTGCGGCGGCTGGTGCCGCTGGCGGATCCTGCGCAAAAGCCGGCGTTGTCCCGATCAGGGAAAGCAGAAACATCCAGCGAACAACATTGGAGGCAGACGTTGGAAGAAACTTACGGACTTCCACTCGCACCTCCCACAGCCGTATCGACCGACAGATCTTGAAGATATCGATACGCGACCAGCGTACCTCTCATTTCGATCATTGGCGCTTCTTCGATGTCCGTTCCGCCTACACCGGAGTTGACGACTTCGATCTCGTCAAATGTGAGAAGTTTTGGCACCGCCGAGAGTGACGAGAGGAATGTCACGAGCTGCTCAAACCGGCCGGTGATGGCGAACTCCAATCGAATGACCTCGTAGAAGTCTTTCTTCTCCACTTCGAGTTTCGGCTTCGTGGAATTGACCTTAGCACCGGCCTCACTCGCCATGCGGCTCACCATTTGAGTGAGCTCGTTGGCATTCATGTCGGCCGGCATGTACTCTTTCACCTTTTCGAACTGCTTTTCGTTGTTGCTGACTTCTTTTTCGAACTTCACGGTGTCGGCCATGGCCTGTTTCGTGTCCGCAAGATTCTTTTCTGCCTCAGAAAGCTGCGCCTGAAGACTGCGAATGGTCGTCTCGACGCCACTGCCATCGTCATAATACAGGAACCAATAGGCCGCCAAAGCCACCATACCAAAAACGACGACCTTGCTCCAAGTGAGTTCTCCGAGCTGAAGGATATATTTCTCCATCAGAGTTCCTCCGCCTTGCCGATGCTCAATTCTATGCTGAATCGCTGGATCTGACCCAAAGTTGGATGAGTCTCAAGCGTTGTCGCTTTTGTTTCGGGCTGTTTGAAGTATCCGTTTGAATCGAATTCCTGAAGCAGGTTTCCGAAGTCCGTGGCTGACAGCGAATACCCGTCAATCATGACCTTGCTATCGGAAATTTTGAGGCTGCTCATCCACGACTTGTCCGAAGACATGATCGTCTGAAGCTGATCAAGTGCTTTCACCTCGCGAAGACGATTGCGCGCGATCTCGCGGATGATCTTGATCTCTTTTTGCATCTTTTCTTTCAAACGGTTTGCCTTCTCAACTCGGGGCGCCGTCGAGCCAAATGATGCTTTTTCTGTTTCCACAGCAGAGACTCTTTGTTGCAACACAGTCTGCTCGTCTTTAAGAGCATTGAGACGAATTTTCTCCCATAAAAAGAGCATAATCGGAAAAAGCAGGACCACTGCGCCTTTGATGGCCGCCTGACGACGGACATCAACCGAGACAATCTCGCCTCCGGTGGACGCGGATGTTCCGATGTTGGTTCCAACACCGGCTACTCCCATTGTTCTCAGCAGGTTTATCCGAATCATACTTCTTTCATATCCCGCATCGCGAGACCAATAGCCACCGGACTAATCGATTGAATCTGCTGAATATAGTCCGACGTCAGAGCTTTTTCGTCGTAAGTCACTTGCTGGAAAGGGTTCAAAACCTCAAACGCAACGCCGATCGCAGACGATATCTCTTCAACCAGCTTAGGAATAAAAATACTACCGCCCGTGACATATATCCGATTGACCCGGCCGCCACCGCCCGTCGCGATGAAGAATTCAAAGGCGTTTCGAATTTCATCGACAACTTGCTCAGTCGTGGAGGAAATCACGGAGTTCACCTCAGGCGGGACCTCTTGACCAACAGAGGCACTGATTTTCAGCGATTCGGCTTCCGGAATGGAGACCCCCATCGCCTTGTGAAGCTCGTTGGTATAGGTCGAACCCCCAACCATCGAATCGCGACTAAAGATCACTTCGCCTTTTTCAACAATGACGAGATTCGTAACGCCCGCGCCGATATTGAGAATCGCAGTGAGGCCTTCAGGCTTTCCGTAATTGGCTTCAAAGCAATTCGCCAAGGCAAATCCCGAGACATCCAAGATCGAACATTTCAAATTTGCTGACTCGACGGTCTCAATGAAGCGAAACACAAATTCCTGTTTGGCACCGACGAGGATGATATCGAGGTTGTCCGCGGGGTTTCGGTTCTCTTTGCCGATAATATGGTAGTCGATCGCGGCTTCCGAAATATCAAACGGGATATACTGCTCGGCCTCCCACTTGATCGCCTCCGCAATGAGGTTTTCCTCGATAGGAGCCATCGAGATTCTTTTTACGATCACACCGTTGCCAAAGATTCCCGTCGAAACGTTTTTGCGTTTGCACTTTACCGAAGAAACCAGAGTTTTTAGTGTCTCCGCCACACTCTGCGGTTCCAGGATCTCACCGTCCTTGACCCAACCTTGGTTGAGCGTCACGACGCCAAACTTTTTCAGCTCCCACCCTTTGCGGCCGCCATCCATCTCGGCCAGCTTGATACTGCTGGTGCCGATATCGACTGCTACAATTTTTTTCCCGCCAAAGAACATGGAACCACCTTAAGACTAGACCAGTCCTGGATAAATTAGACCGAAAGCAGGGACCCCGTGTCAAACCAGCGTTGCAGGAAGCCCACGGAAAACTCAGGACCTAGACCAAGGGGGAGATCAGAGTTGATGAAGTTCGAGGTACCACTCGATAAGTCGCTGCCCGTCCGCCAGGAGATAAACGAGTGCTGCGCCCGCCAAAAAAGGCCCGAACGGAATCGCAAATGTGCCCACTCCCTCTTCCGCGTCGGCGCTTGCGGGGCTTTCGGCGCCAGTATCCGTGGCCAGGGAAGGCTTCCGCCTTGATGCCCACAGCATCGTCGCGACCCCGACCACGCTGCCAAAAAGGCTTGCGACCAAAATCACGAAGGGTACCGACTGCCAACCGAGCACGGCCCCGATCCAGGCAAGCAGCTTGATATCTCCGCCCCCCATACCCTCTCGTTTGCGAATCACGGCATAGAGATAGGCGATGGCCCAAAGAAAGCCGCCGCCCAAAAGCACTCCATAAAGAGCCGGAAGGAACTGACGTTCCGGATTCAAGACGGCTCCCAGGAGACCAATGACGATGCCGGGCAAAGTAAACTTGTCTGGTAGAATCATGTGATCAAGGTCAATGAAGCTGACTGTCACCAGACCGAAAATAAAAATCAGGGCCTCAAGCAGCGTCCATGACCAACCAAACCGATACAAGGCCGCCGCAAAGAGCGCACTCATGAGAATCTCAACAGCCGGGTAACGAAAAGAGTACGGCGTCTTACAGTTGGCGCATTTTCCACCAAGCCAAAACCAACCCAAGATCGGGAAATTGTGGCGAAACTTAATCGGCGTTTTGCAGCTCCAGCAGAAGCTTCCGGGGCGAACCACGCTCAAACCCGCCGGCAGACGAAAGATCACGACATTGGCGAAGCTTCCCAAACAAGCACCCAAGACGACGACGTATACCCATAAGACCCATTCCGGTGACTCAAACAAAGTCGCGTCTCCTGAAAATCAAAACCGTGAGCGCAATAAGAATCAAAACCCAACCCGTCGACGCCCCAACCGCTGCAACGATCTGCCCCGATGGGATATCGATGGCGTAAACAGGAGCCGAACGCCAGTTAAAGGCCTCAAGATCGGGCACCAAATACGTGATCGCGGTCCCGCCAATTTTAAAGAAATCGCTTTCCGATTTCTTGATGAAGAAATGAAGCGACTCCACCCAATGCCCCAACAAAAACACCGCGATCGTGTACACGACCGTCATCATCGGCCGGGCGAAAGAGCCGAAAAACAGAGCCAGTGCCAACAAGACCGCCGCCTCAAGCCAAACTCCAAAGACCGCCGTGAGATAATGCGGAGTAAATTTAAAGCCCAGGAATAAAAGGAAGGCCGAGAGAATAAGAGCCAGCCCCGTGGCGACGACCGCAAGAACTGCCGTCAAGCCCAGTGACTTCCCGAGAATGAACTGTGCTCGCGAGATTGGCCTCGCCAGCAGCGTCAAGATCGTCTGCTTGTCGATCTCTTTGGAAACCAATGTGCTGCCGACAAAAACCGCAAGAACAACGACCGCGATATGAATTCCCGTGAACCCGAAGTTCGCCGAGAGTCGAATGTTCTCGTCAAACGACAACTGCCCTAATGCGAGCGACAAAAAGAGCAGCATGATCGCAAATACGATCAATCCGTAAAGAATGCGGTCACGGATGACTTCGCGAAATGTATTGCCGGCGATTACGAGGACGGATCTCATGGCTGCGCCTCCGGAGATTGCTTTTTATCGAAAGCCATTTTCACAAAAATCTCTTCCAACGAAACTCGCTGCGGACTGACTTCGACAATCGACCCACCGGATGCGCGAATTTTGTCGATACACGTCTGCATCTCCGCGATATCCGCAACAGTCTGGGCCTCTGAAACACCGCCCGGACGCGCCTGATGAACGACTCTCCAACTAGACGCCATTTGATTCATCAAAGCATCCGTTCGCCCGTGATAAATCAGTTCGCCTTTTTTTAGAATCACGAGGTGCTCGCAGAGCGTCTCGGCGTCGGGCAGCAAGTGACTCGAGAAAAACACGGCGGTCCCCTGGTTTGCGACCTCGCGAATGATCTCTCTCACTTCATGGCGACCGTCGGGGTCAAGCCCGGTCATCGGTTCATCCAAGATAATAAACTCCGGTCGATGAATGAGAGCCTGAGCGATCCCAATTCTCTGCAGCATCCCTTTAGAATACCCCCTCAAAGGGCGATCGCCGGCATGCGAGAGGCCCACTCGCTCCAAAAGCTGGGTGATTCTACTTGAAAGCTCATGCCGGGCGACACGGCCTGAAATAGAAGCATAGAACTTCAGGAACTCTCGGCCCGTGAGATAGTCGTAAAAATAAGGGCGCTCCGGCAAAAAGCCGATCTTGGCCTTGGCTTCGTTGCTAAGGCCTTTTTTTCCGAAGTAAACCACCTCACCCGCATCGGCGAATGCTAGCTCGAGCAAACATTTGATCGTCGTGGTTTTCCCGGCGCCATTTGCTCCCAAAAAACCGGTGATCGTGCCCGGTTCAATTTCGAAACTGATGCCCTTTAGAGCCTCGAGTTTTTTTCGGGTCAATGGGTTGCGATACGACTTCCTCAAGCCCACGACTTCCAAGACTGGTGACGAACTCGAAGCTGAAGTCGGTTTTGAACTCATAGATCTTCTCCTGGAAGCGAGATATTTTTCAGTTCTCGCTGCATCTCGCGAACGGGCTCATATTGTTGAGATGTGGCCGTCATCAACGATTTCACACCTAACAAACGACGAAAGTTCTCTCCGACTTTGGCGTCATCGTTGAGCTCGATCAAACCAAACATAAAGTCGTGCGTAAGCTTCGGTTGAGTTTCGTAGAAGTCCGATCTCACGCATAGCGGATCATTCGGAATCGCCGAACTCGCCCATAAAACTCGAACATCCTTCAAAAGACCTCCGTGCTGCGTCCACGCGGAATCTTTTCCTTTGGCATCGTTGGAAAAAATCGCGATTGCATCCACCGCCCCAGTTTTAAGTGCGTGAACGGACTGATTGTGGCTACCGGTATAGATAACGGCTTTGAAGTCTGTCGGGACTTTCAGTTTCGCCCGGCTAAGAGCCATGATCGGATACATCGCACCCGAGCCAGACTTCTGATCAACAAGACCAATCCGCTTTCCTTTAAGGTCCGAAATTTTACGAATGCCGGAGTCCGCGCGTACAAGCAGCACGCTGTAATAGAACCCTTTGTCCCACACCTTCTTTAGCAAAACCTTGAGGTCCACCTTGGATTCCGCTTCGACATAAGAAAGCGCACTAAGAAAAGCGAAGTCGACTTCCCGCTTGGCGACCTTATCAATTAAGTCGCTGTAGCTAGAACCGACATAAGGTACAACTCGAATCCCTGTTTTGGATTCGATCAGCTTGGCGAGTTCATCGGAACTCTTTTGCAACTCTATTTTGCCATCGCCCGGAATGAATCCGAGCCGGATCATTGGTGCAAGCCCAGTAGAACGTGCCGTCTGAGCCTGAGCTTGGCTCACCATCGAAAGCAGTCCGATGCTCCAGCAGCAGACCGCCACACTAAAGATAACATTCCGTATTTTCATATAAGCGCCCACCATGGCGCTTATAGGCTAAATCATTTTATCTTGAGCGAGAACTGTAAATTCCCTCGACCGGTGCTTCTTCAGCGCAGTCAACAACGCCTCGGCGGCATGACTTTCGGTGATACAAGGAATCGAAAAGTCGATGCAGCTTCGACGGATATCAAAGCTCGCCTCGACCGCTCTCCGGCCCGAAGTCGTGTTGACGACAAGCGCGACCTGCCCTGAGCGAATCCGATCCACGCAGTTGGGTCGGCCTTCGTGGACCTTCTTCACTGGAACGCAGTCGATTCCCTCATTGAAGAGGAACTTGGCGGTGCCCGACGTTGCAGAAAGACGATACCCCATCCCGACCAAAGAACGGGCCAAGCCCAACATGAGCTCTTTGTCTTGGTCTCTCAGAGAGAGAAACACCTCACCCGTGGGCGGAATATTGATGTGGCTTGCGATCGATGCTTTCAACAGGGCTTCGGCGTAGTCTCCACCTCGTCCCATGCTCTCGCCCGTCGACTTCATCTCTGGGCCCAGAATCGAGTCCGATTCTGGGAACTTCTTAAACGGAAACACAACACCCTTCACGCTGACATGAGGGCCCGAGTCCCATTGATATTTCGTCGGCTGAACTTCCATTGCACGCTTGCCTAAGCTCGCAAGAACTCCGAGATCGATCATCGGAATTCGTGTCGCTTTGCTGACAAACGGCACCGAACGTGAACTTCTCGGATTCGCCTCGAGAATGAAGACCTGGTCGTCTTTGACCGCCAGCTGGAGATTGAGATGCCCGATCGTCCCGATGCGCTCGGCAAGCTGCCGCGAAATCTCTTCGATCATCTCACATGTCGAACTCTTGAGTCGCTGCGGCGGGAGTACGCCCATCGAATCGCCCGAGTGCACCCCGGCGGCTTCGATATGCTCCACGATCCCACCAATCACCGTCCAATCTGAGCCACGCACAAGATCGACATCGACCTCAAGCGCACCTTCGAGGAACTGATCCATCAGGCATGGTTCTTCCGGCGAGATGTAGTCACCATGTCGACCAAAGTAGCTGTCGAGTTCATCTTCATTCTCGACCACTTCCATTCGACGACCGCCAAGAACATAGCTCGGACGACAAATGATCGGATAACCGATGCGTCGGGCGATTTCGCGAGACTCCTCGAGATCACCAGCCATGCCGGATGAAGGAATACGAATCGCTGGAAGCTTCACGCCAAGCTCCAAGCAGATCTTGGCGAAACGTCCACGATCTTCCGCAAGATCGATCGCCTCAAGCGAAGACCCCAGAAGCTTGTGACCGGCCTCGACAAGGCGCTTAGCCAAATTGATCGGCGTTTGACCGCCTAGCTGCGCGACAAAACCCTCAGGCTTCAGACGATCCAAGATCTCGATCACCGACTCTTCGGTGAGTGGCTCAAAGTAGAGTTCGTCGCTCGTATCGTAGTCTGTCGAAACCGTCTCCGGATTCGAATTGACCATCACGACGTGGCGTCCTTCTTGTTGGAAGCGCTTCACGCCGCGTACACAAGAGTAGTCAAACTCAATTCCCTGTCCGATCCGGTTTGGACCGCTCCCCAAGATCACCACCCGTGGCTTGGTTGTCGCAACCGGTGCTGTGACCTTCGACCAATAGGTCGAGTAATAGTAAGGGGTTTCCGATCGGAACTCACCCGCGCAGGTGTCGACCTGTGAAAAGCCGGGGCGAATACCGAGTTCGTGACGAAGTTTTCGAATATTCTGAGTGGGTACTGCTTTCAAACGAGCAATCGCCGCATCCGAAAAACCAAGACGTTTCGTTTTCAACAAAAACTCGGCCGTCAGTTCGGCCTCAGCCACATCTTGCTCGTGTCGGACGACTTGTTCCATCTGCTCCAGGAACCATGGCGTGATGTGCGTCACTTCCGCCACTTGCTGAACCGTCCACCCGTCACGAAATGCCTGAGCAATGTGAAACAAACGCTGGCTATTTGGGTGCGCCAGCATTTTTTCGGAGAACGTCACTGTTTGCAGTCCATCCACCCGATTCTCCAAAGAAGAAACCGCCTTCATGAGCGACTCTTTGAAGGTTCGTCCGATTCCCATGACTTCACCGACGGACTTCATCTGCGTCGTCAGCACATCTTGCGAGCCTGGGAACTTCTCGAAGGCAAATCGTGGGATTTTCGTTACGACGTAGTCCAATGCCGGTTCGTAACAAGACGGAGTGGTTTTAGTGATATCGTTGCGGATTTCCTCGAGCTGATACCCCACCGCGAGAAGGGCCGCGATTTTCGCAATCGGGAAGCCTGTCGCCTTGGAAGCCAAGGCCGACGAGCGTGAAACGCGAGGATTCATTTCAATCACCACGCGCTCGCCTGTTTGCGGGTTCACCGCAAACTGAATGTTTGCTCCGCCCGTCGCCAGCCCCACCTCTTCGATGATCTTGCGTGCTTCATCGCGCATCGCTTGGTACTCACGATCCGTTAGAGTCTGTTGAGGCGCTACCGTGATCGAGTCGCCCGTGTGCACGCCACATGGATCGAAGTTTTCGATCGAACAAATGATCACGAAGGTGCCCGACTTATCGCGCATCACCTCGAGCTCGAACTCTTTCCAACCAAGAATGCTCTCTTCAACCTGGACTTCGGAGGTCGGGCTCTCCTTAAGAGCCTTGGTGATCATGCGTTCATACTCGTCAGGCGTGTAGGCAACACCGCCTCCACCGCCACCCAACGTGTAATTCGGCCGCAGAATCAACGGGTAGCCAAGCTTGTCAGCCACTTCCATCGCCTGCTGGTAAGTTCGCACCATCTCGCTTTTGGGGTAGCGCGCTCCGACCTTGTCGAGAATTTTTCGGAAGATCTCGCGATCCTCGGCCGCACGAATAACCTCTGGGTCCGCGCCAAGAAGACGCACACCGTACTTTTTCAAAACACCCTGATCCGCCAACTGTAGCGCAAGGTTCAACGCCGTCTGTCCGCCAAGAGTTGGGATCACCGCATCCGGACGCTCGCGTTCAATGATTTTTTCGACGAACGGAACCGTCAGCGGCTCGATATAGACCCTTGTCGAGATCTCCGGATCTGTCATGATCGTCGCCGGATTGGAGTTCACCAGGATCACCTCAAGCCCCTCACGCATCAGCGCTTTGCAAGCTTGTGTTCCCGAGTAGTCGAACTCGCAGGCCTGACCGATCACAATCGGTCCACTACCAAGAATCAGTACCTTTTTAACATCAGATAATCTTGGCACTTAGAACCTCACCTTTTTCTCGTTCGAATAAATGAATTCCAGCTTGAGGTGGCGGAACTGCTCGTACTTGTAGCGCATCTTCATCAGACGCAGCATCAGCTCTTCGAAAGCCCTAAGGCTTTCTTCTTCGTTTTCGATCATCTGAACCTTTTCGAGCTCGGACTTGATGAAACCGCTGGCTTCCGCTGGGTGAAAGCAGAACGCGCGCGCGAAGATGAAGTCTTCGCCATAAGGAATCAGTCGCGCATCAAACACCTCACCGCGCGTGAAACCGATATTCACTTGGGACTCGCGAATCGTGATCTCTTTTTCGATCATCAGATCTTGGACCGCGATGTCCTTGCCACGAAGACGTAGGTACTCAAATAGGCCATGCTTGGTTTCGGCCAGGCATTCAAAATAAATGCGCTCGTCAGGCGTCATCGAAAAGTCGTCGATCTCAAGGGCGAACTGAGCAGGCGTGACCGTCCGCCCCTCTAAACGGCGCGTGAAGAGGTACCAGTCCAAGAACTGCGTCATTCGCATTTCAAAATGATCCGACCTTTCGTCCATGATGCCTGCATCCTGAAAGAACTCTTTCTTCGCCGTCGCGACTTCCGCGCGCCATGCATCTGACGTGAAGTGCAGAATCAAACGGTCGATCAGCGGTTCGAAATCCACGATCTCTGGAGCGGTCGAAGGAATGGCTTCGGTGGTCATCGTTGAATCCTTTCTACGAAGTAGTCGAACAGTCGAACAGCTTCGTGCGGACCTGGGTGACTTTCCGGGTGATACTGCACGCTAAAGCAGAGCTTGCTCGGGCACTCGACCCCTTCTACCGATCCGTCGTTGAGATTCACATGCGTCACGCGCGCGTCCGCCGGTAGCGAGTTCGCATCGACGGCATAACCGTGGTTCTGCGACGTCACATACACCATGTTCAATAACTCGTCGCGAACCGGGTGGTTGCTTCCACGATGGCCAAACGGAAGTTTGTAAGTCTTCGCTCCAAGAGCCAGCGACAAAATCTGATGCCCCATGCAGATACCGAACACAGGCTTCCAACCGAGAAGCGACCGCACTGTCTCGGGAGCTCCGACAACAGCGCTTGGGTCTCCAGGTCCGTTGGAAAGCATAATGCCATCCGGGTTCCACGCACGGATTTCGTCGGCGGTGGCACGAGAAGGAAAAATCGCAACCTCCGATGCCCGCGAGCAAAGTTCGCGCACGATGTTCTCCTTGGCACCAAAATCCATCATCGCAATGCGTGGCCCACCGCTTTTCTGACCAGGTCGTACTTCCATGCTCTTTCGCGACACCGCGTGCACCCAGTCCGCTTCGCCCTGTTTTTTCTTGGTGATCAGCTCCATAGCAAGCTTCCGGGCCTGCTCTTCATTTTCCGCCTTCACGATCGCGCCCCAAGGTGTTCCACCTTCACGAAGCCGCAGTACGATCTCACGCGTATCGAGATCCGAGAGAACCGGAATCCCGTTTTCAGCAAGTTGCCGGCGCCAAGAGGAGTCCCGCTCCGATTGTTGAATCTCGACGCTGATGAACCCTTCGATCCACATTTTGCGAGACTCCCAAACCGCGCGATCAACCGCGTAGTTCCCTTGCATCGGAGCCGTCATCACCATGATCTGCCCGTAGTATGACGGGTCGGTGGCAATCTCTTCGTAACCAGAGTGCGAGGTATTAAAAACCACTTCTCCCGCATTCGAATCGCCGCCGCGAAACTCTCCTTGGTAGGCCTCACCTGTCTCCAAAATCAAAAAACCGCGACTCATCAGCTGCCTACCTTTCTCCACCGATACCAAGTCCCAAAATCAAATCCAAAAGCGCGGCTCGCACGGTTACGCCATTGGTAACCTGCGCCAATACGCGACTGCGCCCATCCCGCACCACGCCCGCGGCAAACTCGACACCGTGATTGATTGGCCCAGGGTGCAGAATCACCGCACCTGGCCTCATCATATCCATGCGCTTTTCGTTCAGGCCGTAGCGGTCGTGGTAATCGCTCGCAAACTCAAGATCGAGTTCCCGAGCCTCATGCCGTTCAAGCTGCACACGAAGCCCCATCACGGCATCCGCCCAAGGCAGTCCCTCATCAAGAGACTCAAAAAACTGAAGACCGAATTCGCTCGCCAGAGCATCGCGCTGCGGCCCCTGCGGCATCATTTTCTCCGGTCCTGTTACGCCGATGCTTGCCCCGAGTTTGGTCAAGACATCAAAACCCGAACGCGCCACGCGACTGTGCAGCACATCGCCGAAGATCAAAACCTTTTTCCCCTTCAGAGTTTCCCACTCCGAACGAAGCGTGTAGGCATCCAGCAAACCTTGTGTCGGATGGGCCATTGTTCCGCTGCCCGCATTGATCACAGGAATATCCAACGTCGGGAGCAACTCATCGAGTTCTCGCGAGTTGCCGTAGCGAACAACTAAAATGTCCGGTTTCATGGCGGCAAAGTTCAAAACGGTGTCCGTCAATGTTTCGCCCTTGGAGAGCGACGAGCCCGCAGAAAGCTCCATGGTCAGCACTTGGCAACCAAGGCGATAGGCCGCCATCTGAAAACTCATCCGCGTTCTCGTGCTGGGTTCGAAGAAGAGACAGCACACCACCGGTTGTCGCATCGGCAAACCCGCCTGACGCATTTCGGGACGCGCCGGATTTACCAATGGCGCGAGCGCATCGGCTTTCAAAAAGATTTCGTCGATGTCGTTTCTAGTGAGTGTGCGGGTATCGAGAAGGGATCGACCCAAAATCGGCATTAGGCTGGATGGTAGAACCCGAGACTCGCTGGGGTCAAGGTTTCCGGGGCTCTTGAGTAAGGACTCTGAAATACTTTATCGAACCCTGTGAAAGAGTCGATTCCAGCGGAACTTTCCGACAGGCTTCAAGGCCGCCTCCTCAATGGGCATCGGAGGAGCCGAACTGGTCTTTTTCAATGTGTGCAGAGAAAGGGCCACCCAGGCGATTCGACTTTCGATCGCAGAGACCGGGATTGCTCCCCACTGCCGAGAATCCACACTTTCTGAACGAAAATCACCCATCAAAAACACTTCGCCGGGCGGCACAATCTGAGGGGCCAGAAAATCGGCCTCAAAAGCATCCTTTCGCCTTATGACAATATGAGTCGAAGGCGCCCCGCTCTCGTCGACCACCTGTGCCTTGGCTTCCAACTGCACGTCGAGCCCATCAAGGGCCGGCATTCCATCGAGCCCGACACGGCTAGACTCCGGAACGGCACTGAGCTCCATCGGGTCCGACGTCACACTGGCCTCGTTGATCGAAACCTTTCCGTTCTCAACAGAAACACGGTCCCCAGGAAGCGCGATCACCCGTTTCACATAAAGAGCCGCATCGCCAGGTATCCGAAAAGCCACGACATCACCGCGTTTCGGAAGGCGCTCGCCCCATGTCTGATCCGTAAACGGCACACGAACCCCATAAGATGTCTTCCAGCCCAAAATGAAATCACCCGGAATCAGGGCCGGAGCCATCGAGTCCGTTGGCACTCGGTAAACCGCCACAAAAAAAACGCGCAAGACTACGGCAACCAAAACCGCCGCTAAGATCGCCTCAGTAAACTCACCCAAAAAAGCACGTCGATATTTTTTTAGCAGTGAATGCTCACGTGCCGCCCGCTCCTGGGGCCTCTCGTTACTCGCCATGGCTGGCCTCGCTCACGGTCTTTTTGTCGAAATCTCCAAACATTCGCGCCCAACGAATTGAAGTTGGATCGCACACACGCGGCAGTCCCGAAATCGAAGACTCGCAGCTCAGCCAAATCCCCTGCGCTCGTCCCAAAAGCTCATCGCGACGGAGCGTCCCCCACTCACGCGTGTCGGCGGACTCGTGGCGATTGTCGCCAAAAAGGGCAAGCTCCCCGTCCGGAACCGTGACCGCGAAAACCACCGGGTCGATATTCAAACTATCCCCCAGATCATCATAGATACGCGATGTCTGAATAATATGCGCCGATGCCGATTGCCCCATACCTTCTGGGCAAGCCTCCTCGAGGACATGATAGCGTTCGGATTCACCAAGCTTGCGGGTCGCCAAAACCTCGTCGTTCACACGAACCCGGCCGCTTTCCAGTAGCTCCACCGTATCGCCGGGAAGGCCGATAACTCGCTTGATAACAAATTGCCCCGCGTGGGTTTTGGAGCGAAAGACAACCACATCACAACGCTTCGGCAGGTCTCGCTTCCAGATCCACTGACTGCTAAATGGCAAACGCACACCGTAGGCGAACTTGTTCACGTAAATGTAGTCGAGAATCTTAAGCGTCGGCAGCATGCTGCCCGAAGGGATCACGTAGGGTTCAAACAACGCCCACCGGAAGGCCAATAAAACGACCACCGACAAGAAGAACGAAACAAGAGCTTGAGTCCATGTGCCTTGCTGATTTTGTTTCGCATCGGCCTGCTTGTCTGATCCGCTTGCTTCCGTCATGCCCTTAAGCCCTATCCCTAGTTCACCGAATGAAACAATCGGCGCCAGCGAATACTAGAAGGTGAACAGAGAAAGCGGGCGCTTTCCATCGTGCGGTCGCACGAGAGCCACACAAACATCGCTCGTCCGAGAATGTTCTCCATCGGTAAAAACGGTGACGACTGCCAACGACGGCTATCATGCGAGTTGTCCCGGTTGTCGCCCATCACGAAGAGATGCCCCTCTGGTACCACCCAAGGCCCGGCCGAACGCCCGTAGCCGCCGTCTTTTCGCAACAAGACCGAGTGTGTCTTCTCGCCAAGTCTCTCGGCAAAGTGATCGTAGTTTTCCTTGGAGTCCGTGGCGTATAGCGGATTTTGAAAATCCTCTTGGCCGAAGTTCGACGGCGAGAGCATCTCCCAGTCGTCTTGGTCTCCGGGTTGAGTCATCTCGACAGCTTGGTCGTTGATATAAAGTCGTCCGTTTTCGTACAGAATGCGATCTCCGGGAAGACCGACGATTCGCTTGATGAAAAACGTCTCTTTGTTCTCGGGATACTTAAAGACGATGACTTCACCACGTGCCGGCTGTTTGAACTGCCAGAGCCACTTTTCGGTAAACGGAACTCGCACACCGTAGACGAGTTTATTCACAAAAATGTGGTCGTGAATCAAAAGCGACGGCAGCATCGAGGCCGACGGAATCACGTATGCTTCGATCAGCCCCCAACGAATCACCAGTGCCAAAAGGATGGCAAAAATGAACGAGCCCCCACCCTCCGTGAACTCGCGAAATCGCGAGCGAGGAGCGGGCGCCATCTCGTTTTCTGGTGTGACAGGTTGGGATGCTTGATTCTCGTCGCCAGTATCTTTCGCCATCGACTAATCTTCCACTTTCAAAATTGCGAGGAAGGCTTCCTGCGGAAGCTCGACCGAACCGATCTGCTTCATGCGCTTTTTCCCTTCCTTCTGTTTCTCAAGAAGCTTTCGCTTACGCGAGATATCGCCACCGTAACACTTCGCCGTCACGTCCTTGCGAAGCGCACTCAGCGTTTCCCGAGCCACGATTTTGGAACCGATCGCAGCCTGAATCGCGACTTGGTACTGTTGACGCGGAATCAGTTCGCGCATCTTTTCAACCAACGCACGACCACGGGTTTGCGCTTTGGAGCGATGAACGATCAACGAAAGCGCGTCGACCGGTTCGCTGTTGATAAGAACATCCAGCTTCACAAGGTCCGATTCTTCAAAACCGACGACCTCGTACTCCATCGAAGCGTAGCCCTTGGTGACTGATTTCAAACGGTCATAAAAGTCCATGACGATTTCATTCATCGGGATTCGGTACTCGATCATCACCTTTTTCTCAGTGACGTAGTCCATCTTCACCTGCACACCGCGCTTGTCTTCGCAGAGCTTTAAGATGTTCCCGATGAATTCGCTCGGCGTGTGTACAACAACTCGCACGATCGGCTCTTCGGTGCGGATGATCTTGGTCGGATCCGGCATGTGGGCCGGGTTCTCAAGATCTCTGGTGATCTCGTCTGTGGTCGTGATCTTGTAAACAACTGTCGGCGCCGTCGTGATGAGATTTAAACCAAACTCACGCTCAAGCCGCTCTTGCACGATCTCCATATGCAAAAGTCCCAAGAAACCGCAGCGATAACCAAATCCCAGAGCGGCCGATTTTTCCACTTCATAGGTCAGCGAGGAGTCGTTGAGGACGAGTTTTTCGAGCGCGTCCTTCAACTGCTCGTAATCGCTGGCGACAACTGGAAAGATTCCCGAAAAGACCATCGGCGTGACGCGTTTGAAACCAGCCAACGGTGCCGTCGCAGGTTTCTTTGCCGTCGTAACCGTATCGCCGACTTTGACGTCGCGAATGTCCTTGATTCCGCAAATGATGAAACCCACCTCGCCAGCGCCAAGAGCAGCGCTCTCAAGCGGAAACGGCGCGTACACACCAAGTTTGAGAACTTCGTATTCACGGTCTGTCGCCATGAACTTGATACGGTCACCCTTGCGAAGTGTTCCTTCCATCACGCGCACCAAAATGACGACGCCTTGGTACGAGTCAAACCACGAATCAAAAATCAACGACCGAAGCGCGCCCTCGCGCTCACCCTTAGGTGGCGGAACTTTTTTGATGATCGCTTCCAAGATCTCTTTGATCCCGATCTTTTCCTTCGCGCTCGCCATGACGGCTTCACTGGCGTCGAGTCCGATGGTCTCTTCGATCTGTTTTTTGACTCCGTCCGGATCGGCCGACGGAAGATCGATCTTATTTAAAACCGGTACGATCTCGAGATTGTTCTCGAGCGCCAAATACACGTTCGCCAGCGTCTGCGCCTCGACACCTTGAGCCGCATCGACCACCAAGATCGCACCCTCACAAGCCGCGAGACTGCGCGAAACTTCGTAGCTGAAGTCGACGTGCCCGGGAGTGTCGATCAAATTGATCTGGTACACTTTCCCATCATCCGCCTTGTACATCAGACGAACCGTCTGCGCCTTGATCGTGATCCCACGTTCGCGCTCAAGCTCCATATTGTCGAGAAACTGCGCCTTCATTTCGCGGTCAGAAAGTGAGCCCGTATAATGAAGAAGGCCATCGGCCAACGTCGACTTGCCGTGGTCGATATGAGCGATGATCGAGAAATTACGAATGAGGGATTGATCGTGCATAATGTCCAAGTAGTTTCTATCTCATTTTGTTCAATTGCGAGGAATCATTTAAAAAGCCAAGCTGTCCCGGGAGAACGGATGCGTGCTTCTCGAGCACGAGATCAATCCCCTCGCGAATGAACTCCGCAATCGGCACGCGCGTGCGACGGTTGAGTTCTTTCAACAGATTCTGTTGCTCTTCCGTGATGTACACCGTGGTCGCGATTTTTTTTGAACGATTGGCTGGTTCGCGACTGATAGCCTCGCGATGGGCCGACCCGTTGCGGGCGTCTGCTATCGCGCCCGCTGTCGAGCCAGTCGGCGAGCCCGTTATCGCGTCCGACATTGTGTCCATTGTGAATCCCCCCTCATTTAAGTCCAAATGAACCCCGGAGGAGGAGTAGTCGACCTTCCGATATATGGCAACCGTATGTTGCCATATATCCGTGGCACTCAGTTCAACTAAGCAGCAGACTATCGCGTCAGTGTCTTAACAACATCTTTCAGCGCGTCGACCTGATCCACCTTTTCCCATGTAAACTGAGCATCCGAACGGCCGAAGTGACCGTAGGCAGCCGTTTTCAGGTAACGAGGCTTTAAGAGATCGTAACGCTCGACAATCGCCGCTGGTTTGAGGCTCCAAATCTCGCGGACTGCTTTTGCCAGCAGCTCACCGCCGACTTGGCTTGTGCCGTAGTCATTGACCATCAAAGAAACCGGCTCAGCAAGACCGATTGCATACGCCACCTGCACCAGGCAACGCTCAGCAAGGCCCGCGGCCACGATATTCTTTGCGATGTGACGAGCGGCATAGGCGGCCGAACGGTCGACCTTCGAAGGGTCTTTTCCAGAGAACGCGCCACCGCCGTGAGCCCCGTGACCGCCGTACGTGTCGACGATGATCTTGCGACCCGTGAGACCACAGTCACCGTGCGGGCCACCGACAACGAATCGGCCCGTGGGGTTGATGTGGAACTTTGTTTTCGCGTCGAGCCAGTTTGCAGGAATCGTTTTACGAATAACTTCGTCGATCACGTAAGAGCGAAGCGTTTCGTTTTTCACATCGGGCGTATGCTGAGTTGAGACAACAACCGCATCAACACGCTTCACCTTGCCGTCGGCGTACTCGACAGTGACCTGGCTCTTGGCATCCGGCCATAGAAAGTCGACCTTCTTCGATTTTCTCGCCGTTGCGAGGTTCTCAAGAATCTTGTGCGACATCGCAATCGAAAGCGGCATGAACTCCGGCGTTTCGTTGACCGCATAACCAAACATCAAGCCTTGATCGCCAGCGCCCTGCTCGCCTGCGAGCGAAGTGTCCGCGTTGACTCCTTGAGCGATATCAGGCGACTGCTTCCCAAGCGTCACCATGACCGCGCACGAGTTGCCATCAAAACCCTTTTCACCGCTATCGTAGCCGATATCTTTCACGACCTTGCGAACAACGTCCGGAACGTTCACCTGAGCCGTGGTGGTGACTTCTCCTGCGACAACCGCGACACCTGTCGTGACCAAAGTTTCACAGGCGACGCGTGCCTTTGGGTCCTGAGCAAGCATGGCATCGAGAACCGCATCGCTGATCTGATCGGCGACTTTATCGGGGTGACCTTCGGAAACAGATTCACTGGTGAACAGATAGTTTTTCATGCCCCAAGTGCTATCAGAGCCGAGCGAGCAGGGTCAAACGAAACGACCGACCGGGGGATCCCCACGGTCGGTCGCCTAAGCGGATTGGAAGCCGGGTGCCAAAACACTACCCCGCCTTCTTGTACTCCTTCGTGTAGTCCACTTCGAGCTGAGGATTGAGCTGAGCAAGCTTCCCTTCGGCCGACTTCTCAGGCCGTCTATGGTTGATGTCGTGCTGGCGTCGGCGCTCTTTTGAAAGCTGGCGCTGCAGCTTATTCACGCACATTTCGACCGAACGGTAGAAGTCGTCGGAAACAGAGTTGGCCTTGTACTTCCTTCGCCCCTCTTGGAGCGTCACCTCGATTGAACACTCGTGACGCACCATTGATACCACCACGTGGACTCCCATCGGATTCATCTCAAAACGCTCGAGTTTTTCGAGCCTCTCTCGCATGTAGATCATCAACAAGTCCGAGGAGTCTACGTTGCGAAACGCGAAGTCGACCTTCATGTCCTGATTCCTTTCTTCATTAATCGTCTGCCTTTCTCATCGGACAAACGACCAGAAAACTGGACCTCGGACTTGAGCGCGGATACGGAATCTCAAAATGAGACACCAAACTGATGGAATTATTAGCGGGCTGTTGCGGAAGCCGAAGTCTCACGAACGACAACGACCTTGATTTGACCAGGATACTGACACTCTTCCTCGATTTTGTCCGCGATCTGGCGGCAAAGAACGAGGGCTTTACTGTCGTTGACCTTGCGCGCGTCCACAGTCACACGAACCTCACGGCCCGCATTGAAGATGAACGTGCGCAGCACTCCTGGGAAACCTTCCGCGATCCCCGAGAGCACTTCGATCTTTTGATTGTAGACACTCACTGTCGATCGACGAGCACCCGGACGAGCACCCGATACCGCGTCGGCCGCGATCACGAGGTAACAAAGATCCGACGACGGCTGCTCTTCGTAATGGTGGGCTTTGACGGCATGCACGACCTCGGCCGACTCCCCGAGTTTCGAAATGAAGTCCGCACCGATAACCGCGTGACCACCCTCTATCGCGTGATCCATGGATTTACCGACATCGTGCAAAAGTCCGGCACGTTTAGCCATAGTACGATCGGTTCCGCCGAGTTCGCTGGCCAGAATTCCACAGAGCCAGCCCACTTCCGCGACATGGAAATGTTGGTTTTGCGCAAAACTATAACGGTAGCGAAGCTGGCCGAGTCGTTTTTTGATCTCCGGATTCAAATCGCGAGCGCCTAATTCCGCCGCGATCTTATTGCCGTCGTTGTCGATTCGCCGCGAGACCTCGCCAGAGGTTTTTTCGTGAAGACGCTGAACCGTTTCAACAGTCGGCGCCTTTTCATGCAGAAGCTTCTCAAGAGTTCGCGTCGTGATCTCGCGCGCAACCGGGTCGTAACTTGCCAGTTGGAACGTGTCTTTTTCTGTAATGGTAAGCCCAACACCCGTCAGGCGTTCGAGTTCACGAATGTTGGATTCGTTTTCGCCCAACATGCGCTTCTTCACATCCGGATTGGGAATCTCAACGACACCAATTCCACGCTCTGTAGGAGCCGCGCGAGGAAAGCGACTGAGCGCCGTACAGAGCAGTTTCTTGGCGATTTGCTCCGAATTGAGTTTGATTTCTTCTTCAAACGAGGTCGCCTTGCGCTGCGCTTCGATATTTGCGTCCGTGAGCGCTTTTTCAACAAGCCCCGCCTTGAGCGACGGAATATCTAACTCCGCAACAGACTTAAGCCTCTCGCGAAACTCAAGGCCCAGTTTCTGCGTCGTTTCTTTGATCTTGCGAACTTTTCCTTCGCGTTCGCGAACCAGAGCCTCGGAGGCCTCGAGCCCTTGTTGGCTCTGATCGACTTCGCGGCGATCCGTATTGTACTCGCGATCCACCTGACTGCGGCGCGCTCGCACTTTCTCGTCCAGATTTTTTACGCGTGTTTCAAGATCCGCGAGTTCCGCTTCGTGCCGCGACCAGATCTCTTCGCGCACTTCTTCGCCCTGAAGCTCGGCTTCTTCTTTTAAACTTTCCGCCGTCGCACGCGCCTCTTCAAGCAGAGCTGTCGCTTCAGCCTGCGCCTCACGGAGCAGACTGTTTTTTTGCAAACGAGAAATCAGAATAACGCAGAGAACGCCCGCCAAGACGCCTGCGAGAGCCGCAATGATCATCGACTCAGAAATACTTCTTTCTTCGGCTCGACGGGAGGATTTTGAGACTTTCCCGATACTTAGCTACGGTGCGTCGGGCGATATTGATGCCCTCTTTTTTAAGCATTTCCACGATTTGCTGATCCGAAAGTGGGTCTTTCGAGTCCTCGGCCGTGATCAGCTCCTTGATCTTCACTTTGACCGACTCGCTCGCAAGAGCTTCGCCGTCGTCGGTGCCGATACCGGAGTTGAAGAAGTGCTTAAGCTCGAAAATCCCCTGCGGCGTGTGCATGTACTTGGCTGTCGTGACACGACTCACCGTCGATTCATGCATACCGATATCATCGGCAACGTCGCGAAGAATCATCGGCCGCAAAAACGAAGGACCTTTATCGAAAAATTCGCGCTGTCGCTTCACGATCGACTCGGCCACTTTGTAGATCGTGCGCTGTCGCTGGTGAATCGATTTGATCAACCAAACCGCGCTCTGCAGCTTCTTGGTGACGAAATCCTGGGTCTCACCTTTTTGACTCTTTTCGGCCAAAAGGTTGCGATAGAAATTCGAGATGCGAAGACGCGGAAGCCCATCTTCGTTCAGAGAAACCATGTACTCGTCGCCGACCTTGTAAACAAAAACGTCGGGCTGAACATAGTGCGTATCCGGTTGAATGAACGCGCGACCCGGTTTTGGATCCATCGAGTAAATGAGTTTGGCCATTTCGGCCACATCTTCGATCGACGTGTTTAGCGCTTTTGCGATTCCCGCGAAATTTCGTTTCTCAAGATCTTTGAAGTGATTCTTGATGAGGCTTACGACGTCCTTCGTGTCCTCTTGAACGTGACGGGCCTGAATGATCAAACATTCCTGCAGATCGCGTGCGCCGATCCCGGGCGGATCAAACTCCTGAACGTAAGGCAAAACGCTTTCCAGGTTCTCGGCGTCCACGCCTTCTTCCTCGGCGATCTGACTGATAGGAACCGTGATGTATCCGTCGTCGTCGACATAGCCGATCAGGATTCCAGCAAGCGTCTGTTCTTCCTCTGAAAAACCAGAGTTTCTCATCTGCCACATCAGATGGTCGTAAAGACTCTGAGGTGTCGTGATGAGGTTTTCATAATTCATGATCTCTTCGTTGCCACCCGACACATTCGGCATCGGTTTATAAGTGGCATCGAAATATTCGTCCCAGTTGATCTCGTCTTGTTTTTGCGGATCTTGCTGTTCGGCCGACTGCTCGGTGTTTTCGTTGGCGTCGGCTTGAACACCAGGATTCGTCAGCTCGTCTGGACCATCGGCGAACTCTTCGAGTACCGGGTTGTCCTCGAGCTCCTTTCGGACCTCTTGTTCAAGTTCAAGGCGCGAGAGCTGAAGAAGTTTGATGGCCTGCTGCAACTGCGGCGTCATCCGCAGCTGCATGCCAAGCCCCATCTTCAAGCCCATCTTTTGACTCATCGCCATTCAAACACCTCGAAACCAATCCTAAAGCCTAAAGTTCTCGCCCAGATAAAACTTCCGCGCGAGCTCCGAGCTTGCGATCTCGTTCGCCTCGCCCTCAACCTGAACGCGTCCGTCTTTCATTATATAGGCATAATCGCAGATCCCTAAAGTCTCTCGAACGTTATGGTCTGTGATCAGGACCCCGATCCCGCGTCCTTTTAATTGTCGGATAATTTCTTGGATATCGGCGACCGCAATCGGATCAATCCCGGCGAAAGGCTCGTCCAGAAGAATGAACTTCGGCTCTCCGGCCAATGCACGTGCGATTTCGACACGACGACGTTCACCACCCGAGAGCGCGTAGCCATAGCTATCGCGAATGTGTTTCACATTGAAATCCGAAAGCAGCTCTTCTAGCTTTTCCAGTTTCGCGTTGCCAACCACGCCCTGTGCTTCAAGAGCGACCAGAATATTCTCTCGCACTGTGAGGCGGCGAAAAATCGAGGCTTCCTGAGGCAAATAACTGAGTCCGATTCGCGCGCGCTGGTACATCGGAAGCTGCGAGATCGATTGATCGCCAAGCAGGATCTCGCCCGCATCCGGTGCGACCAGACCTACGACCATATAGAAACTTGTCGTTTTACCGGCACCGTTGGGCCCAAGCAGACCAACAACGCGCCCCGCTTGCACCTGAAACGAAACACCGTCGACAACTTTACGGCTTTTAAAGGACTTCGCGATGCCGCGAACCGTGAGCTCAATCATTGCTTCTTTCCACCAGTCGAACCTTTGCCCGCAGAGCCATTGCCAGTTTCGGCCCGTGCCGGATCCACTTGCGCACGCGCATTTATCACCTGAACCTGCTTCCCGCCTTGCAGGAAAACAATCTCGTCGCCCATCAGCTCGTCGTCGTTTTGACGAACGCGCGGTGAACCGCGAAACACATAGCGATCTTCTTTGAAGTTAACGGAAAGCGTACCGCTTGTCGCGAATTTGTCTTGATCCGTGACTTTGACGCCGCCAGCTACCATCACTGACTCCAAGCTGTCTCGGCCTGGGTCGTAGACAAAGCGCGCCTCTGGCCCCGTGATGCGCATGGATTCGACATCGATCACGACTCCACCCATGAAGGCCGCCAAATTGCTCGCTCCAGAAAACAGCGCATGGTTCGATTGAATCTGTGCACTTCGAGCCGCGTTGACACGTTTTGAAGCCTTGACCCTGCGTCCGATTTTGATTTCGTTGGTGTTGAGATCCGCCGTCATCTCAACGCCTGTCAATTCAAGACGGCTTCCCTCCGCATCCTTGGGGCCGATCATCTCGACAGAATCCGGCGCGAGAATGCGTTTGAGCTTCGAATTGTAACTCACCGCCGGAGACTCAAAGCGATATCCATTCGATGAAAGCGTCACGACATCGCCCTTGATCCACAAGTCGTACGTCGCCGGGTTCACGCCTCCGCGCTTGCCGGTCACGACGTAGGAAACCCCATTGGAGGCGTAAAACTTCACTCGAACAGCTTCTATACTCCACTCACCAGAATCTTTTGGGCGAACACCTTTTTCCGCCCAAAGCTCCCAACCTTTGCCGTCCGCGTTCACCTCAACCGAATGCACACCGCGAATGACTTGCCCGGAACTCGTGTCCGTTGCGAGTCCGCCCATGGGCTGTTTACTTGCTTTCGTGTCGAGACGACGTTTCTTCTTGGCACGATTCGCGGCCTCTTCCGCCACTGGTCCTTTGTCTTGAAGCTCCAAGTCGTTTGGCAACAACACGACCAGCTGAATCACGACGATCACGAAAAGCAGCGACGAAATAACCAAGTTTCGGCGATGAAAAACAGCTTTCAATCGATCAGAGAAGCTTTGAGTCATTCTGTTGGTATCCTCGCACAAAGCACCAGCATGTGATTTCCAGACTATCACAGGCTTTAGAAAATCTCAGTCCCAGCCGATAGCGTCACTATGAAGACTCTGTGGTTTGTTCATCGCGACGGGTCCGTGCTCGGCCCTTTCTCATCAGACGAGGTCGAGACGAATATTTCTAACGGTTCATTCGGACCAGATTGCCTCGTTTGGGCTCGTGGCACAAACGAATGGTCACCTATTTCTCAGTGGAAAAACCTCGCACAGAAACTCACCGCTAGCCAAAAAGCCGCCGACAATCGTGTCTGGTACTGCGACTCGGGCTCCGGCCATCCAGCCGGTCCATTGACGCAAAATGAATTGGCCGATCACCTGCGCGGCCTAAATCGTTGGGACATCGTGACCATCTGGGGAACCGGACTTCTTAAATGGCTTCCACTTTTTGAAGTTCCCGAAGTGATGGATCTCGTCGGCATCAGCCGCCGAGAAAATCCGCGCGCTCCGCTACTTGGTCAAGTCGCACTGACAACCGTCGGCAGCCAAACACCCGCTCAGGTGCTCCCAGCTTTGACAATTAGCATCGGTGGGTTCGGTGTAAAAAACGGAGGCGGTTTCAATCGCGGCGACAAAGTTCAAATCGCGATCAAGAGCCGTGAGATCGCCGGAACTATTCACGCCCTAGGAGAAGTGCTCTACGTATCCCGCATGGGCGACGCAGGCGTACGGTTCATCGACATTTCTTCGGAAGACAAGGCTCTCATCATAGAGCACGTAAAACGCTTCCACGCCGGCGGCTCGATCGCCGCCTAAAAAAACTTACTGCGTTGTGCGCTCGTCGCGAAGAACCGCGAAGTTGATCTCGGAAGCTCCCGCTTCCGTCAGCGTGTACATGACCTTCTTAACCGTACCGGCGTCAATGACCTTGTCGGCCTGGACCGTCACACGGCGGAAGTCCTCAGGGTTCGCCGGCTCTTGTCCACGCCCCTGCGCCACGGCTGTTCGAATTTGCGAAAGTCCGGCGACACGGTTTTTCTCCTCGAGAACTCGAAAGGCATCCTGCACTCGAGCCTGAAGACTTGGAACAACCGTCACTTCTTCAAATTGCCGAACCTCTTCCAGAGTGGCGACCTGTACTTTGTCGACCATGACTTTGCCTTTGGAAATCACAACGACCGTCGCCGGCTTTAACTCGCGCACTTTCGCCGCTTTCGGAAGCACGACCTCATCCGAGAGCTCGATCACATCGCCCGTCGTCTGATAGTTCTGCAAAAGGAACACGGCAAGAACCGTGAACATGTCGACCATCGCGGTAAGACTGAGCATCGCCACGATCTTGCGACCACCCTTGCCGGAGAGTGGTCGGTTATGTCTGTTGCGACGGCCGGGAACGTAGATTGCCATAACGCCTCTTAACGCCTATTCCGATTCGACGGTCGCGATGCTGATCGAGATAAAATTCTCCGCCAGCAGCGCGTCCATTCCGAGAATCAACTTTTCATAGGGCACTTCGTTGTCGACGGTGATCGTCGCATCCGACTTATCCGGATACATCTGACGAACAACTGCCAATCGCTCGGCTAACTCAGCCGTCGACCACTCGCCACTTTTCTTTTCAAACGTGTACTTGTCCTGGCCGACGACCAAACGGAATCCAAAATCCTTCACATCCAATCGCAGGGGGATATCGGCGATTGGCGGCGGAGGTGTAATCTGATCGGACGTCTTTTTACCGTAGATAGAGCTTCCGAGCTGGATCATCGAAACCTGAGTCCAAACCGCCGTGATCAGAAGAAACGTGATAAGAACGCTCATCAAATCGATGAACGGAATCAGGTTAACTTCGACATTGGCGCTTCGACCGCCGCTATTATCTTCGGTTTGTGCCATATCTCACTTCTTATTCTTTAACTTTATCGCGGTTTGCTACGACCAAGTTCATCATCGACATGCTCGACTCTTGCATATCGTTGATGATGCGACCGATGCGAACTTGGAAATATCCGTAAGCCAAGATCGCGATGACCGCAACCATCAGACCCGCTGCCGTACAGTGAAGGGCTTCCGAGATACCTTCCGAGAGAAGCTGCGCTTTCTCTGCGGCTCCCGCCTGCGAAACACCGGCGAACGATTTGATCATACCCAGGATGGTTCCGACGAGACCAACAAGAGTCGCCAAGTTACCAAAGACCGCCAGGAATGCTGCCCAGCCTTCGATGCGCGGAGTTTCACGAAGCACAGCCGCGTCCATCGCGACTTGAATCTCTTCATCAGGACGCTGGTTCATCACCTGAATCAGGCCGGCCTTCAGAGTGTTCGTCAACGGAGCCGACTTTGAATCGCAGTACGTAATCGCTTGGCGAATATCGCCGCGCAAAACCATACCAAAAAGGTGTTCGTTGAAATCATTCTTGTCGACTGTGAGGCCTTTCAACGCCCACAAGCGTTCGATCAAGAGCATGATTGTCAAAGCTCCGATCGCCGCGATGACAATCATCGCCGGTCCACCAACCTTGAAGGCGGTGATAAAGAAGTTTCCTGATTCGTAAGCCGTTGCCATATTGGCGGCTGCTGCTGTCGGTTCCACTGTTTCCCCCTGTAACTAAACGACCCTATCTCATTAATTAATTCGAGAAGACAAACGGATACGCGACGGTGACGATCTCATTCGTCGGCGGCTCCGGAAATCTCCACATCTTCAATCGCGCCATCAAACATTCAGCAACCGCACGATTGCCGAGTTCGTTCTTCTGCACAGCCGTGCGAAGAACAGCCCCTTTTTCACCGATATCCCATTCGATCACGAGCTTACCAACGAGATCAGGTGTTCGATTCAATTCACGCTCGTAACACGCCTTGATCACTCGTGTGTTTGCCAAGATCACGCGACGAATAGCCTCGCGATCGATGGTGCCGGAGAACGCTTCACCTTCTCCACCGGGGACGACTTTCACACCTGTGCGACCGCCGAGACCGCCGGTTCCATAGCCCGTGTTTCCACCGCCACGCCCTTCGGTTCTGATTCCGCCCGCGATGCCATCGAGAGCTTTTCCGGTTCCACCTTGCCCGGTATCTTTCACCCGCGAGCCCAAACCTTCACCCGGACGATCTTCGTTGAATCCACTTCGGCCGGTCGCCGTTGCCGACATACCCGCAAGTTCACCGGATCCCGTGGTTTGTCCCGAAACCGAGTTCTGCGCACCGCCACCACCGAACGTCGAAAAGATGCCGGCTTTCGAAACGTCTTTCGACTTCGACTGCATCTGCGAAGCCTTTTGATCTGTCGTCTTAATCGCCCCACCCTGCTTGACGGATGTCTGCTGACGGGGCCCCGTCTTATTGCGGTTCGGAACAGGGTTGGCCGCAGTTCCAGGATCCTTCTTCGCGGTCAAACTCTGTGCCTGAGCCTGCTTTTGTTTCACTTCTTGCTTCACCGGCGACGGCGTCGAACGCACGATTTGCGGTGGCGGAGTGGCAGCCGGAGTTGGCGCTGGTTCCGTCACACGAACCGGCTCTGGTGGAGGCGGCGGCGGAATCGGCGTCGGTTTAACAACGATCACCGCCGTACGAAGCGGCTCATCAAGGCCTGCCTCCGGTGGCAACTCTTTCGTCGGCGAATAGAGATACATATAAAGACTGAGCAGCGCGACCAACGCCATCGAGAGGATAATGCCGGTCACTTCGCTCGTCGTGAGATCAAACATCGGCGCCATCAAAGGCTTGGGCGCTTCACTGACATAACGGACGATGATCGAAATTCCTTCGCCCACATCCATCTTAACCAGCTCACCTTGTTCTAGAACAAGTGTGGCTAGCTCACTTTCACGACCAATTCGTCCGGTACGACTTAACTCCGCAAAAGGCTGTGAGCTCTGACCGCGGACCAACTCGCCTGTCGACTCCGGCAAGATATAAACTGTCGCCGGTTGATCGATTTTCACGATCGGCGCCGAGCGAAGGCGCGAACCCATAACAGGAACCGGCACGTCACACGAAGCCTTGCTTCCGATCGTAATGATCTTCTTTTCCGAAAATGAATAGGTCGCGATCACACGCTCGCGCCATGCCACCATGACCTCAACAACCGAGCCCTTGGTGGGTTTCACAAACTCTTTTACGTTTTGATAGCGGCTCGGCGGCGCGAAAGTTTTGCGATGGCGTTTTTTGTGGCTCGAAGCCGGTCGAACCGAGGGCCGAATCGGACGAGCCGCGACTGTTTCAAGCGCTCCGCCACCGGCGATGATATCAACGGTCGGACGCTCCACCGGACGCGAAAAATCACTCACTTTCCCTGTCGTGGGCGGAGTGTCTTGTTTTGGTGGCGGCACAGTGATCGGATTCGGCGGAGTCATGAGGTCGATCGTCGGCACAACCGGAGCTGCGGGCTTCGGTGCCTCTGGTTTTACAGCTTCAATCGGTGGTGGCGCTTGAGGCGGCGTGATCGGTGGTGGCGTCACCTGAGGTGGCGGCGCAACTTCCGGAGGCGCTATTTTGGGTTTCGGAATTCCGATGTAGAATTCGATCTTGTAATCACCGATTTCGATCGTGTCACCGGACAGAATGGCGCTATCGAGTACGACCTCACCGTTCTTTTTTGTTCCACTCTGCGAGCCGAGATCTGCGATATACCAAGCTTCGTCGCGACTTTCGAGCGTACAGTGAATAATCGCGACAGCGTCACCCTCTAAAGGCAGCTGCAAATCCGCCTGGCGACCGATGACGATCTGACTTTCCGTGAACTGTTTAACGCCGACGAGCGATCCGTTTTTGTGAATGCGTAGAACTACTGGCTGTTTCACGTTCGAACTCATTTCGCAGGCTCCGCACTTCCGCGCACATTGGACTCGGCACGCCCGACGTCCTCGGCCGTTTTTCGCATTTCAGGAAGAAAGTTTTCACGAAGTTTAAAAAGGCGACGCGAGTTGTTCATTCGGTTTTGCAACAGGACAAAAAGCTCAGGCTTTTGCGTGCGCCCTTCGATCAATTGGTCTTCGAAGTTGATCGTGGTTCGTTTCGAACCTTTCTTCTGCGCGCCCGCTGCACCCTCTTGCGCATGAGCCGTCGTCACTCCAAGCATCAACATCGCCGCAGCCAGCGTCATCGACACGGCCGCAACGCTTTGAGTTTTTTTTGCACATCTCGAGATGAAATCAAACACGATGCTCGCCCCAATTATTAAGGTGTCGACGTACCGGTCGCCTTCCGCTCAAGAGCGGTCGCGCGATTCAAAACGTCCTTCCTTTCAGTCTCAAGGAACTTTACGCGGTAAACAAGCGGCAGCCCTTCCTTAGGCCTGCCGAGAGTTTCAATCAGCAGAGCCGCGTAGTTCAAAAGAAGGATCGGATCTTTATTGTTACGTTTCGAAGCTTCATCAAAAATCTGTCGCGCTTTTTCATGTTCACCTTCGCCCTTCAGCGAAAGTGCGTAGTTGTTCGCGATCGGCGTGTCCTGCCGACCCGCTCTCCAAGCGCGTTCCAAGCGAGGCAGCGCCTTTTTCCAATCGCCACCTTTTGCGTAGTGCGAGCCGAGGTTGGCGTTGGCTTCAGCATGACCTTCGTCGAGACGCAAAGCACGTTTGAACTGCTCAGCCGCAGCCAGCTCGTCCCCTTCGGAAAGCAACATGAGACCAAAATTATTGAGAATAGTCGCGTTCGGCTGCCCCTTTTCAATCGCCCTGGAAAGCAAGAGCTTCGCGGCGCCCACTTTTTTCTGACGATAGTTCCACATAGCCAACGCGTTTAAGGCCACCACATCGTCCGGATTGGCGACAAGAATACGCGCCGCTTCGTCTTGCACGTTCAATGTCTTACTTCCGCGCAACGCCTCGGACAGTTTTGCATAACGCTCGGACTTTGGATTCACCGGTCCGCCACTGACCTCAGCACCACCGCTGCTGGGATCGGTCGGAAGCGGAACCGTCGAGCCCGATTTCGGACCCGCGCCTGTCACAACAGGCTCAGATTTTTGCGAAGATCCGCACGCGTTTAAGAGAAGCGCACAGCCCGTGACCAACAAGAGTTTCTTCATAGTCCCATCCAATCACCCGCATTGGCATCGACGGCGAGATCTCCGACATCGGAATATTTCGGATCATAAACCGAAAGCCCGATACGAGCAGCTTTGGTCCACGGTCCATAGGTTTCAAACTCCAAGGAACGATCTACCGCCGCCTGATAAGATGTTTTCGCTTCGTTTCTAAACTTCGAAGCTTCCACCTTGATCAACTCGCGGTACTTGTTGGCGTCTTCACCAGAAAGACCGGCGGGAGTCGGGATCTTTTCAAACTTGTCTGCTACAAGATCGTACACCTGGCCCGTGCTAGCGAGCGCCGCCACGATCATCGGCCCGTAGTCGAGTCGAATGATTTCCTTCATCGCCTCCAGATACTTTTTAATACCGGCCTGAACCTGTGCGGCCGCAGCTCCTTGCGACTTGTCCGTTGTACCAAAGCGAATGCCAGCCATGTCGTTTCGAATCGGCTGTGCGATTTCAAATCGCGCCTCAGCCAAGAAACGGACCGTCGCTTCTCGCGCCAATGGTGAGCCGTTTTTATGCATGCTTAAGACCGAGCTATATCCCTTCATCGATTTCGTAAACTGTCCGCTCTTACGAGCGTAGTCGGCGATTCGGAAGGTCGCTTCAATGCGCTTGGCTTCGTCACGTCCGCCGTTATCCAGATAGAGCTGGTAAAACTGGACGGCTCGTTTTTCCAGATTACGACGACGCCACATCTCGGCTTCTAGCCAAAATGTATCGACGCGATCCGCACGTTTCGAATACTTCCGGTAAAGCTCGTAGTTCGAACTTGCCTCACCAGTATTTCCGAGGCCATCCCAGATCACGGCGGCGTTAAAGAATCCGTTAATCGCCTTTTGGTCCTTGGCATTTGCATCTGCGTAAGCCGCAAACTGCTTGGCCGCCAGATCCAACTGACCTGTTTGTTGATAAATTTTAGCAAGCGCATTTCGCGCATCATTGTGAAGCGTCTTCGTGCGTGCGTCAGTTCCCGGAGTCGCAAGAACCAGCTGATAGTTTTTCGCCGCTCCCGCTAGTTCTCCCGCCTTCTCGTAACTCGCCGCCGCCTTAAAACGCGCCGCCAATGCGAGTTCAGCATTTTTCGTGATGCCGATGAAGTTCTCAAACTCCTTGGCGGCCTTCACGTGATCGCCTCCCGTCGCAAACTTTTCGGCTTTCGCGTAGTTCGCCTTCTCCATAAGAAGCCGTACTTGAGCACCGAACTTCGTTCGCATGATGGCGGGATTGGCCATAAATTGAGCGCCCTTATCGGCGAACCCAACCATGTCGTCTTTCAACTTATAAATATCGAGAATCAAGTTCCCCGCGATTTCCGCGTTCGCCGAACCAGGGTTGCCGTACAAAGTCTTTTCGAAAATGGGAACCGCTTCGTCAAAGTAGTTGTAGCTGTAGTAAATCACACCGAGACGACGTTCGATATCGCTGACCTTCTCGCCTTTTGGATAAGCCGAGATATAACGTGTCGCCGCCTTAACAAACTGCTCCACCGGCGGGTCCAACGGAATCTTCTCAAGCGACTTGCCGCGCTTGGCTTCGATCTCTTGATCCGATGGCAACGTCTTCTCGAACGCTAAAACCGCGTTCAACAAAGCTCGTTCGCGATATTGGCTTTTTGCGTCTTTATCCGCGGAATAGAGATACAGACGTGCCGCATCGTTGTAGCGCGCCATATCGAACAACAGTTCGGCATGGAAGAACTGCATCTCGGCAATCTGAGGGGAATCCGAGAAGTGCTTCACATAGAGATTGTAGGCGCCATGCGCTGTTTCCTGAGAGAATCGAGCGCGAGAGTTTTGCGCCGTTTGGTGCAACTGAAGAACGTGGTTACGAAGTGTCGTCTCTTGCAAACGAGCGACATCTTCCACCAACTTCTGATTCTTTTTGTTCTCTTGCGCCCAGAGCGATGCCGGTCCGAAATTTTCAAGCCAGAGCTCAAGCTGCTTTCTAAACTCGCGTGGGTCATGCGTCGCGTACGTGAGAACGATCTGATACTGGTACTCAGCCGCACGTTCGCCTGTGACGTTGAAACTGATCAACTGACGGAAGATTTTCGCGGCGACAATACGGTTCCCTTGATCAGCCGTCAAATAAGCGAGCTTTTCCAACATCTGAAGTGCCGCGCGCTCATCACCCGAAACACGCAAGAAGTCATCATACGCGCCGTCGAAGTTGCCGACTTCGGCATAAAACGGAACGTAGTCTTTTAGGGCCTCAATCGCCAAACGAATGCGATTGACCGAACGACGACCCGGAACATTCGACGCGGCCTCCGAGGCTTTGCTCATACGAATGACACGTTCCAAATACTTCAGGGCATCTGTCGTACGATTTAGACGATACAAACACCACGCCGCTTTATAGTAAGCAAACGAAGCCAATCGCGCGCGCCGTGCCTGAATAACCTTCTGATAATTGTCGAAAGCCTGACGCCAGCCTTCGTTTTCGAAGTAAAACTCACCCAACGCGAAGTGAGATTCGGTCACATAGACACTTTCAGGATATCGACTAACTAGCTGCCGATAAAACTCTTCACCTTGTTTGGTATTTCCAAGTTCAAAGTGATTGTATCCGAGAAAGAACAACGCCTGGTCAATTTTTGGATCATTCGGAAAGTCGCGTACAAACCAATCGTAAAGCTGAATCGCCTTTTTGTTGTAATCACGCGTGACAGTCAGATCTAGCCGAGGTTTTACCCGAGTCTTTTTCTCGACAAAGGCTTTTACCTTTCTGTCATATTCTGACTGTTCACGAAACTCCACGAGACGCGCCTTTTCGACATAACGCTCGGCAAGCCGCAACCAGATTTCGCCTCTCTGAGGACTACGACGAGCCTTCTGCGAGGCCGCGAAAAGCGCACGAATCTCTCGATCCAGCAGCTTTTCGTATTCAGCTTCCTTGGTTCCGGTGTCATAAAAGGAGTTCGAACGAGGCGGTTTCACCGCTCCCATACTGCGAGGCGCTTGCGGTTTCGGGCTTTGCAGCGCTCGCGATTGCGGCAGCGCCGATCTCTTTAAACTGCCGCCGATCGAGCCACGTGAGGAGGCCGCTTGTTGGCTAGGAGCCGGAGCCGCCTTTTTTGCAGGCTTCGCACGTTTGCGCCGGTTCTGACTCGTGTTAGCTGGCGCGCGACTACCGACAGCCCCCGAATCAATCGCCGGCACCGAGTCACGATTTACAGTATCAAAGCCCGCGTCCGTAGAAGCGACGGCTTGATTGAGTACGCTTGCCACCGATACCGAGGCCAAGCCTGAAACGAAGACATTGAGCCAAACTTTCGAATTCATCATTCGCACGCCTTTACGCCCAGGTAGTGATAGTTCCCGATTTCATCGAGCCAGTACTCGCCTTTAAAGGGCCAGAAATCGTAGCCGTTTTGAATGTAGAAGCTGCGATCTTGTTTCTCGTCGACTGAGTCACGAACAAGTCCCTTGCCCGCGATCTCTTTTTTCACGGCTTCTTTTTTACCGGACAACATGTCCAGACGGATGAGGCTCGCTTGTTCAAAATGACCTGCGAGCTCGACTTGGATCTTCTCCAAATGTCGACGGATCAAACGGCCTGTCGCCGTTTGCGTCGCAACCAAACGACGCTCGACAACACGTCGTGCGTAGCGACCGACACGAGACTCCCTCCAAGGAGCCGGCGCTTGCTCGATACGCTTTTTCTCAGCCTCGAGGTTTCGGATGTAGGATAAGTTACGCCGAACATCGCCCTCTCGGAGAACCTGACGAGCCACCAAGAAAGGAACCTGAATCTGCATCGTCGAACGACGTTTGGCATTGGTCGCTTTTTTGATCTCTTCGTACTGTTCGTCGATCTTTCGCACTTCGCGATACAACGAAACCGCCGAACTCGGCGAAGTCGACATCAGCGTTGCCCGCAGTTCTTTTTGCACCGGCCCGTAAACCTTTTCAAAAAGACGAAGTGTCGTTTCCATCTCGTCGTATCGACAGATGTAGTGATAAACGATGGCGCGAAGCAAAAGCGATTCCGGCTGGTAGAAATCGTCATAAAACGGCGAGTGCAACGAGTGGAAGTTTGACAGTGCCGATCGGAATCTTCCGTCCTGCAAAAGCGCCCACGTCGATTCAAACAAAGCGTCGTGCCACTGCTCGGTATCGCGAGGAATTTCGCGGTAGGCATCGATCGCCTCTGCAAAAAGTTTTCTTTGATACAGCGTTCGCGCCTTACCCATCATGGCGTTGACCCGAACCTTATTGGTCACTCCGGCATCCGAGTTCACTTCGGCCAGCGCGCCAAACACATTTTCCGCACGCTCCAACTGCCCAGCTTCCACCATGCTCAACGCGATCTGATAGCGCGCGCGATTGTAGAAGATCGAAGTGCTGCGGACACGGTTGAATTCCTTCACGGCTTCCGCGAAATCTCCGTCACGATAACGTACCTCACCACGGCGGAAAAACAGCATATCGCGGTTGGACGCCGGGAAATCCTCTTCATTGATCTGTTTAACGGCGTAGTTCAAGAGGATGTCGCTCTCAAGCGCGTCAGCCGCAACCGTCAAGCGTTCAAGTGCTTGCCGAACGTATTTGTTCTTCGGATTGCTCTTACCTTCCGAACGAATGATTTCGTAATATGGGAAGGCCGCCACCTGGTGAAGCTTCAACTCTTGAAGCGTGCGACCAAGAATAAAGCGAATTTGCAGAAGTCGAATCGGGTTTTTCTCGCGTTCAAGAAGACCGAAAAATATCTTCGAAGCTTCGAAATAGTCACCGCGTCGCACGGCTTGACGCCCACGATCCTCTTCTCGCTTGATCAATGTGGCCCGTGGGTCCTGCACACGACGTGGCGCCGCCGTTCGGCTTCGCGTCGCCGAGTTCTGCTGCGCGCGAGGAGCCTGCGTACGAGTCGTGGTGGTTTTCTTGGTCGTCGAACGTTTCGCTTTTCGTGTCGTGTTGCCAGCTTGCGCCACGATCTCTACCAATTCGTCATCGAGCTCGTCAGGCGACGCCATCGCTTCGCCGGCATCCGTGTATTCCATTGGAAGGCGCACAAGTTCATCGATCTCATTTAAGATCGAGAGATTGCGCTCGATCTGCTCTGAGTCCTGCCCCTCCGGCTGAAGAAGCCCCGCCGCTTGCGGCGACAACACCGGAATCGCAGCCTGAACAACGTTCGAAGAAGAGACCGCTCCGATGAACGACCCGGCAACGGTGGCCGTGGCAATCGCGAAAACACAAGCCGGATGCTTAAGTATAAGGTGTTTCATCGGTAAGTCGCCTCCGGGAAGAAGAAGCTAGCGCCAAGCGTGAGGAACAAGTTGTTGTAGAGCGAGTTCGCTCCTGCTCCCGCTACACCGGAGCGTGCGTTATAGAAGTTCCAAGAGAAGTCCCAGCGAAAGGCCGCCGATTTGGTGATGGCGAAGATCTGCCCCGTGCCTAAGTGGATCGTCGGCTCGGATCCGCCTTGATTGGTATTGGTCATGCCCGCGCCAGCGGAAAAGTAGAGATCAAAGGTCGTGATTTTTTTATTGAGAAAACCCATCTTTCCGTAAACAGGCGTCCATCGGAAGTCGACCCCATAGTAGTTCTGCGGAGAAACGAAGTTCGTCGTCTTCACGCCGCGACGTTCACGAAGGTTTTTCGTCACATCACGCTCGCCCGTCGCAAGCACCATCACCATAAGTTCGATGCCCAGACGCTCGGTGAACGAATAGCCCAACCGGCCATTGACTCCGATACTTGAAAAAAACTTGTCGTTAAGAATCCCGTTTAAACCGCCGAACGCTTCAAAACGCTGAGTCTTAGGCAGATAGCGCTTTTGAATAACTGCGATGTCCTTGAACTCAGAAAGCGAAGAGAGGTCGGACACGCCTTTGATCTCAGTTTCATTCTTGGGTGCCGTCAGCGCCTTTTGTTTGCCGTCGTCGATGACTTCCGTCGATCGACGTCCCGGATCTTCTGCGTACAACTGTTCGATGGCATCCATTTCCCCAGGCACCGAGGACATCACATCTTCAGACTGAACATCCTGAAGTGTCGCCTGGGCATAGGCACCACTTTGAAAAAGAAAGCTTGTCAGTAGAACCATCGAGCCGATCAACAGACCAGATCCTCGGTCGGAAACTCCGTAGCGATTACTCGCGGTTTTGTTTGAAACTCTCATCTCGTCTGCCTTTCAAGCTGCCTATTCAAACCTATTCCTGCGCACCTGACTCACGAATCAGAGCGCCGGAAGCGTGTAGCTGATCCCTACGTTCAAAAGTCCTTCAAGCATAAATCTGTCATCAAAGGCGCTGGTCGGCTGCGGTCCCGTCTTGTTGTCCAAGCGAATGGACGTCGGGTCCGGCCCCATGTAGGCCAACGCGCGAAGATCAAACCGTAAAGAGAACGAAGGCGAAAAGTGGAACTTCTGCCCAAGGCCCGCCGAAACAACAGGTTTCGACGCATCTCCAACGCCATACATGCCGGCACCCAAAAGACCATAGAGGTGAAGGTTCATGACGTAGTCTTTGGTGAACGAAAGTTTTCCGTAGTAGGCGGAGTACTGCCAGCTTGCGATCAAGAGATATTTCGGAATAGGGCCGTATTGAAGATTGGCATTCACCGGTGGACTCGTCCCCGGAATCGGATTCAACTGCGCCGCTTCGCTAGAAAGCCCGGTGAGAAATGTCGAACCAAAAATATTGATCCCGTGGTCTTCATTGATGTGATAGCTGAGCGTCCCGCCAAACTGCAACGGATTGTAAAACGGCTCCGTGAGCGCATACCCCATGAGAACACCCAGCTCAAAGCGACGGCTGAGTTCGACGACTCGGTTACGCACGACTGTCGGCTGATCAAAAACCGGCAAGACTGATTCAGTCGCAAGTTCTTCAGTCGGAAATTGGATCGTTTCGGATTGAGCCAAATCTGGCTGAAACAATCCGAGGAGGAAAATTCCACCCACCAAAAGACGACGCATGAGGACTCCCACCTTCCCGAGAAGCTGTCACAGGACCTACGAGAACAGTGTGGACCGAGGTTAACTCATTGAAAAGAAAGAGAAGCCCGGCGACTATCCCAACGTCGAGAAATCGCCAGACATATTCGGTTTGTATAACGTAATTAGCGAAGCTTCGCCTGCAAGAGGTCCTGCAAATGGAGGAGCCCGACTGGACGTCCAGGTTCTTTTGACTCGCGATCGACGACAAAGAGGGTCTGAATTTTGAACTGTTCCATCATAAACAAGGCGCGCTCTGCGAGTTCGTGAACGTCGACTGTTTTCGGTGCGCGTGACATCAGATCGCGGGCTTTGTCCTCAAGCGGATTCAAACTCTTTTCCAACCGACGACGCAAATCTCCATCCGTCACGATTCCAACGAGAAGGTTGTTTTCGTCGATCACACCCGCGACGCCGCGAACTTCTTTTTGCGTCATAGCGGAAAGCACTTCGCGCATCGGTGTATCGAGCTTCACTACCGGTAGCGCTTCTCCACGATGCATGACATCGCCGACGCGCGTGAGCAGACGACGGCCAAGCGAACCACCTGGGTGATACTCCGCGAAATCTTCCGGCTTAAAGCCCTTTCGATTCAGAGTCGCGACCGCCAAAGCATCGCCAAGAGCCAGCGTCGCCGTCGTCGAAGCGGTGGGCGCCAGCCCCATGGGACAGGCCTCCTCTTGCACGCCGACATCCAAAACAACAGTCCCGGCTTTACCCAGCGTGCTTCCGACCTTCCCGGTCACCGCAATCAAGGCGATGTTCTTGCGAGCGACGTAGCGCAAAAGCGCTTCGAGTTCGGGAACTTCTCCACTGTAACTGATGGCGATCACGACGTCGTCGGATGCGACCATGCCGAGATCACCATGCGAACTCTCAGCTGGGTGCAAGAAAAACGACGGACTGCCTGTCGAAGCCAACGTCGCCGCGATTTTGCGACCGATCAACCCAGACTTCCCCATCCCGGCGACGATCACTTTGCCTTTGCAGGCCGCGACCAAGTTCACCGCCTCAATGAAAGCCTTCGACTGTGGCTCGTTCTGTAAACGCTCGCGCATACGATCCAAAGCACGCGCTTCGATCTCCAGAACTCGGGTCGCGTCCTCAAGCTCGCGCATTGCGAGCTCCGACTGCGGCCGCACGACGTGTTTTCGCCGCCGTCTCGGTCTTTTTCACCGCTCCACGTTTTGCGCCCTGAGTGTGACGCTTTTTATGATGCAAAAGAGCCGCTTCAACAAAGCTGCTGAACAGCGGGTGAGGAGCCGTCGGCCGAGATTTAAACTCGGGGTGGAACTGAACACCGACAAACCAAGGATGCGTCCCGAGTTCGATAATTTCGACAAGATCGCGATCCTCGCAAACGCCAGCCAAAGTCATGCCGTTCTTTTTAAAGAGCGGACGATACTTGTTGTTGAACTCGTAGCGATGGCGGTGGCGCTCATAGATCAGAGGTTTGCCGTAAGCACGGCGAACGACCGAACCTTCTTCCAACGAACACGGATAAGAGCCCAAGCGCATAGTCCCGCCCTTGTCCTTGATCGTGCGCTGCTCTTCCATGATATCGATCACGAAGTTACGGGCTCCCGAACGTTTTTCACCCGTGAACTCACGCGACGTCGCATCGGAAATACCGCAAACGTTTCTAGCAAACTCGATCGCGGCAAGCTGCATCCCAAAGCATATCCCGAAAAACGGAATCTGTTTTACTCGTGCGTACTGGATCGCCACGATCTTGCCCTCAGCTCCACGCTCACCAAAGCCACCGGGAACCAGGACCGCATCCACGTCTTTCAACGCTTTTTCGACATTGGTTTCCGTCAAAGTTTCGGAATCCACCCATGCCAACTCGACACGCGTCTTGTTCGCGATCCCGCCGTGGACAATTGCCTCGTTCAACGACTTATAACTTTCTTTGAGGTCGACATATTTTCCGACAACGCCGATTTTCACGGTCTTGCTCGGGTGCTTAAGAGTCTGCACGATCTCTTCCCAAGCGCCGATCTCTGGCTGTTCGACATCAACACCCTGATCAAACCCAAGTCGTTCAACAACGCTCAAGTCAAAACCTTGGTCATGAAGCATCAACGGCACTTCGTAAATCGTCGAGCAGTCGTAAGCCCCGATCACGTTTTCCGGACGAACCGAGCAGAATAGACCGATCTTCGCCTTCACATCCTTCGGAATCACTCGCTCGCTTCGACAGATGAGAAAGTCCGGCTGAATCCCGATCTCACGAAGCTCTTTCACCGAGTGCTGCGTGGGTTTCGACTTCAATTCGCCAGCGGCCGCGATGTACGGCACGTAAGTCACATGAATAAAGAGCGAGTTTTCGTGCCCGAGATCAGTTCGCATCTGACGAATCGCTTCAAGAAACGGAAGACTTTCGATATCGCCCACCGTACCGCCGATTTCGACGATCGCGACTTCGGCTCCCTGAGCCGCCTCGAACATTCGCGACTTAATTTCGTCGGTGATATGGGGAATAACTTGCACCGTGCCGCCAAGGTAGTCACCCCGACGCTCACGTGCGATCACGGCTTCATAAATCTGACCGGTCGAAACGGAGTTCGCACGTTGCACCGTGATCGATGTGAAGCGCTCGTAATGGCCCAAGTCCAAATCCGTTTCGGCGCCGTCATCGGTGACAAACACCTCGCCGTGCTGAAGCGGCGACATCGTACCAGGATCGACGTTTAGGTACGGGTCAAACTTCATCAGAGTGACTTTCAAACCACGCGCCTCAAGCAATGTTCCAAGCGACGCAGCCGTCAACCCCTTACCGATCGAAGAGACAACTCCACCGGTAACGAAGATGAATTTTTGCTCCAACTTTTTCGCCGACTTCGCTGTGGTTTTTTTGAGAAGAGATTTTTTGGACGTTTTAGACGGCTTGGCTCGAGACACAGCTAGCTCCTTCGATTTAGCATCTTCTCAATCTTTTCCACGTCCTCAGGGGTGTCAACACCCCAGCTCTCATGGTGCGTACGAACTACATGGATTTCCGCCCCCAGGCTAAGAGCACGCAATTGCTCAAGTCCCTCGAAGAGCTCAAGCTCACATGGCGGAGCAGCGCAGAAGCGTTCAAGAAAACGAGGCCGATAGGCGTAGATGCCGACGTGCTTCAATACGGCCTTTGGAACGCGGATTTCTTGACTGCCCGAGGTTTTCAAAGCATCGCTGGCCGTTCTTGGCCTCACCCTCGAAAAGGGGATGGCAAAACGGCTGAAGTAAAGTGCTCGATCAGCTTCATCCAAGACGATTTTTGCCGTCGTAACGGCCTCTAGAGCTTGAAGTCCCTCTGGCGTGGAAAGATCCATTTCGCGGCCCAACGTCGCCATATCCACTTGTGGACGCCCGTCAAACGCCTGCACCAACGCATCCAGTGGCTCCGCCTGAATCAAAGGTTCGTCACCTTGAATGTTCACCGCCACGTCGACATTCGTAAGCCCCGCTCCTTGAAGCGCGGCCCAAACTCGATCCGTTCCCGTCGGCAAATTCGGATCCGTCATGACGACTCGGGCTCCGGCCTTTTTCGCCAACGCCGCGATTTCTTCATGATCCGTCGCCACCAAAATCTCGGAGAGCTTCTTCGATTTTTGCGCTCCCAAAATCACGTGTTCCAGCAGCGGACGACCAGCGATCTTCGCTAGAGGTTTACCGGGAAACCGCGTGGATGCATACCTCGAAGGAATTACGCCGACGGAAACCATCCATCACCTTTCAGCCTGGAAATCGAAAACCAAACACCAAGCGCAAACATCAACAAAAACAAGAGCGTCGCCAAAACCGCACTCAGCATCGCATGATTCCACGCGCGCCGCCCCGACTCCGATTGCTCAGCGACACCCAACAAACGGTTCCAGACAAAGAAGGTCGCAAACACCAGCGCAAACCCAGCCAGGAGAACCAGCAAAAGCGCGCTCACTCCTCGGTCTCCGAGTTTGGTGAAATCCAAGCCTTGTACACACCTTCTTCCAATTCCTTGATACCCGTGCGCTTGAGGCTGCTGACAAAGTAGATCGCAGTCACGCCCGGAAGCTTCAAAAACTTTTGTCGAATCTTGGCCTCTTCCGCTCGGTTGAGCTTATCGGCCTTGGTCAAAACAGCGGCAACGGGACGACGAATCTTTTGCAGAAAGCGCACGAGAAGAGTTTCGTCCTCCGTCCACTCGCGGCGACAATCCATCACGATCAAAGCTCCAACCAAGTTTCCCCGCGAAGCCAGAAAAGACTCAATCATCCCCGCCCAGCTCGCCTGCTCATGACCAGATCGCGACGAATATCCATATCCGGGAAAGTCGACCAAGCGGTACTTGGCACCTTGAAAGAAGTTAATCAGTCGCGTTTTTCCCGGCGCACTGCTGGTTTTGGCGAGCTGCGAACCCGCCCACGCGTTGATCAGCGAACTCTTTCCCGCATTCGAGCGGCCCAGCACCGCGATTTCGGGAAACATATCATTGGGGCTCTCTGAAACTTGAGTTGCCGAAGTGAGAAACTGAAACCGTCCTGCCATCCCTAAGACCTAGCACAGGTTGGCGGCGTCCGGAATCTCAGACCGCGGATTTCGACTCTTGGATCCGGCGACGAAAACTCGCGTCATCTCGATTTTAGAGGGCAATGACGACGATTCTGGTCCGATTCGGACGGATTCACGACTTGCAATCCGGAACCTCCGAAACCACGAGCGCACGACGCTTTTACGAAAGGAAAACACATGTCGACCACCACACACCAGATCCCTGTCCTGCCTGATTCCGAGCACAATCCAAAAGCTGCCGGCACACAAAAGCCAGCTTTCTTGATCTCTCTCACTCGAACGGGAGTCCGCCAAGTTTCCCCCGTCTCCACGATGATGGTCATCGGCTCAGACACTGGGGCCGGTCTTCGTCTTCAAGACCCAACCGTGAACCCTCGCCACGCCCGCTTGGAACTTCGCGGGCAACAATGGATGATTCGCGATCTGCAATCGTCACAAGGAATTTGGGTCAACGACACACGCATTTCCGAGGCCCCGCTTCAAGACCTCGATCGCATTCGCATCGGCGAAGTGGTTTTGCAATTCCGCCTAGGTCTTGACGACGAACAGGGCCTCACTTCAAAAAATGAAGCTTGGAATCGTCAGCTCGGCCGCCTTCCCTCGTTCGCCCACACCGACTTTCCGGTTTTGATGCTCGGCCCTTCCGGTGCCGGTAAAGAAATCCTCGCACGCGCCATTCACCGTATGTCGCGACGAAAAGACGGTCCCTTTGTTTCCATCAACTGCGGAGCACTTTCCGAAAGCCTCATCGAAAGCGAACTCTTCGGGCATCTCAAAGGTTCGTTCACCGGCGCCTCGCACGACCGCAAGGGGGCGTTTGAAGCCGCACGTGGTGGCACCCTGGTTTTGGACGAAGTCGGCGACCTTCCTTTGGCTCTGCAAGCAAAACTCCTACGTGCGCTTGAGAACAAAGAAATTCGTCCCGTCGGAAGCGACCGAACCATCGAGACCGATGTACGCATTCTCGCCTCAACTCACAAAGATCTCGCCTTGCTCGTGTCCCAAGGGCGTTTTCGCGAGGATCTCTACTGGCGATTGAATGTTTGCAAGATCCAACCGCCCGCCCTCCGCGACCGCATGGAGGACTTCGTCGATCTCGTTTATGTTTTCTGCAAAGAGATGCGCGTGCGCTTAAGCTTCAACGCTATCGAGCAGCTTAAGACCCACACGTGGCCCGGCAATATCCGTGAGCTCCGAAACGTGATCGCACGGGCAGCAGCTTACTTTCCAGGCCATTACATCCAACCCGAGGATCTCGAGGTGATTCTCGACATTCACCAGCTTCCAACACGCGCCACGAGCCTGCAGGGAACAAGCGAAGCTCTACAAACCGCGCTCGAAAGAAACGGCATCAATAAAAATATTCCGTCGAGTGCCTTGAATGTCGGCGGCAGTGTGATGCGAGAAATCGAGCGCGAAATGATTATCCGACGTTTGGTTGCAAACCAAGGCAATCAACGAAAAACCGCGCTGGATCTGGGTATGCCAAAAAGCACTCTTCATGATCGCCTCAAGGCTTACTCGATTGATCTAGAGGAAATCAAAGGCGCGGCGGTCTAACACCATCGGCTCGAAAACGTGATTCGGATACGTGGTTCAGTAGCGTGATTCGGATACGCCCTTTAGGTTTCGTTACTCGGGGTTGAGTACGATGGTTTTAAAATAGACTCGTCGGACTCGCCCCTTGGTCATAATTTCGTTGAGCTGCTTACGCAAAACGAGCTTCAACCTCGCCTTTCCGTCATCCGTGGCCAGTTCCGGATAGGTCATTTGTTCGACGGCTCTTGCTATCTGATCGCGAATTTCGACGTTGCGATCTTTCACTTCGATCGCGCCGATTTGACTGTCAGATTGGATGAAAAACTCGAATGCCGCCATCGGATTGGAGTTGCTTTCCGCCTCTGGCGTGCGCCGCAAGTTTACAACCACGCGCTCGATCGCAACAACAAACTCCGGATGCAAGATCGGGTCGTTGAAATCCTCGGTCGGCTCGGTGGCCTCGTACTGGAAAACACCATCAGCCTGCTCGGCGAAATTGGCGATCCACTCTCGCTTCGTCTCCGGCAGCAACGTGCCTTTTGCCATACGATAGGCGACACCGCCCGCCAACCCCGCCGTCATGAGCGCCGCGAAGATCGATAGCTTCTGTCCTAGAGTGCGCGACGCGAACCACTTCCATCCGATCCCAAGCTGGGTTTTGCGATTGATATACGACGTGCGTAAACTGACCTTTGCGCCTGCGACAATCTCAAGCAACAGGCCTTTTGAGTCGCGCACCATTCGCAGAAAGAACGTCTTCACGCCGGCAACCAACGCCAAGATTTTTAAGAGCACCACATTGAGATGCCGCCGCACACGTGTCCAAAGACCGACTTCGCCTTGTACACTCAAGACATCGTCGATCTCGTCCGTCGAATCACTTCCTTCCAACGGAGTTTTTGCGACTTCACGAATCGCGGAGACCTCTTCTGCCAACTCCGGCGACTCCGTGATAAGAATCGCCTCTAGCTCCTCTTCGCTGAGGTCGGCGTTTTCCGGGACTCCCAAAAGAGCCTCCGTTGAAACTTCAGGAGCGGCTTCAGCCACCGGTTTTTCTTCTGCACTTTTGTCTAGCCGAGCCGGTTCTTTGACCGGAGAGGCTGTCAGCTCTTCGCCCAAGGCGGACTCTTGGCTTGTCTCCGCCGAAGTACTTGGCGGCTCCGCGGATGGTCCGGTTGACTCTTCGTCGACGGCGGCAAGACGGCTCTCCGCCGGCTCCGGCTCGGCTGCAACCGGAGCAGGCGCGGCTTTTCCCTCGGGCGCGTCGATATCGCGCACCAAGTTTTCGAGATCGATCAGCCCGTCGTTGCCATCGGATGCCATAGCGCCATCTTGCCATGGTGAATCGCAGGACTCTATTCAATTTGAGTCAAAATCTTCCGATAGAGAGAGCGAATCTAACGATAGGAGGTCTGATGGAACAGACCAAGGTCAAGATGACGATCACGCCGTGGCTTGCGGTTCTCGCGCTCGCTCTTCTCACGATGGGATGTGCTGGCTTGCAACGCTCTCCTTCCTCTGGCTATGCCTATGGCTACGGCGGAAGCGGAGTCTCCGCCGCCGATGATCGCGCCGCTTACGAGCGCGAAGTCGCCAAGCATGAACTCGGCGTGCTTGGTACCGAAGATGCGATCCAAACCCGAAAGCTCTTAAAGCGCTACGAATCCGGGCTTGAGGGAAAATCGGAACGAGAGCAGTACTACCAAGCCAAGCCTCTGCTTCGCTCGGACGCCGAACGCATCCGATTTCTTTCGATGGATTCTACGGGAAAACGCGATCAATATTTGGAATCGCGAGGGCTTGCCAGCGAAAACTTTCAGCACCCACCGCTCGTGCAACAACTGGTCGATGAAAACGACATCGCCGCTGGCATGACCAAACAAGCCGTAAAAGACTCATGGGGTGTACCGGATGAAGTTCTGGTCGCGGGCAACCCAATGTATGGAAACGAACAATGGACCTATCGCGAACAGGTTACGTCGAGCGAAGGCTATATGACGGAAACACGAACTGTGTATTTCGAAGGTGGCATCGTCACCGGCTGGTCCACCAAATAAACCAGGAGCCGGAAACGACGCCCTAAATCTTTCCGTGCCCCTGCACGGAAAGCAGTTCCGGCCAGAGGCCGGAACGACGCCCTAATGAGCGTCTTGCCACGATGGGCCCTGCCCGATATTGGCGACCAGAGGCACCTTGAAGTTTGCAGCCCCCTGCATAAGCTCACGAACCTGTTGAAGCTTCGACGCCGCAAGGCCTTCATCTGCTTCAAAAACCAATTCGTCGTGAACCTGGAGTAGCATCTCAAGCCCCGAACCCTCGCCCGTCACGCGTTCGACGTCGATCATCGCCTTCTTCACCAAATCGCTGGCGGTACCCTGAATCGGCGCATTGATCGCGGCACGCTCGCCGAACTTGCGAATGGCGGCATTCTTCGATTCAAATTCTGTCAGATAGCGACGGCGCCCAAACAAAGTCTCCACGTATCCGACCTTCTTCGCGTTCTCGACAGTGTCGGTCATGTACTCCTTCACTTTCGCAAATCGCGTGAAGTACCGAAGGATAATCGCCTGAGCCTCGGCACGCGGAACACCAAGAGTCTCCGCCAAACCGTAGACACCTTGTCCATAGGCAAGACCGAAGTTCACGGCCTTGGCTTGGCGGCGCATTTCGGAAGTCACGTCGGAAAGTGGAACTTCAAAGATTTCAGCCGCGGTCGCCGCATGGATATCGTGTCCTTGCTCAAAGGCCCGGACCAACCCCGGGTCTTCTGTGATCTCAGCCAAGATGCGGAGTTCGATCTGGCTATAATCCGCACTCACCAGCATACGCCCCTTCGGAGCGATAAAGCTTTTTCGAATATGCGCTCCACGCTCGGTACGAATCGGAATGTTTTGCAGGTTCGGATTGACGCTAGAGAGTCGCCCCGTCGCCGTGTGCGCTTGGTTGAATGTGGTGTGTACGCGACCACCGGCATCTGCAAGCTGCGGAATTGCATCGACATAAGTCGACTTCAGCTTCGTGACCTCACGCCAGTTCAAGATCATTTTAGCAACCGGATGATCGATCGCCTCAAGCACTTCGTTGTCAGTCGAAAATCCTGTCTTCGTCTTCTTGCCCGAAGGAAGTCCCATCTTGCCGAAAAGAATCTGGCCAAGCTGTTTGGGGCTTCCGATATTAAATACTTCGCCACACTCTTTGTGAATCTGAGCTTCAAAGCTTTGAATATCCGTCGCGAGTTCGCGCGAGAACCCAGTAAGCAGCTCGACATCGATCAAGATCCCGCGTTTTTCCATTCGATAAAGAACGGGCACCAAGGGCTGATCGAGTTCTTTCAAAACTTTCATACCGTTGGACTTTTCAAGTCGGCTCTCGATTGCCCGTCGAAGCGCGAAGTTCCAAGCAAGCCACTGACTCGCCGACGCGAGGTCCGGAAGGGCTAGGCCAAGGTATTTTGTGAAAAGATCGTGAATCGACTCCACCGAGCCTGCGTGCTCAACATAGGCCCCAAGACGAGCGTCCCATTCGACTTCAAACTTCCCGAGACTATAGCGATGTGCAAAGTCTTTGATGTCATAGCCAGAAAGGCGACGGCCTTCGAGAGCTCGACCGAGATCTTCGGGAGAGCCGGCCAGCTGATAAGCCGTGCCGTCGAACCCAGCCACAACCCCACGCTCCGAGTGAAGCACCCAGATTTCTTTCGATGGATCACGAGTCGCGAGCAGCTTTTGAAGCTCCGAAATTTCGAGTCGAGACTCCGCCCAGTAGGGACCAGGCTTAAGAGGCGACTCAGAAGCGCCGGCTCCCGCTTCTGCGCTAGCCGATGCTCCCGAAGCCACAGCGGACTCGGTGGGTGTGGCTGCGCCAGCCTCTGCCGGATTGCTCACGCCGAAAAGCTGGCGCGAGAGACTCTTAAATCCGAGTTCCTCGAAAAGCGGCAAAACCTTTTCACGCTCAATCGGATGCAACTGCATCTCTGCGAGCGAACAATCCAATGGAACATCTTGCACGATCGTCACGAGACGCTTGGACAAAAAGGCCTCATCACGACTCGCTTCTAGTTTCTTACGTGTGCCGTCCGGTTTTACCGACGGTAGCTTTTCATAAATCTCTTCCAGCGAGGCATACTCCGCCAAAAGCTTTTGCGCGCCCTTAGGCCCGATTCCAGCAACACCCGCGACGTTGTCGGAGGAATCCCCCACCAACGCCAGGTAGTCGATCATCTTCTCCGGAGGCACTCCCCACTTTTCCAACGCCAAAGTGGGATCGTAGCGCACATCCTTCATCGTGTCGTACAGCGTGACACTTGAGTTGATCAGCTGAGCGAAGTCCTTATCGCCGCTGACGATCACGACATCGAGACCTTCTTTTTGCCCAAGCTTAGTGAGCGTTCCGATGAGATCGTCGGCCTCAAATCCGAGCTTATCGAAGCACTTCACGCCCAGTGCTTCAGAAAGCTTTCGAAACCAAGGCATTTGCGGCACGAGGTCTTCTGGCATCTCGGTGCGATTGGCTTTGTAGCGTTGATCAATATCTTTGCGAAAGCTTGGTTCAGGACGGTCGAAACAAAACGCGATATAGTCGGGACGGATCTCTCGCAAGAGTTTGATCGTCATCGTCAGGAAACCGTAGATGGCATTTACCGGAAGTCCTGAGGGACTCGACAGTGGACGAACTGCATAAAAAGCCCGAAAGAACATCGAGCTGACATCGACCAGGTACAGAGACTTTTTTTTATTCATCAGTTTGTTGCCGACGAACGAGGCGAGCCGGTGCTTAGACGAGATTGAGATTCCACGACGACCTCTTCTGAATGAATCTGAGAAAGATGTCGTTCACGCAGCTCAACTTCCATCGCTGGGCGAAGCGCTGTTCGCTCGGCATAGGCTTCGGATTGTTGCTGGAGACGAATCATCGTAGCCATTTGCTTGGGAGTCGGCTGCGTCGCACCAGTTTCCCAGTCGAAAACCGTCTGCAAATCGACACTCATCGCGCGAGCGAAGTCCGCACGACTTTGACCAAGACTATAGCGAAGCGACGAGATTTTGAGATCGAATATGTGTTCCATATAAACCCCTCGTAAAAACCTACGGGTAGACAAAACTAGCCGGGTTCTTGTCTAGAGGCAAATCGGCCGCATGGATTTCAACGCGAGGCTCTGACCGAACGTGCAGGCTCTTTTACGGGGTTTGCAGCCATCTCGTCGTCGCCGGAGTCGGAAAAAATAAAAACAAGATCGCCATCACGAACCAGATCCAACTGTTCGCGAGCCTGACGCTCGATAAATTCCGGGCGATTGGACTCCGCCAGTTTATCTTCTTTGTAGCGAATGGACTGCTTCAATGACTCGATTCGCTCAACCAAACGATCGCGATCGCGATCCAGACTCCAAAGCCTAAAGAGCGTGCCGTCTAAGAGCACTGCTACAAACGCCAACGACCCCACCAGCAGCAAAACTCTAGCGGGATGCTGTAGCCATTCTCGAAAAACACGGGCCCAGATGGTGAGGTTCTTCATCCCCTTCAAGTCTGAGCCGCTCTTAGACGCTTGTCACCTGAATTGCCCGCCCTTGGTCCCGTCCTCTAAAAGAACGCGGAACGACCCCAGTACTTCGCCGTCGAACCCAAGTCTTCTTCGATGCGAAGAAGCTGGTTGTACTTTGCTGTGCGCTCGCCTCGGCAAAGGCTTCCCGTTTTAATTTGCTGAGTCGAGAGCGCCACGGCCAAGTCGGCGATCGTCGAATCCTCGGTTTCACCCGAGCGATGAGACATGATCGTGTGCATGCGGTTCGCCGTAGCCAAACGAACAGCCTCGACCGTTTCAGAAAGCGTTCCGATCTGATTCACCTTCACCAACAAAGCGTTCGCCGCCTGCTCTTCGATCCCACGCGCCACACGTTTTGGGTTGGTAACGAAGAGGTCGTCGCCGACGATCTGCATGCGTGAACCTTCGGTTTTGGTAAAAGCCTTCCACGACTCCCAATCGTCTTCCGAAAAGCCATCTTCGATGCTGACCAGAGCAAAGTCTTTTGCCCATCCACGATACACATCGCCTAGCTGTTGCCCGGTGATCTGCGCACCTTCCCAGCGATAC
>CAUJGS010000067.1 GCA_963170185.1 Bdellovibrionota bacterium
GCAAGTGAGCCTTTGGCGCTGACGGTTCCGATTCCGATATAAGGTTCAACGAAAGGAAGATTGGGGCTCGCCAAGATCTGAAGACCGAACTGGCTGTTCTCTTGTTTGACGTCGACAGCGACAGGAACGTTGCCTGTCGAAACGTTGTTCAGTGTTTGACCGAAGCTCATTTCGTTTTGTGTGAAGAACGCGCGAGCCGCGAGGTTGAACGGAAGCATAAGGATGTCGCCCGAGGTCCACTTAACCGAGCCGCCGAACTGCTGATACTTCACTTCGCCAACCGAAATGCTGGGGAAGAGAAGTGCCTCGATTGTGAAGCCCATTGGAACAGAGACAGCTGCCAAGAGTGATGCGTGTGGGAGCTGGTTCACGCTCGCGTTGGGATCCGCTTGCTTTGAGAGTTTGTCGATCTCAGGGGTCGAGGTGAGGCCGGCGACGATGCCGACTTCAACGCCGAAGAGAGCGCCGAGGCTGCTTGCGCCAGTAACGGAGTGGTAAGTCGCGTTTCCGGAAAGTTCGCGGATCGCGTTGTCGAAGTCGCCTTGCGAGAGTTCGTTGAACGCCGGGCCGGATGCTTGAGCCGGGGCCGACAGGATCATCGCCAGCGAGAGGGCCGCAGCGACCATCAATATATATAGTCTCGAGAAAGATCGTTTGAACGTTTTCAGGCTGCTCGACATTTTGAATTCCTCCGATGAATCATAGTCTTAGCTAGTTCTCCGGGCCGGTACCCGGTGTCTTATTCATGAGACCCCATCCCCATGAGAGGGACAAGAAAGTCTCGGGGTTGTGAGGTCTAGGTCCAGCTCAAATGGATAGGGCTTAGGGCTGGCATCAAAACGCTTCGGGGTGGTGGGGTGTGACGGATGGGGACTCCGGGGGCCAGATTTGGCCAAAACTTACCTCTCCTTCAGGCCGTAATTTCATGTTTCATTATGAGATGAAACATATGTGCCGTGAAACAGTCCGCCCGTCGGACGTCATAAAAATTCAATAAAAACAGTATCTTGCATGTCTCATAAGGAGACGTTTGGAGGGGTATCGGAACCCTTGGCCTAAGGCTTGTACATACAAGCCGCGAACTAACGGTCCTGAAAAACCCAACCACTTCAGATTCCTTAAGGAGGAACTACATGAAGAAGCAAGTCACTACTCTCGCGGTCATGATGCTCGCATCGAACGTCGCGATGGCTAATCTCTCTCAGCAGTCGCTCAACGTATCTGGCGAGTCGCTTCAGTCGATCTCGAAAGCTGCGGAAGTCCTTGGTGCCGGTTCGGCGAACTTCGTTTCTGAAGGCGCAGAACTCACGAAAAAAGGTCTTCTCGGAACACTTGCTCTTGCAGGTGCTTCGATCAACAGCACGTCTAACGCTGTATCGCAAGGTGCAGAGTTTATCGGCGACAAAACAGTAAGCGCGGCAAAAGGCGCTTCGAACATGGCAGGTAAAGCTGCTGATTCGACTTCGCAAGCTGCTCAATCGACAGGAAAAGCGATTTCGAAAGGTGCAAAGTCTGCATCTGACAAAGCGGTTTCTGCTGCTTCGGCAGTTAAAAATGCTGCTAGCAAATCAGCTGATTCGACTTCGGACGCGGTTTCTGCTGCTGCTGAATTCACAGTTGAGAAAGTGGAATCTGCTGCACAAGGTTCTTACAACGTAACGAAAGTTACTTTGAAAGCAATCGGCAACGGCGCAGTTGTTGTTGGTACGTTCTCGTACAACTCGGCTTCGGAAGTTGGCAAAGGCATGATCGAAGTTTCGAAGACTCTCTTCAAAGCAGGCAGCAAAGTCATCGTTGCGACTTCGACAGCGGGTGTTGTTCTCGTAACAGACTCGGCTAACGGTGTTGAGCGCGTGCTTGAAGGTCAAATCAAAGCTGGTTCGTCGACGATCGTTACTTCGATCTCGCACGCTAGCAAGTCGTTCAAATCGAAACTTGTTGAGTAATCTCGATTAGAGATCGCTCGGACTTTCGGTCTGACTGATTTAAAGGGGGAACACTTTCCTTAACAGGGATTGTTCCCCCTTCTTTTTTCGACGGTATTCCACGACGCGCATATGGAGGGACTATGACACGTCAGCATTTTTTCGCCGCAGGTCTTTTGGCCACTGCAATTTCTTTGGCGGCACCGCAAATGGCAGTTGCGGGCGAATGTAAAGTGAAAGAGCCGACGTCGGAAGCCATCGCTGATGCGTTGAAGATCGGGACAGTCTTTGATGTCCAGATGACCCTCCTTGCACAAGAGTACAAAGCAAAGACAGGTAAAGACTTGAGAGTCGTTTTGGTTTCGCGCGCAGGCCAAGACATGAAAGACATCCTCACACTGCGTGATACGGACCGTCAGGGCCGTTTGCTTTCCGTCAGGCACATCGTGGCTCATGGCGAAAGCGAGGTCATGCCGGGCGAAAGCGGAAATCGTGAAATCGAACAGGTGAAACGAGAAATCCGCAAGGCCTTTGGCGATAAGACTCGTCAGTCGGTCTATAGTCACATGGGAATGCTCTTCCGTTACCATCCAGATGGTAAAGACGAAGAAGAAGGTGTTCAGCACTGGTATTTCCGTCACATGCTTCGTCCATGTATCTCGGACGAGCAGGTGAAAAAAGGCATCGATCCAAATAAGCCCGAACTTTACGACGAAGACATCTTCCGTTTCTTTACAGATGACCCGCACGAGTTGCGTGCGCAAATCTTGGTGCCTTCGCATGATATCCAAGAGAATCTTGAGAAACTGGTGCTTCCTAAATACCGTCGTGAAAACGGCAAGCTTGTGGCCGACAACTCGATTCCGAAGTCGTTTAACGGGAAGTTCTATAATGCTGCGGCTCACTGGCAGAACAAAACGGAAGCCAACTCGAATCAATGGGTCATGGAATTAATTGCTGCGGCAACTCAGCCATTTGGTCGAGTTCGCAATCGCGCCGAGGCGCAAGATGTTCTGGCAAAGACCGGATATCGTCCGATGCGTGCATTGCTTTCGGGGACGCAGGCGATGGCCAATCTTCCGTTTGCTAGCAAGTTTGCTCCGTATGTTCGCCTTCATCACGACGAGCAGCCAGCGTATGGTCAGTATGCGATCGCAGATCTCATCACCACGCTTTCGATTGAAGAGTGGATGAAGCGTAACAACTGGGTTGAGCTCGAGAAGATGGTTTACGTTGCGGACAAGACGAAACCTCTTAAGAAGGCAGATCCACGGCGCCAGAACAATAGCTACGAACCGTAGTGAGCGTGCCGACGGAGTGTGTTTCGTCTGGATTGGTGCTTTCACGAGTACATTTTAGATGGCCTGAAGAAGATTTGGGCGGGCAGAGCCAGCGGTCGAACATCGCTGGCTTTTATGTGAATAACGCCCTTGTGGCTCTGTAACACGCCAATGACCTCCAAAATATTTGAGGTGTGCAGCGACAGTCGCACACGCTCGTAAACATCTGGCATGATGATGATGTTGAAGATCCCGGTTTCGTCTTCTAGCGAAGCAAAACAAACTCCTTTTGCGGTCGGCGGCTTTTGCAGTAGAGATCGCAAACCAGCCAAACGAACACTTCGCCCGTTGGGAAGATGGCGAAGGGATTCCGCCGTTTGGTGTTGCTTCATAAATCCTGGTTGTTCCCGGAGTATGCGAAGAGGGTGCCGATCAAGCGAGAATCCCTTGGTTTTAAATTCGCGTACGACAGTTTCCCATTCGGTTTCACAAAGGATACTTTCGCGACCGTCATGCGGCGCCGCGCCTTCTGCTGTGCCATCTGCCGAGTTCTCTCTGTCGGCAAGCGACTCGGTTCCATAAAACAGGCTCTGTTGGCGATAGTCCAACCCTTGAAGTTTGAATATCGCTCGGCGAATATCGGCTTCTTCTTGCGAAAGTCCCATTCGTAGACTTTGCAGAGCGCCGGCATTTGCTAAGCGCAGCAGTGTACGCTTGGGAAGACGTGTGCGCCGTACGAAATCTTCGAGGTCTCGGAAACCATTTTCTGGGCGTTTTGCGACAAGAACATGGGCTTCGTTTTCGGCAAGTCCGTCGATGGAACGAAGACCGACTCGTACGACTCCTGGTTGCTCAAGTGTGTAGTCCCATTCGGAAGCTTGAACGTCGAGAGCTTGAAAACGGACACCGTTTTTTCGTGCGTCGGAGATCAGTTGCCGAGGTGGATAAAACCCCATTGGTTGAGAGTTAAGAAGACAGAGCGCAAACACATCGGGGTGATGGCGCTTCAGCCAACAACTGGCGTAGGTGAGAAGCGCAAAGCTTGCTGCGTGAGATTCTGGAAATCCGTATTCGGCAAAACCTTCGATGACCTTGTAGATTTGCTCGGCATAGGAGGTGTCGATGCCGCTGCTAAGCATGCCGTTGATCAGACGTTGTCTGAGGCCATGCATGACAGTTTTTTTACGCCAGGCACTGGACACAACTCGACGAAGCTCGTCGGCTTCTCCGGGTGTGAAGCCGGCAACAGCCACGACGATCTGCATGACCTGCTCTTGGAAAATTGGAACACCCATTGTTTTACTTAAGATCGGCTCTAGTTTTGCGTGAGCATAAGTGATCTTTTCTTGTCCGGATCTTCGTTTGAGATACGGGTGCACCATGCCGCCTTGTATGGGGCCAGGGCGCACGATTGCCACTTGCACGACGAGGTCATACCAGTTTTTCGGTTTCAAGCGTGGTAGCAACGACATCTGAGCGCGCGATTCAATCTGAAAGGTGCCGATGGTGTCGGCGGCTTGAATCATCTTGTACGTTGGCTGATCGTCTTGGGGAATCGTCGCAAGTTCGAGAGCGATGCCTTTTTTCTCGCGCAAGGTCTCAAATGCTTTGCGCAGAGCGCTTAACATGCCCAGGCTTAAGATATCGATCTTCATCATGCCAAGAGTGGCGACATCGTCTTTGTTCCACTGAATCACATAACGCTCGGTCATGGTGGCGGCCTCAACAGGTACGAGGTCCGTCACCGGTTCGTGCGCGATCACAAAGCCCCCACTATGAATGCCGAGGTGCCGTGGAAAACCTTTGATTTCGTAGGCAAGCTTTAGCAGTTTGTGGAATTTAGATTTGCTTAAGCCAAATTTTTCGCTGTCAAAGGGCGTTGCTAAGAGATGGGACAGGCCTTCTCGTCCCATGGTCTTTACGAGAAGGTCTATTTTTTCTGGGGGGACAGATAAAACCTTGGCGACATCGCGAAGCGCCATTCGCGAGCGATAACAAACAGTGGTGCAGACCATAGCCGCGTGTGAAGCGCCGTACTTTCGATAAATGTACTGAATCACCTCTTCCCGTCGCTCGTGTTCGAAGTCGATGTCGATGTCTGGTGGTTCGGCCCGTTCGCGCGAGAGAAAACGTTCAAACAAAAGTCCCAGCTTGATCGGATCGATAGCGGTGAGACCAATGGTGTAGCAGACGATGGAGTTTGCGGCAGAGCCACGGCCCTGGTGCAGAATCCCTCGTTCTCGGGCGAACTCGCAGATATCGTAAAGCGTAAGAAAATAATCCTCGTACTCGAGATCTTGGATCAGTTTGAGCTCGTGCTCGATTTGCTTGCGAGCCTTCGCACGATCCGACGCACTGGTGGTTGCTTCGCCGTAGCGTCGTTCAAATCCTTTTTCGACGAGTTCTCTCAAATAGGTGATCGAGGTCTTCTTTGGAGGAAGTGCTTCGCGGGGATACTTGTAGCGCAGTTCCGTCAGGCTGAACTGTAGGCGCTCGGAAATCTCCATCGTGCGTGTCAACAAGTCAGGCCGATCGCGATACGTGTGCTGCAGCTCTTCGATGGACTTAAGATAGCGCTCGGAATTGGGAATCAGTTTGGTTTTTGCCTCCGCAAGTGTGACGCCGTGATGGAGGCAGGTCAGCACGTCGTGCAGGGGTTTGCGATCGGGAGTGTGAAAAAGTGGTCGTCCCGTAGCAAAAAGTTTGAGCCCAGAAGGGCCGAGGCGGCGTTCGATATCGACGGCTTCACGGGCTAGGGCGATAGATTCCCACGTCGTGTGCTTGTGCACAGGCAGGTAAAGGCGATCGCCAAATGCATCGACGAGTTTTTCTAAGTCTCGCATGTTCCATGGCGGAAGCGGCATCGCCAGCAGTTCGCCCGAGGCATGACCGGCTTGCTCGAGAATGTCTTCCAGCGAGAGCAAGAGGCGAGCTTTTGCAGCAGGCCGCTTGGACTGCGTGATCAGGCGAGAGAGGCGCGAGTAACCTTCCTTGGACGTCGGCAGCAAGGCGATTGGTGAGGAGTCAAAGGGTGTGAGTTCGGCACCTAGATGGTACCGAAATTTCCCACCCCCTGCTTCCATAGCCGCAGTTTGTGCCGCAATTTGTGAGGCATCAAAGTGACTTGGCTTCTCTGCCGCCTGAAAGCCGCGGACCACACCATAAAGGCCATTCACGTCACAAATGCCGATTCCACGATATCCAAGCTGCTTGGCGCGTAGAACCATCTCATCTGGATGGGAGGCTCCCATCAGAAACGAGAAGTTGGTTCGCGCCAAGAGCTCGACAAACTCAGTGCGGGCTACGGCTCTCTGTGGAGGTGAGCTAAGTGGTCTTGAATAACACGTCTGCGCTGGCGAGTAAGAGGAGGAGAAGGAAGGACGCGCAGGCAAAGAAAAGCTCTTCTTGTGTTTCATATGTGTCGCTTCGGCCTCCGGCCTTCGCTGCTTTCGGCGCAGGGGCGCCGAAAGATTGGGTGTCGCTTCGGCCTACGGCCTTCGCTGCTGGACGGTAATGCTTTTGTGAGTACTTGTTCATAATCGCCCTTTCGGTTTGTGTCGCTTCGGCTTTCGCTGTCTTTTTAGTCGAAGGCGCCGTGGAGATAGAATTGACCGGATGTGTGATCTTGGAAGATCCAGAGACTTCTTCCGCCTCGGTCGCGCGCCACATAGTAATCGCGCCGAGGAATCACGAAGCTGCCTCCTGGGCCGGCGCGTTCTTCTTCCCACCAGCCGTGTTCAAGGCGTTCGACAGGATGGTTGGAGTAGAAGTGCAGAGCCGAGAGCTCTTCTTGTGAAAGCAGGCGAGGTTGTCGCAGCAAAAGCGTTGGTCTTGGTGCATTTGGGAGTTCGCGACCATAGGAGAAGCGTGGCGCAAATCCAGATTCGTCCAAAAGACCCTCGGCACGATCACTCTGTTGGCCGGTATCTTTGTCGTCATTTGATGCGGTGCAAATCAAAAAACAAGGAGGTACCTCCCAGGTGTTTTCTGGCCAGACTTCGTCGCGTGTTTCGGCGAAACCGGCTTGGGCACCTTCTTGACGAAGTAAACTGATAAGGACCGCGAGCTTGGTGTCGTCGGCGGAGGAGTGATCGAAGAAGTCTTCCTGAGTTTCTTTTTCAGGAACAGGATCGACTTCGATTTCGAGATCTTGAATCGGGTTAAGGAGCTCAATTTTTTCGAGGCGATTTTCAAGCAGCACGCGAAAGAATCGCAAATCACGAGTGGCTGTCGAGGGCTCGATAGAAAAAACGTGCTCGTGCTGCGAGTACTCGCAGCGCAGTTTTAGGCGGACTCGACGCGCTAGCAGGCGGCGTCCTTCGAGACGGGCGAGCAAGCGTTTGAGAGTGCCTTCGACTTCATGCAAGAGCAGCGACACGATCGAAACCGGGAAGTCGAGATGGATGAAAGAGCGTAGGGCCTCCGTCGGAACGTATGGGGAAATCGGTTGAGGTTCGAGATCTGGGTTGGCCTGAAGACGGCGGTAGAGAAGATCGCCGATCGCGCCCCATCGTTCGTGCAGAGCTGCCGGCGTGAAAGCTCGCAGATCTCCAAGCGTGTGAAAGCCGAGAAGAGAAAAGAAATTGGAAATGCTCTCCAGGCGCGAGGAGGAGCCCCATGCTTGAAGTCCTTCAAGTTGAGTGAGGGCCTGAAGCGGGAGGCGATCGAGATCGTCTCTGGTGCGTCCGGGACTTGAGATCCAAAACGAGTAAAGGGACGCCAGAGCTTGGGCTGCTGGCGCGGTGTCGGCAATCGCGGCCTTCAGTGTTCGCTCAAAATTTTGTTCGATGTCCAGTTCTGCAAGCTTCGCAAAGACGGCTTCGAGAAGTTTGTTCTCGTTGCCAAAACGTCGACTGATCCACGAGCTATTGGTGCCGAGGTCTAAAAAAAACCACGTGCTGGTTCGTGCCGCACGATGGTGAACATCGCGAGACTCCGTGTGCTGCACGGTTCGATGTGAAAGTCGCGGCGAAAACTGCATCAGCACATCTGAAATGACTTCAACCCAAGCTGGCTTCAGCGTGCCGAACTCAAGTGCGAGAATTCGATTTGGATGACCGCCGGCTGCTGTCATCGGGGAATTCACCTGTGACAGGGGCGAGTGCGAGGCCGAGGTCAATGTTGAGTCCGGTGTTGAGCCCAATGCTAGGGTGATCGGTTCGACCTGCGATAAACTCGACATGGCGACTTCTCCTTTCAAAGGTTTGCGGAACAGAGCGGTGGGGGGCGCGTAAAATTCGACAGTGACTGTGTTGGAGTTCGAGAGAGACCGACGCAATCGTGCGCAAGTTAGAGATCGCGTGGGGCGAGGATTTGCGTGAAGGCCGAGAAAGTAAGACCACGGCTGCGCCTGAGCGACGTGCCTGCGCGAGGAGGGAGCGACCTTCGCGCAAAGGAAGTGGCACATCGCCCAGGTCGCAGCCGACAAGGGAAAAGAGACGAGTTGTGAGAATCTCTTGGAGAATCCAAAGACGTTTTTTAAAACCTTCGGATTCTGCGGGTAGGTCCACCAAGAGAAGCTTGCGTAAATCGAGGCCGCGCTGCTTGGCGGTCGCTGGATGGAGTGTCGTGCTGTGAGAGGCGTCCGAGGAACCGATGGCGTTGATCCATGCCACGCGGTTTCCGTTTTTCTGACAGGCACTTGCGGTGTCGAGCCACAGGGTTGTCGCTCCGAGTCCCGCCGGTGACTCGAGAAGGCTGATTTCTCCACAGGGAAATCCACCGCTGATGAGGAACTCATCGAATCGCTGCCAGCCAGTTGTAAGACCGGGTGCGCGTCGAAGCTCATCGTGTGCCACCAGCTTGTGTCCGCGCTCGGCCAAAGACTTCGCAATAAGCGCGCGCACATGCACAGGGCTTTCGGCGGAGTTTGTTTGTTGAAGCGCGGTAGCGTGAGGCAAAAGCAGTCCCTTTCGTGCGGGTAAGCACGATATGTGTTTCGTTCTGTTTGTACTTGTACGAGTACGTAGGTCTTAAGCTGCGTACTTAGCTATGCATTCGGTGGCGTCCTTACCAAAACTTTCGAATCAGTCCGACGACAACTCCTCGAATCTGCACGTCGCCCGGCGAGTACCAAAAAGACTTCATCGTGGAGTTCGCCGGGCGTAGCTCGATCATGTCGCTGCGTTGAGCTCCGGCCCAGTTTCTCGGCGTTTCGCCGTTAACGTCGCCAATGACGTCGCCATCGCTCGAATCATCAGACGAGTTGAGGAGAGCGTTTCGGTGAAGGCTCTTTGAATCCTTGATCGTATTTTTTTTTCTCTGAAAAAACCGCTTCACGGTAGCTTCTTCTGGACCATGCTCGCCGCGAACAACAGCGACCACGATTTCACCGTTCTCGGCTTGGTTTTGACGTTGAACAAGAATCACGTCGCCATCGAAGATACCATCCTCGATCATCGACTGACCTTGAACGCGAAGAGCGAAAGTGCGGTCCGGGCGTTTTACCAAGGATGCTGGGACATCAATGAACTCATCGTTTTCAAAAGCTTCTAGTGGCGCACCGGCGGCGACTCGACCGAGCATGGGAACTTGAAAGGCTTCCACATTCGACGAGCCGGTTGTGCTTTCGGTGTCGCTTGAGCTTTGACGATCTTCCACTTCGTCTTGGTAGGCGGAAGCCGAGCGCAAGAGAGAAATCGCACGTTTTTGGTTGGAGCCACCAAGCGAGATATACCCCTTGGATTCGAGTTGCTTGAGATAACGTTGAGCCGAGTTGAACGAGGCAAACCCAAAGTGCCGACAGATTTCCTGATAGGTCGGCGCGAAACCGTGCAGCCGTGCATGGACCTCGAGAAATTCCATCACGGATTTTTCTCTCGGAGTGAGCGGTGTTGTTTGTGTAGCTTGCGTGGTCGCAGACTGCGTAGTTGTAGCCTGTGTGGTCTGTGTTGGTCTTGGCGACATGGCGAACTCCTCGCGATGCATGATGTGTAAGTAAGGTGTAAGTTAGGAGTAAATTATGTGTAGGTCAATGGGGTCGCCGGGAAATTTAGAAATCTGGACGAGACGCTGTTGGCGGTTTCATAAAGCCTTGAAAAGGCTTGTAAACTTTGAACCTCTAAGACCCGACTGGACGCGTGAACGAGAATCAAAACAGCCGTTTTAAGAGGCCGCGGGGCGAGGGCGGAAGTGACTTAAGTTGCCGAAAAACACGTCGGCACCTTCGAGAGCGGGATCTGCCATTGCGGCGAGAAACTCTTGATGTCGAGGATGTTCGGCAAGATGAACGGAACGTGAGGCGAGTACCGTAGCTGGAAAAGTTCCCCAGTTGTTCAAACGACTGAAGATGATGGTATCGGCATGAAAGCGGCGACCGATTTCGACGAAGTCTTTCATCTCGTGAAAGTTATTGGTTTGCACGACGAAACTTAGGAGCAAGCGTTTGAGTTTTTTGTCGCGGCGAAGACCGCCGATGAATTCCAGGCGCTCGAGAAGAGTTTCAAAGCTTCCACCACGTCGGTTGAGCGCGTAGGTTTCCGCCGAACCTGCATCAACTGAGACTTCGACAGTGTCGATACTGGCTTGTCCCTTTTGCAGCTCTTTCCAGCGATCGGGTGTGAAGAGCAGTCCGTTGGTGTGAAGCGTGACAAAAAGATTCGGGTACTTTTCGGCATCGAGAGCGTTCAGCATGCGCCCATAAACTCTACTAGCGAAAGGATCGCCATTACCGGCGATCTTCAAGCGTCGAATCAGTGGATAGGCGTTGATGAGTTCGCTCGCCATCTTGTCGGCTTGTTGCCAGGCGGCCATGCCTGGTCGATACACCACGGGTTCGCGCCGACAAGAGGGACATGAGAGATTGCATGTGAGATCAAAGCCCACGACGATTTCACGTGGCCCGTTGGGAACACTGCCGTCGACTCCCGAGATGAGAGTTTCGACGTAGGACGAACGCGGCTCATGGCGACTTTCGATCGGCGAATAGATAGCGGGCTTTGTTCCGGTGTCGAGTGCTTGAAGATGCGGACACAGCGAATCGTCGCAGAACTGAAACGTACCGTCGTACATCGACTGACGGATCTCTTTTGCGACGCCGTTTTTCCAAAGCTCCAGCAGGGGAGTTTCGTTTAAGTTGCCGATGGGCTTTCGTAGCCATCCGGGGCAGCAGAGGAACACTTCACCGCCTGCGAGGATTTCGATCTTCTCAAAAGGAATGCGACAGAAGTGCTGCTTGCGGCGGTCCGTGATGCTCATCTCCTCTAAGTCTGACACGCCCGCCCTTGTAGGTGCCACCTTCCTTTTTGAAACGCGCGGCATCATCTAGCCGAAATGCCGAGGCTAATTGCGATCAGGCCCATTCTGAAGTCGAGGTGTTGACATCCTCGGCGGGCCTAGCGAGTTTCTTGCCGTTCTACCGCATTTCGTATCTTCATTCCGCTAAGGGGGAAATATGTCGCAATGGCCAACACTGACTTTTCAATGGAAAGACGTCCCGATGCGCGGTCGTGGCCTCACGTTTGATGACGTGTTGATACTTCCCAACCGTTCGGATGTTCGTTCGCGTCGCGACCCAAATTTGAAGACACGTCTAACAAAAAAAATCGAGATCGACATTCCATTGATCAGCGCCAACATGGACACCGTCACGGAAGCGCCGATGGCGATTGCGATGGCTAAAGAGGGCGGCTTCGGACCGATTCATCGTTTCATGACGATCGAAGAACAGGTACGAAACGTTCGCGAGGTCAAAGCGTCGGGTGCGCACGCGATCGGCGCAAGTGTCGGCGTCGGCGATGACATGAGAGCGCGTGCGGAGGCTTTGGTTGAAGCCGGAACAAATGTGATCGTGGTCGACATTGCGCACGGGCACTCGGTGCAAATGTTAGAGACCATCAAATGGCTGAAAGATCGTTTTTCTTCGGTGGAAGTCATTGGTGGCAACGTCGCGATGCCGGAAGCCGCTATCGAGTTGGCGGAAGCCGGAGCCGATGCGGTGAAAGTCGGAATTGGTCCCGGTTCAATGTGCACGACCCGTATTATCACGGGCTGCGGAGTGCCGCAGCTCACGGCGATTGCGATGTGCGTGTCGGCTCTTGATCCGATGGGTGTCCCTGTGATCGGCGACGGTGGCCTGCGGACATCTGGTGATATCGTGAAAGCTATGGCCGCTGGCGCGAGCACGGTGATGCTGGGTTCGATGCTGTCGGGGTGCTTGGAAACTCCGGGAGAGTTGAAGGGCGGGATGAAGCAGTACCGTGGTATGGCTTCAAAGGCGGCGCAGGTTTCTTGGCGCGGCGGTGTTCCGACGGGGATGGCGGCCGAGGGCGAGAGTCGTTTTGTGAACGTCAAAGGTCATGTGCGCGACGTGGTTTTGGAAATCACAGGCGGTCTTCGCAGCGGCATGAGCTATGTCAATGCAACGACTGTCTCGGAAATTCGCGAGCGCGCACGTTTCATTGAAATGACGGCCGCAGGCACCCGCGAATCGGGCGCTCACGGCTTGCACTCCTAAGCGTGACGTCACATGCTTCAGAGTTTCGCTTTGTGGCTTGCTTTCGATATTTGGCCAAAGTAGCGTTTGCTAGAGAGGTCAATATGCCTTCGTGGGCAAAGAGCCGAGGAAAAATATGCGCCGATCTGCACTTGTTGATATTGGTCTTGCGACCCTAATTGTGATCTCTGCTGGATTTATTGGTTACCGAGCATTGATGATGAAGACCACTGGCCCAGCGGTCCTTCCCGAAAAAACTCCCGTAGTCTCACAAGGTTTGAAGAATATTAGGGATGATCAAAGCGCGGACAACCTTGGCGGCCTCTCGCGAGCCTACGGCTTACGACTTCAAAGGCTCAGTAGCACGCATTGGCAGATGGATGATTTGAAATGGAAGAGCGCGGTTGTTCACCCAGATTTGAGTAGGTTCGTGGTGAACAGCACAAAAGCCTGTGCCGAGGGGAGGCAGGATATTCCTGCGGTATACGTGATCGATCAAGGGCTGAGAGCGAACTTCGAGAAGAACCAACCGGCGACCATCTTTGATATCGGTGGCTCGCGATGCTTGAAGGTTGGAAATCAGGTTAAAATCATCTACATGAACTTGACGCGACCTTCTGGCGATGAAGATCTTGATAAGCCAATTTTGGAATACGGTGGTGTGGCGCAGATCGAAGGGCTGTTGCAGCTGAATCGGTCGGGGATGACGGCAGAGATGGTGAGCGCGCTTGGTGAAACGAAAGAGTTTCTCGAAGAAGAGTTTTTTGTAGGTGTTGCCCCCAAAACCCCGTTTACGTTGATCCGGCTTGGCGTTCGAAAAAAAACAGCCCAGTCTGAAGACCGTCTGGTTCATTTTTACCCTCGCACTAGAGTATTTTCGACCGCCGACCTGAAGAGGGAAATCGCCAGTGGTCGATCATATCGGATCATTGATGTACGAAGTGAATCGGAAAGGGAAGCGCAGCCACTGCCCGTCGAGTTGAGTAAGTTCTCAATAAGTGTTCCGCTTATTCTAAAGAAAAATGGAGTCGAGCTAAAGGCGGCGACCCAGTGGGAAGTCACTCACAGGCAGCTCAGGCAGGCCGAGTTCGCTGTCAGCCGTATTTTATCTTTCCCTGAGACGCATCCCACGGAGACACTCCTTATCGTCGTCGGCGCTACGGCAAATGATGCCCGGCCACTTTGGGCTTTAAAAGAGTGTCTTGAAAACGGCTTTGAAAGCCTAGCGTGGTACACGGAAGGTGTTGACGGACTTGCTCAGTAGCCGCAAGAAGTTTTCAGACTATTGGGATGTGCTGATTCCATACGTCCTGTTCATATTGGGCTGCTTTTTTGTATTTGGTGGAGCGACAGCCGCTTTGCTGGCGGTTACTGTGATTTGTTGCGTAGCCATGCCCAAGCGGCGATTCGTTTTTTTGACCATCGCTTCAATCATCACGGTCGTCGGTGAGTTTGGGATCTTCCACTTTCTTCTACGAACCGTTAAATTGGAAAATGGCGACTGGTTGTTGCGCGGATTTTATATCGCGGTTGCGTACCTGCTGGTCTTGGTGACGGCGTGGCTATCGCAGAAGTACTGGCGGCGCTATGTGATTCTCACGTTATTGGGGGTGCAGGCGATTGGGTTATTCGCTTTGAGTCTTGAGGTGCTTGGTCCAATTGCTCATGCCGTGCTCCAGATTTACCTGATACTTTTTGCTGTTTCCTTTTTCGCAATGATCTTCAATCAAGAATTGAAGCGTATGTCCGCGCTCGAGCTTGGATCGTCGGTGCTTCCGATATGGGCCGTTGCAACTAAATTTCCAATACCGTTTCGGTTAGTGAAAGTTCATAGCCAAGAAACGGTATTGGGAACGAACGAACAAACTCGACTTTATTGGCGCGGGGTTAAGCTTCTCTATGTGAACGCCGCCGCCGTGGCATTGTTTAACGGACTACTTTTGTTTTTGAAGTCAGAGCCTCTAACTTTTGAAAAACTGAATTTCAATTTCGTCTACTATTCGGCCTACGAGGGTTTTGACGCTATAAGAGCGTCCTTTGGTGGGGCCTTCGGCCAATGGGCAGGCTTCTTATTTGTAGGGATTGGCGCTTTGCTGAGGGTCAGCGTTGGTTTGAACTTCGCTGTCGCAATTGCTGTGTTTTGTGGATTCAATCTGCCGGCAAACACGAGTTCTCTCGCGTATCGCTATAAAACATACGGCGAGTTTCTTCGAGGATTCTATTTCTACTATAGCTATCTTTTGACACGAATTTTCTTTCCGCGCGTAAATAAGGCTTTTGCCTTTATGACTCGAGGCCTCTCTAGCCGGGCAGCCTCATTCGTGAACGTGTTTTTGGTCATTATCATCACGGGGTTGATCTTCAACTTTTCACGGTATGCATACCCGCACTACTACAATCGTGGTTTTGAACGAACTATGGAATTGATGTTGGGCAGCTTGCTTTACTTTATTCCGGCTGGTGCGTTGGTGGCGTACTCGCACCTTAAGCTTAAGGAGTGGGAAAAGTTCGGGCCTTTGGGGCTGCTTTTCACAAAAATCTGGATACCGCTGACGTATTCGATTCTGATTACAATTAAAACGTCACAACTCGTACCTGAATGGGATGTATCAAAGATCATTCAGATGCTGAAGGAGCTTATCCGGTGAAGAAGCTAAGTCCGGCGGAGAAGCTGAGGATCAGGACTGCGATACCGACTCGTATCATTTCAAATGGCGAATACGACCCGTTGCCTCAAACGGCCGACCAAAGAAAGGTAGAGGAAGCTATCGTTGAGATGGCTACTGAAGTCAGTAAGGAAATGTGCACGTCGCGACGTGAAGTGCTGCAGTCGAGCGCGGCGATCGTGATTGGTTTGCTGGGGCTCAACAAGGTCTTCGGTGAGTATTTTGATGTGTCGGCTGAAGATATTTTTCGAATTAAGAGGGCCGAGGCTGCGACGGGTGCAGATTCGAATCGACCCATTATCTTCGATATGCAAACCCATCTGGTTAAGGACGACTTTCATCATCCAACACTCGTGAAATTTGCGAAATGGGCGGACACATTGGGGGTTAAGAACGTCTCTCAGAAATCGAGCGAGGAAATGGAGCGGTTTAAGCTTCCACATTTCTTGCGGGAGATCTTTATTGAGAGTCAAACAGACGCCGCACTACTTTCTGGTGCCCCCTTTTCGAATGGGGATCCGCTGCCTAACGATCTTCTATACAGAGTGTGTGATGTCGTTAATGATATCGCAGGCGCGAAGGTGCTCTATGCCAATCACGTCGTGAATCCAAACATCTCCGGCTGGCTGAAGTCCGCAAAGACCGATGCAAAGTCTGCCAAGCCGCGCTCGTGGAAGTTGTTTCCCGTCGGTGACCCTTTGAGTCCAACCGGGAAGCCGTGGAGACTTGATGACAAGAAACTCATGTATCCATTTTATGAAATGGCCATGAGTTCAGGTGTTCGCAATATTACAATTCATAAGGGCCTGACTCCGTCTCACTATGAATCCAAGTTCCCGGCGGCTTGGAAGGCTGCGCAGGTTGACGACCTCAAGGCTGTTGCAAGGGATTGGCCCGAGCTGAACTTCATCATCTTTCATTCGGCACTTCGCCCCTTTGCGGGTGAAAATTTGGAATCCGACATGAAGCGCTTTGAGGACACAGGTGAAATTCTCTGGGTTTCAGACTTGGTGAGGATCGTGCAGGAAGGTGGATTTAAGAACGTCTATGCGGAAATCGGCACCTCGTTTGCGTCGAGCTGTGTGACGAATCCAAGATTTTGTGCGGCGTTCATCGGTACTCTTCTCAATGGAGTAGGTGAGGATCGTATTCTCTGGGGGACAGATTCGGTTTGGTACGGATCACCGCAATGGCAAATTGAGGCTTTTAAGGCTTTGAGAATTCCCGGTGAAATGATGGCAAAGCGGAATTGGAAGCTGGATATAGGAAGTGGTATCAGCCCGATCAGGAAAAAGATTTTCTCTGAAAACACGCTCAGGTTGCTCAAGCTGCCTGCTAACACAGAGAAGCGTAGTCCTTTTAAGAGCGAATGGATTGAAAAGGCGCGATCTAAAATTTCAAAACTAGATCATCGATCTTATGGCTACTATGCCAAAGGTTAGAAAAACAACGTTCCGACCTCTTGTGTTCTGGGGACTGGTTGGACTTGGATGTGTCCGCTGCCTATACGATCTTTTGTTTTTTCCCGAACAAGTGCGATATGTCTCATGGCTGGCGCCTCGGCCGCAGGTTTTTGTTGAATCCCATTATTTGTGGATGAAACACATGCATCTCAAATACGCCTCAGGCGAAGTCGTGAGGCTGGATTTGTCTTCGGCGTCGGAATGGCCGCTGTCTGGATTTCCTTTGGTTTCGTATTACACGCTTGTGCACTGCTTAGATCGGCCTCAATTGATGCGACGGGAGCTTTGTCTTCCGATTATCCGCAGACATTTTTGCGATTCCGAATATCGCTTTTCGAGAGTGAAACCTGAGCTTCTAGGCCCATCGCTTCAGGCGGTTTCGGTATACAGCGGGCAAGCGGAACCTCTTGCCGAGCGTTTGCGGGTGGAGTGCCAATGATGTCGCAGAGATGGTTTCGCCACTTTCGAATTTTGTTTGGGCTTTATATAAGCTTTTTGTTTATAGCCATCCTGCTGGATCGTGCGACGGCGGAAGTCGTCGGGCCAGTGGTGGATCTTGCCGCTATTGCTGGAATGTTCGCGGCATTTATTTGGGCGAGCGGTGCCTTGCGAGCTTCAGCGGCGATCGTCATCGCTGCCTCAATGGCTGTGATATTGTCTCTCAATCCAAGCTACTTGCGTGTTGTGCCCGGCTATATCACATGGTTTTTGGTGGCCCTTAGCTTCGTCCCCAAGGGAGAGGGTACGTTCGTCTCGAAGGACTCAGATTGGGAAATGCCATCTGACGTAGAAAGCGCCGCTGTAGTGGTTCTAGGAGCGACAGTTTCATTTTCTGGACTGACGAAGTTGATGAGCCCTGTCTGGAGATCTGGTGACGCCATCGGGCTGATGATGTCTCAGTCTCGCTTTCAGATGGATTTACTTGGCGCGATCGGGCCAGAGGCACGAAGTCTTTTGACCTGGACGACAGTTGCGCTTGAGCTCGTGGGGCCATTGCTTTTAATTTTTCGAAGAACCAGAATGGTCGGATGGGCAGCCTTGTTTAGCGCCTTTGTTGGAATGTTGTTCCTGATGAAGATCTACGTTGTGATCGCGGGAATGCTTTTGATGTTGGGATTTATTTTTCCGGCCTGTAGGCAGAAGGCATCGTGATTCGTTCGGATGAAAATATATTTCAGGTGAGGCTCGCTTATCTGCAAGACAGGGAATATGTGGACATTTCAACCGTCAGCAATGCCTTCTTCCGTGCTGTTGGCCTGAGCGCTGCTGATTCGTCGATTGAGACCGAGGCGATTCGAATCTTTCGTGAGCTTAGATTTCATGGGGAGCTTCGAGAAGGTGCAGAGCCGTTTGGTGCAAGTGCAAAATTTGAATTTACACGAGCCGGAACGAAACGTCGATTCTCTTATTTTGAGTCGCAGAGCCGTATTTTCGAACGTGTGCCCGAGCCACAACTGCTCTGGTGGGATTGTGTGAGGTTAGCAGGCGGATGTGCCCATTTCACCAAGCCAATGGGCGGCCCGATGACTTACAATCTGATGATCATGGGGAAAGCATTGATTCTTCATTTAAAATCCAGAGTGCCTCGAGTCGTGAGCACAGACCTCAAGTTTCAGCTGACAGCAGAACACTATTTGTCTTTGCGTATGGAGCTTCGCGACTTGAGAAACGATTTTGTTCAACTGCGAACCTTCGTAGGAGAAAAGAGTCACGGCATCGTAAACGTTAAGCTTCTCAAGGAAACTGCCGTTCTCGCCATGCCAGAATAGGCTTTTCAACCAGTAGATGAATTATATAGGCAAGAAGTCCGGAGAGGACGACTGTGAGCAGCGTTATCAATGTGGCGCTTGCGGCAACGGCCTCGGCAAAGTGAGGACCGTTCATGTAAGTCTGAAATTGAGGCTTAAGCAGACCTAAGGGGCTGGGGTTGAGTGACGGTAACGTCATGAGGACGGCGATCAGTACTGGAACTCCGACCGCGATTGAACGGACGATTCGTTTTTCAAAGAGCTGCCTTAGCTCGTTCGAATAAAACCGGTGGAAATATGCGAGAATGATCCCAGCGATTAGGCTGTCAAATCTGGCATGAGTTGGCGCATACATTTCTTTGAATACAAAAATTCGAGGGGCTCTGTCGATTGTGAAGTAGTAGATTCCGAGGCGCACGAGGGGGCCCATCAAAAAAAGCAAGGTGAGAGCCACCAACCTTTGCCGATGTGTTTTCAGAAAGAAAAGTCCTGAAATCAAGAATGGGCTTAAGATATAGAAGTGCTCTTCCAGGCTGAGGGACCAGCTCCAGCGCATCAGCGTATTTTTCAACTCGAAGCCATAGTTCGACAAAAAGAGAAATTCTCGAACGAAATCGAAGCGCCCCTATAGATTTTGCGCCGTAGTGGGTAGCGGATAAATCCGGAATAGGAGTATGTAGGAGATGAGGATGAGATAGTAGACAGGAATAATGCGAAACGCGCGGCGAATCCAAAATCGCTTAAAACGCTCGAAATTTGAAAGAGCTGAATTTTCTCCGGGGTTCAGGCTGCGGATGAGGATAGAGCCGATTAAGAAACCGCTCATGATGAAAAAGCAGTCCATACTGAACCAAAGGTTGAGCACATGCAACGGAATTGTTTGGTCAAATGTCGGATGCTAGTCGTACTATAGATAGATGGCGAAGCTTCGAAGAGGCAAGTTTCCTCGAGATATTGAAATTCTGCGCGAAGAGATTCGGCCTCTTTTGCCTGCTGAAGCTTTCGTCCCCCAGCGTTCGCTCTTATTTAATTATTTGATTGTTTGGCTTATCAACATCGCCTTGGTGGCTGTGATTTTCTCGGGCGCGGAATTGATATGGCGAAGTGTGGCTTCTGTCACTCTTGGCCTAAGTATGACTTACACTTTATTTTTCACGCATATCTTTATTCACGGTCAGGTGGTGCAAACAGTTTTTTGGCAAAAACTGTTAGGATGGCCTTGTGTGTATTACGGATTCATCTCGCCGACATTCTGGGCGCACTGGCATCGTCTGCATCATCGATTTGGAACACTCGATGAGAATGTGTCTGGCTTTCAAACTATCAATTGGATTAAGTCGAGTTGGGTAAAAAAGATCGTTCATGCCATTCGCCCTAATCAACGAAATGGAGAGTCGTTTCTTTACCTGTTTTTCTGGAAGCCTGTTGCGTTTTCGATCAATCAGCTGTTTGTCTTTCTTCAGCCGAGATTCCCCAAGTATGTGAATCGAAGTTTTGTTTTTCTTGAGCTCGGAACTTTGGCAGCGATTCACGTTTCTATTTGGTGGCTTTGCAGTTGGGAATCGATTGTCTTAATTGAAATCGTACCTTGGGTGATTCAAAACTTTATCTCCTCGGCGTACGTGGTGACTAATCACCATCCGATGCTGATCGGACAGGGTATGACCTTTCGGAATACCTGCACCGTGCATATGAACTCGCCTCTAATCGATTCCTTAGTGCTCAACATAGGATACCATGTGGAGCACCATATCTTTCCCGAGATCTCTCCACGGTATTTACCAAAGGTCTCCAAGATTTTAGAGCAGCGCTATCCCGACGAATATAAGAAAGTGCATCTGTTCTCGGCGCTACGAGCGATATTTTGGTCCTCGTACGTGGTAGAGCCGCAGAGGTTCAGTAAAAACACAAAAATTTAGTGAGTTTTTGATTTGCGCGTCAGCCGGAAGCCGATTTGATACCCACGAAATTCTTTGTCGACAGCACGAACATTGCTCAGCTTGAGCGCTGCTCGATGGATGGAGCCCCAACTACCGCCCCTCATAGCCATGATGTTGGGCTGAGCCCATTGCTGTGGTTTGTCGGCCATCAGTTCCCAGACGTTTCCCAAAAGATCATGTGCGCCAGTCGCGCTTGGCTGTCTTGTTCCAACTGATCGACTTTGTTTCTTAGAATTCGAAAGCCACCATGCCTGTTCATCGAGGTTCGGGAGAAGATCATCGTCAGTTGGTTCAGATATTCTTCCAAGGACTGCGAATTGCCACTGCGCCATGGTCGGCAAGGAAAATTGGAAGTGTTCGATCTTTCTATTTAAAATTTGCAGGAGAACTTGAACGTCGTTCCAGGCGATGGACTCAACGGGCATACTGCTGCAAATTTCTGTGCCGCGAATTGACTCATAGTTTGATTCTCCCGTTTGGCAAAAGTTGTTTTCAGAAAAATTCGCAGGATTGAATCCAAACAACTGGAAAAACTCGCCTTGAGTTAGTTCGTTTTTCTGCAATTCGACACCATCGGAAATTGGCACAAACCTACTTTTGAACTCAGAAAGTTTAATATGGGCTTGCAGGAGATTGAATATGTGGCTGGAGTCCCCAGCTGCGGCGAACTTGATTTCAAAATCAGGCGCAAGCAAGAGGGTGTCGAACAGAGATATGACTAGGGAGTTAAAATCAGTTGGATTGTTGGGAAGAATCCCGGGATCCCGGACGTGAGGAGACAGTGCTCGAAGGCTGCCATGCAATCGCTCTGACGATCTAATGAAGACGGACTGTCTCTCCGGATTGGGTTTCGCGTGAAGTTGAATCATCTGGCGCATTTTTTGGTCAAATACGCCATTGGCGAGATGAGACATTTTTAGAATGTCCACAAACTCGGGGAAATCGATTTGCTGCGCTCTTGTGTCGGCCATAATGGTGAACCGAGTTCCTGACTTCTTGAGCACAAGCGATTCGATGGGCACGGAGGCCGATGGCAGTGAAAGACTTTGGCAGCCTGTCCATAGCGGTATGAACAGCAGGAGCATAGGGCCGAAAGCGGAGAATAAGCTGGGGGATACCGCTCTTTTAATATCCAAACTCGTTAGCCTTCACATGTTCGAAGTGTGGAGCAAGCATGAAGTCTTGAGTGATTCGACCTCTTTCACGAGCTTTTGGGTCGATAAGCACAGGGGACTCAAAAATCGTCCAATCTGTGATTTTGATGATAATTTGCTGGCTGTATCGAGCATTAGGCTGCGAAAGAAAGCGGATCTGATTGTCGGCAGTTTTGCTAGAAAGAATTTTTTCTGGCGGCGTCGCTGTGGCCTTGGAAACCAGCTGAACGATCTCTTGCATTGAGAGCGGAGGAATTGAGTTTGCCGAGTTTCTGCCAATCGCGCCGACATTGCGAAAGTTGATGCGCGCAGGCTTTGGAAATGACCGGGCAGCGTTAAAGATTTCTGCAACGAGGTGTTCATTGAGGCCCCGAACGAGAATGCAGGAAATCGAAACCGTGATTCCGGTTGAGATGCAATTTCTAAGAGCGGCTTCTTTTTTTGCAGCACAAGCCATTTTGTCGATTGCCAGATAGATCTCGTCGTCCAGGAAGCCATTCATTGAGAGCTGACAGTAGCGCAGGCCCGCAGTGTGGAGTTCCTCGCAGTACGTCTTGTCGGCCAGGCGAAGACCGTTGGTAATCAAGATGGGACGATGTCCGAGTCTTTTTATTTCCGAGATGATCTCGGGTAAATCATTGCGAAGCGTAGGCTCTCCACCGATTAAACGTAAATCCGTTTTATGCGGGAGACGGGATAGCATCTCATACAGGCGCGATTTATCCATGTCTGGTATATTGCGGTTCGGTAGATAGCAGTTCGCGCACGCCATCTGGCATCGATGAGTGACATCAACATATATCGTTTTGAACGGACTCTCTTCGGGCGGATAGACCGTGGTTGACACGACTTCCACTTTACACGGACAAACTCTTTAGTCAAAATATGTGAATGGGAATCTCGCGGGACATTGTCGGCTGGACAGCCAATACGGAGAACCGTGTTGCCAGTCTGTATGCGCCATCTACTCGATGGGAGAAATTGCCTGAATGGACTTGTCGATTGCCCGATCGATTTTCGATTCCGGTGGAGGACCTTCGCTATCAGCTCGATCAGGTTCGCTCGAGATTTAAGATCGAGCCGATCATCGTCGATCCCGAAACTGGTAAAAGGCGTCTTACCTATCGGGGCATTGGTTTGACATCGCGCTCGGGTTCGACGGATCCGATCTACGAGGCCGCACAGTTTTTCTCGGCCAAAGGCGAGTTTGTTTCTTCGGCGAAATCGATGGGCTATAGCGGAGTTTCCCAAGCCGGTTCAAGAGAGGCTGAATTTGAAAAAGAATTCGCCTATGAAAATGAAGTTGCACCGGACTTTGTTCGCCAGTTGCGCTCTCTTTTTAAGAGATGGAATCTGACCAAGGTGCGCATAATGGAGCTTCATCCAGAAGGCCGTGTAGCCCCACACTTTGACCACCCCTACTATGAACAAATTCGATTTCACTATGTGATTGAGACAAACGCTGATGTTTTCTGGGAAGTAGAGGGGCATCAGTTTCAAGTTCCCAATGACGGATCTCTGCACTGGTTTGATACTGGCCGTATTCATTCTGTTTACAATTTCGGTGAGACCGTGAGAACGGTGCTTTCGCTGCATCTTTGCCCGAAATCGGCGCTTGAAGATATTCCCTCGGCGGATGAGTTTCTGCGAAAACTTAAGACCGGAGACCTTTAAGTCGCCTACTTTGTAATGAGGTAGCGGTGCACGGAGGCACTTTCTTGTCGCCAAGAAACATTGTCGATGAAGAAGTGGTGGATATTTAGGAACGTCCAAAATGCAAACTTGAAAAAGATTGGTCCGATTCCAGAAGAAGATATATCAATGAAATGTGCCAGAAGTTGAGGGGCCCAGGAGAATCCAAAAGCTCCAAGTAATATGCCTATGGCGGCCAACTGGAGTAGGTTCGAGCCCCGGTTTTTTTCATATCGATGCACAATCGTATAATATTGAAGAGAGTGGAAGAGCGGCGAGAATGCAAACGCCAGAATTGTCCCCTTTGTTTCGCCCAGACTTAAACGAAAGAATATCCAAAGATAGGCAGCAGAGAAGTATGCCAGGACCCCATATGTCGAGAATGAGACCTCTCCTTTTCGGAGACCACGCATGATGATGAGGAGGACTGTTGCAAGGCTGCTGAGTCCGGCGAGGACAGTCAGAGAAAAAATGACCGCCGGCGGTAGCTCGAAGCTTTGAAATGGAATCCCTATGTAGTAGCTCGAGGTCCCGGTGCGGTTGAAATGAGACCAAATTGCGAGCCAAACCAAGTGAGTATTGGTGTGAAAGAGGGTTCTTTCGATTCGACTTATCTGGCAGCCTTTTTCTCGATTCAAAAGAGATAATATTCCCAGCCCCTGTTTGGCGTAGTGCCAGCCAAGAGTGAAAAGCCGAAAATTCACCAGATAACCAAGAACAGTGTGATCGGGACCGACGACTCCATATACCAAGAGCCCAACTAAAATACTTGGTACGACGATACCAGCGAACCAATACCGGAGAGTCAGAGCTGCATCGATTTTTCCAGTTAGCTTGCTCCAAATATTTCTATAGAAGATCAAATAGGAATAAGCGAAGTGCGGAAAGTTGATAGTGAAGTCCAAAACGAGGGCCAAAAGGAAAAGAGACGCAACTGCTTGCGCACCTGAATGGTTTTCTCCAGGTGGGAACAGGAAATATAGCAGTGGAAGAGCCAGCAGTGAGAAACCACCCAAGAAAAAGAAGTCGGCGAGAGAGCGACGCTGAATCATGGCCGACCTCCTTTGAAAGCTTCGATGATTGTCTGTAGATATGAATCGAGACGACCCCATACAGATTCTGGAATCCAGAAAAGATAAATCGGAATCCAAGTCACAAAGTTGATATAGACGACGAGAAGGATTCCGAGCTGCATCAGCGCAAGTCCGGACACAATGAAGAAGCTGATCAATGGTCTATTACGAATTAGCGCGATTGGTGCGCTGAGCTCTAAGCCTACTGCGACTAAACTTAAAAAACGACATAGCTTGGGTTGGCCAACTAACCAGGCGTTCAGCTCTGTTTGCATCGAATGAAGCCATGCGTTTTCAAACAGAAAGTTTTGGAGGAGGAGAATGTTTCGCAGAGAGTCTGAAAGAACCCAGTTGGCTCCTCCATTGAGTACTTTAGAAATTCCCGCTGAGAGGAAGGCGATTGTAAAGTGAATGCGCTGGTTTCGAATTGCCGGTCCCGGAGCTAACTCGGCCGGGAAGAGGTTCCACAGAAGAAGAGATACAGGGATTGGCGTTAGCTCGTGGGTGGTGAAGCAAAACTGCGACCAGTAGATAATTAGAAATGAAACGGAGATGAAGGAAAGGGCGTCGGAGATTCGTCGTTTCAAGCCGAGAGCGGAGCATATTAGGGAGGCGATGGTGAGGAGAGAAACGAGGCCAATAGTTTGGTAGCTCATATCTCTACTGACGATAGAAAGCCCATATTCGGCGGATAGAGCCTGCGTCAAAAGTGCCGGTTTGGGCGCCACACAAAGCTTCCATACTGGAAGCTGGGTGAACTCCAAGATTCTCTCGAAGGGGAATGTCACTAAGATCGCGCCGAAGTAACAAAGGCGAAAGGCTCTGCTCATGGATTTGTCTCGCCGTGATCAGCAGAGCTCACAACAAATTCTGAGATTGGAAGTTTGTAGAAATCCGTGACCCTGTATGGGGCTCCGCCGACAGCGCCAGGTGCGATCGTGATCAGCCCAATTTGACTTCGTTTTGGGAAGTTGCTGAGTAGCCTTGTGACACTCGCTTTAGCGATTTGATTTCCCTCTCGTGCCTCTTTGAGTAAATAGCCAAGATGAATGCGCTTCATCGGGTATATTTCGTCATTTGTGATCGGTCGCGATCCAGAGTCTTCTTCCTCAATATAGATCGTGAGACGGCGTGTGTTGAGCTGAGCGTTCGAGTACATTGGATAGTTTGAAAAGGGGAATTCTTCGACCTGCAGGAGCGGCGAAATCAGCGCCACGCCGAGAACAAGGCGTGTGATTGCGAGCCGCCATGACATTCAAACCTCCGGCTTTTATACTAATGACTACATTACCAGGGGAGGACCTCTGAATATTGTGACTAGCCGTAGGTCCGGCGTCACTTCTCAGGCCGACAAGTTCAAATGAACCAAGGATTGAATTCTGTTTCAATAGTCGATATGCGCGACAGATTCAGAATTCGAATGCTTGAGAATCGATATCCTGCACTTCACGGATTGCGGGTTTTAATGATTCTGATCGCTCTACACATGCATGTGATGCTCTACGTAGCCGTTGTCGCTCCGTTAGATCAATACGCCTACGGAAAAGAGTGGATTCGGATAGCGCTAAATGCCGGCTGGCAAACTATGGACTTTTTCTTTGTGCTAAGCGGATTTCTCATAGGCAGACTTCTATTGGAGATGCAGTCTGCGGAGGGATTCCGGCTGAAATCGACGTTGGCATTTTATGTCAAACGCGGATTTCGGATATTCCCGTTGTATTACGTGACGCTATTTCTTTTATGGGGAGTTGTTCAATTCTGGCCAATCTTCAGCGTGAACGGAGTGACGCAAATTAACTGGATCCCCGAGCTATTTTATTTGTCAAACTACACGCGAGATCAGCCTGTGTTGGCGCCGTGGAGCTGGTCTCTTAGTCTTGAGGAACATTTGTATATCGCGGCGCCATTTGCGGTGGCGAGCACGCTAAGTATTCCAAGTATGCGGGGACGCTTTGTTTTTTTGTTTTTCAGCGCGAGCATCCCGTTAATTCTGCGATATTTGGTTGTCGATCAAAGCGTGGGGGCTCATGGCACGATGGAAAATGCGGCGCCACCATTGAATATCTTTAAGGATCTTTTTATCCCAACACATCTGCGGTTCGACACGTTTTTGTACGGACTAGCTGGCGCGATTTTGGTTTACTGTTACCCCGATCATTTCAAGATGTTGTTGCATGGCAAGCATCAGCGATGGTTGCGAGTTTTCCTCTGGACGGTGGTGATTGTACTCTACCTCTATTTTATACTTCCGTTTTTTCATGAAGTTCCGTTCATGTACCTGTCGTACGGCGGAATGTCTGATACTCCGACTCTATTGAGTGTGGCGATGAAGTCTGTTTGGGACTTTGGATTCCTATCGAGCATGCTCTACCTTATTTTGATAGTGCTTCTTGTGACGGACCAGGGGGCCTTGGGGTCTTTTTTGGGAAGTACATGGATGCGTAAAACCGCAACGTTGAGTTACGGTGTCTATTTGGTTCATTTGCCAATTGCGAAGTTCGTTTCCCACACATTGTCCAAATACCTAGGCGAGGGGCCAATTGGAATTGCTCTGGTTTCGCTAGGGCTGACTGCGTTCTTGTCTTATGGGTTGAGCTATATTTTGCATTTGATCGTGGAAAAGCCGCTCTTGAGTGTCCGAGACAGGATTTTCACATGATTCGAGCCCTGAAAGCCGTCTCCATGCTGTATGTGAGCTGCGGAATCATCTTACTATGTTCGTGCGCGAAGCGGCCCGAAGCCGAGCGACAAAGAATCACTCGAGCGGAAGATGTCCCGGTATGTGGCGAGATCGTTCGGGCTTGTGAGGGCGCAGGATGGCAAGGGACAGGTCTCTGGAGAAAATGTGTCGAGGAGTACATAGCGACGGGCGGTGTCGTCCAGCTGAAGGGCTTTTCTCGGCAGTCAGCGATG
>CAUJGS010000068.1 GCA_963170185.1 Bdellovibrionota bacterium
CTACTATCTCCATCAGTGCGACGTCACGATCGACACCAAAACTGGCCAAATGACGATGCACAAAAACGAAAGCGAAGACTGGAAAATCACGCTCGTCGAAACAGGCCCGGAAACCATGACAGGCGGCCGCGTGCTTCGCGCCCGCAAGTATCTTGAAGGTTCGCCCTTCATGCTCACTTATGGCGACGGCGTTTCTGATATCGACATCAGCAAGCTTGTCGAGTTCCACCAAAGCCAAAAAAAGACTCTTACACTAACGGCGATTCAGCCCGAAGGCCGCTTTGGCGTTGTCGACATCAAAGCCGACAACTCGGTTGCGAAATTCTTGGAAAAACCTCGCGGCGATGGCTCGTGGATCAACGGCGGGTTCTTTGTCTGTGAACCGCAGATTTTTGATTCGATCAATGACGGCGACAAAACGATCTTCGAACGCGGACCAATGGAATCCCTTGCGGCGCAAGGTCAGATCGCGGCGTATCGACACGAAGGGTTTTGGAAGTGCATGGACACTCTTCGCGACAAACAAGAGCTTGAAGCGCTGTGGGATTCCGGCAAAGCACCTTGGAAGGCTTAAAAACAAAATGAGTCTCGAAAACTTTCGTGGAAAGAGAATTTTCCTAACCGGGCACACGGGCTTCAAAGGTTCGTGGATGGCGCTCTGGCTGCAACACTTAGACGCCAAGGTCACAGGCTACGCCCTAGCGGCTCCAAGCAAACCCTCTCACTTTGAACTTTTGCGCGAGCGCGGGATCTTAAAGATCGAATCCGTCATCGGCGACATTTGCGACTACGAGTCTTTGCGAAACGCTCTGTTCGAGGCCGATCCAGATCTCATCATTCACATGGCAGCCCAACCAATCGTTCTTCGCAGCTATCGCAATCCCATCGAAACCTACGAAACCAATGTGATGGGCACACTGAAGGTCTTCGAGGCCGCACGAGCGCTGATCGCCAAACGTAAGGTCGAAGGGCGCAAGGCTTCTGGTCCGACCGAACTCGCTATCCTAAATATCACCAGTGACAAGTGCTACGAGAACAAAGAAACACTTGTCGGCTATAAAGAAACCGACCCGATGGGTGGATACGACCCGTATTCATCGTCAAAGGGCTGTGCGGAAATTCTTTTCTCGAGTTACCAACGAAGCTACTTCCCACTAGAAAAGTTCGGCATCGAGCATCGCGTACTGATGGCGAGTGTACGTGCCGGCAACGTTATCGGCGGCGGTGATTGGGCGGAAGATCGTTTAATCCCTGACCTCATTCGCGGAACCGCACGCGGCGAAGTGACAGAGATCCGAAACCCAACGGCAATCCGCCCTTGGCAGCACGTGCTGGAACCTCTTTCTGGCTATCTCATGGTTGCAAGCCGCCTTCTTCGCGGCGAGGTTAAATCTGCTACGGGCTTTAATTTTGGGCCTCGCGAAGAAAGCTGTGTACCGGTCGGCAAGATCTTGGATGCACTTCAAGCAAAGTGGAGCGGCATCAAGTTTCGCTTACCCAGTGATCTCGATTTGAAAAGCAAACCTCACGAAGCTCACTTCCTGAAACTTGATTCAACCAAAGCTAGAACTGAACTCGGCTGGTCACCTGTTTTAAATTTCGCGGAAACCATTGAATGGACGGCCAATTGGTACAAAGCCCATCAAGAAGGCGGCGCCATGCTGTCTGAAAAACAGATTGCAGAGTTTCAATCTCGGATGCCTGGGGCGCCTCTAACCTAAGGAATGGCTCTTGTGAAGATTCTCTTTGTCGATATTCAATACGACTATGGCGATCCCAAACGTGGGATCAATATCATCGGCGAATATGGCTTTCGGCGCGCCATCGCCGCCCATGGACATGAAGTCCTTCCATTTTATTACGACGACGATCTCGCGGGCTCCGATGAACTCCAAAAGCGACTCATCAATAAAGTCCAAGAAACCAAACCGGACCTAGTTACTTTCTGCCTCTTCCGAGATCAGTTTAAACCGGAAACACTTGATGCCATTCGCAAGATATCGCCGACCCTCAACTGGTTTGGTGACGACACGTGGAGATTCGACGGTTTCACGTCTCGGTACGCCCCTCACTTCACATTCAGCGTTACAACCGACAAGTTCAGCGTTCCAAAATACAATGCACTTGGCGTCAACAACGTCATAGTAAGCCAATGGGCGGCAATTGATCTGCACGAGCGCCCGGCCTTTGAGGAAAAATACCTTTATGACGTGTCTTTCATCGGTCAGTTTCACCCATACCGAGCCTGGATCGTGAGTTCACTTAAGAAAGCCGGAATAAAAGCCGAAGCTTTTGGCCTTGGTTGGCCAAACGGAACTCTCTCTAGTCAAAAAATGAATCACCTTTTTCGTCACACCAAAGTGAATCTGAACATTGGTAATTCGACCTCGTGGAGTCCTAGCTATCTCGTTTCTCACTGGAAGGCTCTACCTCTTGCTATCAAGAGTAAAAAAAACCGCAGTCAGATCAAGGCTCGCAACTTCGAAATTCCCTATTTCGGCGGGTTCCAACTTTCCGACGATGTTCCCGGACTAGATGACTGGTTCAATCTCGGCAAAGAGATTGTGACCTACAAGTCGCCAGATGAAGCCATCGATAAAGTGCGCTACTACCTCAAACATGACGACGAAAGAGAAAAAATTCGCGAAGCGGGCTCTAAACGCGCCCAAGCAGATGGCTATTCGGAACGCTGGAAAGATATCTTAACGGCTGTGCAGAAGCAGCTCTAAGCGGAGTGCGAACTTGAAAGAGGCTTCTAGAAATCGCACATCTGTTCTCGTTCTTGGTTTAGGCCGGATCGCACAACTTGCTATTGTCTTTCTAACATTTCGACTGATCACGGGGCTTTTACCGCAAGCCGAAGTCGGTTTTTATTTTCTCCTGCAAGCCCTCGCTGGCTTCTTCCTCATTTTCGTCATCAGTCCGCTTGGAACCTATCTCAATCGCGAAATTCACGAATGGGAGCGCGTAGGGCAAGCGAGACAAGCGGTAAAGCACTTCCTCATCTTTTCTTGGGTCTCGTCACTCGTCGCCGGGGTTTTGGTCGGGCTCATCGGGCTACTAGACATTAGCGCGATCGGCAATCACGAATCTCTCGTTCGAACCATCGGCACAATTTACGTTGTCGTCCTGGGAAGTGCCATTGCCAACACGATTTTCCCGCTTCTCAATATTCTCGGCCGGCCATTTGCATTCGTCTCGTTTACCGTTTTCACACAAGCTATGGCACTTGCCGTATCTTTCTTTGTCACACGACACTTCGTGTCCGCCAGTGCCTGGTGGCTGACGACCGGGCTTAGTCAAATAGTGTTTGGAACAATCGCATATTGGTGGGTGTCGACACCTACCGACTCAAACGGCTTGAGCAAAGTTCTCTCGCTTCGAGCATGGCTTGAAACAGCCTGGAAGTTTGCGTCTCCAATTGCTATCGCAAATCTCGCAGTGTGGGGCTTGATTCAAGGTTATCGACCGCTTGTAGAAGGCTTTGCTGGCCTAAATGCGCTGGCTATTGTCGGACTCGGTCTCGGACTCTCCGCTTCGATCACAGCCGCTTTTGAAGCACTCGTTCAGCAGGTTTTTTTGCCACGCTTCTACAAGAACTCTCACTCTCTGCATCTCGAAGCACGAAAGTCTAATTGGAATCAAACGTGGCGAGCAGCTTTCCTTCCTTATTTGGGCCTCACGATTGTATTGGCCGGCTTGGCTCCCGCTGTTGTCGCGGTCATTTCCGGCGATTCCTTCCCGCAAGCCGCACGTTATCTCGCGATTGGCGCTTTCGCGGAGCTCGCACGCATGAGCGGCAACCTGCTGACTCTGCATGCACAGAGCGAGCGCAATCTCAAGCCCACTCAATTGCCATATTGGATCGGTGCGCTTGTAGCATTGTTCGGGTGCTTTGCCGCCATTCAGATAGGCAACATGGAATTGGTCGCTTGGTCGCTAGTCGCAGGCCAGAGCGTGGCCACTATTTTGCTCGCTTGGAGAATTGCCAGTATCGACATGTTTCGAATTTCGGTTTTGGCAACGACCCGATTCGTGCTGATACCTTTGATCCTCGTCTTCTCCGTCCGGACGCTAGCTCCTATTTGGGCCTTAGTAGTTGTCGGATTGGCGATGGCAGCTATGACCCTTCACTACTGGAGACAAGAGGGACGGCAATGAAACGAGTCACAATCTGTGTGCCGACATATAATAGCGAAGCGACTTTGCGGGCGACTTTGGATTCGGTCTTGGCGCAGACTTATTCGAACCTGGTCGTGAAGATTTTTGACAACGCTTCGATCGATAAGACTGTGCAGATTGCGCGCGAGTACGCGATGAAAGATCAACGCGTGCAGGTTTTTGCGCATCCGGAAAATGTCGGCGGCGAAGGAAACTTCAACCGATGCATCCAGGCCGCCGAAGGCGAATACATGGCGATCTACCACGCCGATGACCTCTATGAAAAAAACATGGTGGAAAAGCAGGTCGAGTTTTTAGAAGCTCACGCCGATTCCGTCGCCGTCGC